>JBOIBB010000177.1:0-6265 GCA_050739335.1 Gammaproteobacteria bacterium
TTGAAGTACTTCGCGGTCAATGTGCGGTGCCTTCAAAGTCTGGCGGCTACGGATTACCCGGACACGCTCGACCCAGCGTCGCAGCGGACGTTGTTTCAGCACCTCGGCTGCATTTCGCAAGTGCGGATCGAGGCCCTGACGTACCGTGGGCGGCATCACTCCCCCCAAGAACATCTCCACCAGCTTGAACGTGAGCGCCGTCTGCGGGTCCATGCCGGGCAGGTCGAAGATGCGGCCGTCTTTCTTCCAGGACCACCCGTAAGGCCGGTTCCGATCATCCATCACGAGTGGGAAAAGGCCGGAAAGCGCAATCAAATCCCGTTGGAGAGTGCGCGCGCTGACCCCGAAGTCCGCCGCAGCCAGTTGTTTCTGAATCTCGTCGACGCTTACGCGGCGGGGTTCACGCGGAATCAGGCGCAGCATGTACCATTGGCGCTGCAGGGTGTCGGTCATGCCGGGTCTTCTGGCTTATTCACTCTAGCCTCAAGGATACCCGCTCCAAGCCTGCTGATGTCGGCCTCCGGTAAGCGCTGCGACACCGTTTGTCGCCTCGCTGCGTACGTGGATGTTTTTTCCTCCATAACCATACGCAGAACTGGCCCCCATCATCCAGTGGCGATCTCATTTGCCCCGAGGCATCCGCTCTACTCGTTCCGAGGATGCGCCTTGACGTCGGGCGCACGCAGTGCGACATGGTTTGTCGCAGCGCTCCGGATAATGGTCTCCGAAAAAGGAGGGGTGCCATGTCCGACGAAGCGCTTGAACTCGATTTTGTCGAAGTGGAAAGAGTGGGGAAACCGGTGCCGCGGGGCGCCTACCAAGGGGTCGCGGTACTCTGGGCACTCAGGATCCTCGTGCGGCTGCATGGTGTGCAGCGGTTCAAAAGCTCAATCATGGACGAAGAAGAGTTCCTGCGTATTGTGGGGGTCGGTGACTACGAAGAGACCCCGCCTCTACGGAAGCTCAAACGGTTGCTGCGGAGACGGCTCGCGGTGTTCGAAGCTCGCGCGCCGCGTCGGCTTGGGGTGCTCCGCAAAAACCTGCGCATGCTGGCGCCCTCGCTCAAGCTCACGCCTACGGACTGTGCGATCCTCGCCTTTTCCGTAATTCTGTGTCAAACAGGTTGGCTACAAGAGGCCGCCTCAAGCCTGGGTGAACTCGACACTCGCGGGATGGAACCGGCACTCGCGACGATCCTCGCGCTCCCTGAGCGCGACATCCATGCGGCACTTGCCTCCACAGGCGCCTTGGCATGCTCCGGAATAATCCATGTCGCCACGGGCGCCGGTCGGCTCAAGGAGAAATTGGAGTTGTTCGACTCGTTCGCTGACGCACTCAGCCAGGAGCAAGCGAGCCCGGCGGAAATGCTGAAGCCCTTTTTTCGAATCCCCGAGGCTCCGCTTCTCAAGCATGGTGACTTTCAGTACGCCGAGGACGAATGGTCGTTGGTTACTGGTTACCTTGCGGCGAAGGCTGCGAAACCCGCAGCCGGGGTCAATATCCTGATTTATGGGCGACCCGGGACTGGAAAGACCGAATTTGTACGCACACTTGCGGCGGAACTTGGACTCGACCTGCGGGAGGTCGCGGTACATGGCGCGGAGGGAGGCTCACTGCGCCCCGAACACCGCCTCGGCGCCTACCTCTTGGCCGAGCGTGTGCTGTGTAACACCAAAAAAGCGGTGGTGCTGTTTGACGAAGTAGAAGACGCGTTCCCCGGTGGGAGGTGGGGACTTTTCCGGGAGTTCGGCGGAGGCGAGGCACGGATCGGCAAGGCTTGGATGAATCGAGTGCTGGAAGAGAATCCAGTGCCGAGCTTCTGGTTGAGCAACGACATCGAGCAGATTGATCGTGCATACCTGCGTCGTTTCGACCTCGTGTTCGAGATGCCGGAACCGCCGCGCTCCGCGCGCCGCAGGATTCTCTGCCACTATCTCAAGGGAATTGCCGTGAGCGAGCCCTGGCTCGACCGCGTCGCGGAGAACCGCGATCTCGTGCCCGCGGTTATAGAACGTGCAGCCAAAGTGGTCGGCTCCCTGAAACTTGCCGATGCGGCGCAGGCCGAGAAGCAGCTCGCCTTCACCTTGCGCGGGAATCTTACGTCCATGGGCCGGCAGTGGATTGCGCCTGGCTCCGGTGTCGAGCCGATCCACTATCGGCTTGAATACCTCAATCCCGACAGCGATCTCGACGCCCTGTGCACCGGGTTGAAACGGCGGGTTCAGGGACGGCTCTGCCTCTACGGACCTCCGGGCACGGGCAAGACAGCCTTCGGCAAGCACGTGGGTAAGTTACTCGATCGGCCAGTGCTCGTGAAACGGGCATCGGATCTGCTCAGTATGTGGGTAGGAGAAAGCGAGAAGAACATTGCGCACATGTTCCGCGAAGCCGAACACGAGGGGGCAGTGCTCATGCTGGATGAAGCCGACAGTTTCCTGCAGGACCGTGCCGGGGCTACACGTAGTTGGGAGGTTACCCAGGTCAACGAGCTTCTGACCCAGATGGAGGCCTTCGACGGCCTGTTCATCGCATCCACCAATCTCATGGACAACCTGGATGCCGCGTCGCTTCGCCGCTTCGACTTCAAGATTAGATTTCGCTACCTGACCCCGCCGCAGCGCGAGGCAATGTTTGCCGACATTCTCATGACGCTCGGGAATACGGCTGAACGCGCGAACGCGGACGTAAGCCGGCGCCTAGAGCGGCTCGACACGTTGACGCCGGGGGATTTCGCCGTTGCAATGCGCCAGGCGCGATTGCTTGGCACGCCGCCATCCGCGGATAAACTTTGTGCAGTCCTTGAAACTGAGTGTGCCTTCAAGGATAAAGGCGTGTTCCGTGTCCTCGGATTTGCCGGGGCCGCGTGAGGAGCAGTGTTCGAACTGAAGCCCACAACGTCACGGGTGCGAAAGGTCGGCCAATGTACATTTGCCGAGTCGCAGGAGATATCAGATGCTGATATTTCTGGATACTGAGTTTACCGGGCTCTCGGCCGATCCCGCCCTGATTAGCCTTGGGCTCGTGAGCGAAGACGATCGCACGTTTTATGCAGAACTCACCGACACCTGGGACGTCGAGTCCTGTGACTTCTTCGTGCAGGAGAATGTGTTGCCGCTCCTCGAGGGTGGTACCCTCCAGGTCACTTGGCAAGAGCTCGTCGAGCGGCTGCCCACCTGGATCAGTTCATTTGCAGAGCCAGTGCAGGCCGCGTCCGATGCCGTTGCCTGGGATTGGGAGTGGGTCCAGAAGGCTTGTTACGCCTCGGGCCGCTGGCCCCACAATCTCAGCCATCAGCCAGTGTCGTTACCGGCAGGAGTTGCCGAGCTTGACTCTGCCTGCAACCACTTCGAGAGTCGGCAACTGCGCCGGCACCACGCGCTGGATGACGCCCGAGCCATGCGTCTTGGATGGCTTGCCGCGCAAGCGGCTCAGCTCGGGCCGACGTAGAACACCCGTCACCGTATCGGCTGGATGACGCGCGCTGTGTCACGCCAGTCAAGTCTTGTCTCTGAAGGCCTCCAAACTTACCTCGGCTTTCTGTACCTGAAGTACGTGCTGGTCGAAATCCTATGCCTGAGCGGATTCGTGGCGTGGGTATACCATGCGGATTATCACCTGACCTCGGCGCCGTTTCTGGTTACGTTTACGGCACTTATGGTTGCGATGCCTATTCAGCCATTAGCTGTTGTGTTTTCCGTCGCCATGTCCCTGACATGGGGATGCACATAAGAGTATCTCCTTTACGTTCTGCATTACCAAGGCAACCACTTGGAAGTGAGCTGGGAAGCGATCAAGGTTGTGGGTGCGCTTGGGTTTCTCGTCGGCGCGACCGATGCACCGCTTGGTCCTGCAGTTCGTTTCGGAGCTGAAACGCAGGCCGGCGCAGTAACACTTTAGGCCCAATGGTTACGGACCCGCATTGACAGGTCGCGCGTCTCGTGCGCAAGGTTTACAGTCGTCCCCAAAACTGAAGCATTCGGGAAAACCAATGCGTTTCAATGTGTGTATGCCATCCAGATACACAAGGGCGTAGTGCACGTATCGGGAATATTTTCGTTATGCGTGCGTCTGTCATCCGGCCGACAAGCATGTGCGGGTATGAGTCTATTGTCACCGCCAGACGCAGCCGATCTTCCCATGCCGGGAGGTAGTTTCAACAGGACGCATCTAATTAAGAATATTCTTTAGGACGAATTCCCTGAATGCAGCAATCTGAACGACATCAAACGTGGTGCGCTCGTTTTCTCCTGTAGCAAGGCACCATATCTGATCGCAGGACGGCTCCCCATGGAGTTCTTTGTCGAGTGCCTTAAACCTTTTAAACCCTTCGGCGTTCCAACTTTTCTGCTGCGGATATAGAAACATTACTGATGTGATGAGTCTACGCTTCTTGTCAGTAAACTTCTTGACGATTTGCATCTCCGCCATAGCCGCACCAAAGGAATTGAAATCCCCCAGCGATTTAAATTCGATCAATAAGTCAGTTTTGGGCCCGTGAATAACCATGTCTATCCGCTTATTTCCGATTAATTCGCATAACAATTTATCTTTAAGGGCAGAATTCTTGAGATATTTTTTGAGGCGGCATTCAACCTCGAAGAACCGTTCGCGGGATGGCGAGTTCTCTAAACCCAATAAGTGCTGTAAAGCTTTTGTTATAACTTTTGGGATGATGTGTTTATTTGCGAGCCCCGTTTTGCTGTCTTTCGGCAGGGCATCGTTCAATCCTCTATGAAATTCCATCAGGAAGGATCGAAGTCCAGATTCCATATTTTTATCATTAGCTTTTCTCCCACTGTCTAACCGTAAGGCTTCGATATATTTTGATGCCATTGGTCTCCCCTCATTATTGCGATTTACTTTTTTTGAAATCGTGCTAATAGTAGCACCTAAATCTAGCAGGTCATCGAAGTGTGATGTGCAACGGCACGGACTTTCAGCGGACCGCGCACTAGCGTTTCGATCAGGCCGAGCTGCGTGAACTCACTATCCGGGGCTATAAATCTGACCTTGCGGTACCGGGGCGACCGGACTGCGCAGGATGTGCCACGGTTCTGCAGCCAAATCAGGAAGCCTTCGTTTACGCGCCGATTCCATGGTTGGCTCCGTAGCGCGGTTTGATGACGACGTCCGCTTTTGACCAAGGCCATCGTTCGTGCATTGGAGCCGAAGGACAGCCTCACGGGCTGCGCAGTTCAACAAGCACGCACCGACCACGCACGGTCAGGGGCGCACGCTCACGCCAATAATGTACCGGCGGTGCGCGCCGTGGGTTCCTCTCTAGAGTACTGTCATGTTTCACTGTAAAAATGCGCGTGCAGGCGGCATCACGACCCACACTGCCACGTGTCCTTGATCCAGACCCAATTTGCGCCGCAACCCGGAAACCCAGCATGAGCCGTAGTGAGTCCTTGAGCTATGAGCAGTTGCTCGCCTGCGGGCGCGCCGTGACCGGCCAGAACCTGATCGTGGACGGCGGCTTGGTTAAGAGCTGAACTCCAGCGACTCCCGTCTGTCGCTACAAGCCGGGCCCGGCGCCGGCACGCTCCCGGAATCCGTGCAAACTGATCCAGATCATCGTGTGCTTGTGCGCATGAATGCAAACTGAGCGCCTCAACACGGATGCGCCAGCGGCGTAAAGCGAGTTCCCATGACCGATGCAGCCCGTCTGATGGTGCTGGTCAACTGCGATCTGCAATTCACGCCCGCGGTCGCGCGCGCCTTGGCGCTCGCCCGCAAAAGCGGTGACCACGTGCTACTCGCGTCCTTCGAGTTTGATCGGGTACTCGCGCGCGCGGCGCGCCAGGGCGCAGACCTCGAAGCCTATAAACAGGGACGGCATCAGAAACTCGAGGTGCTGGCCGAATCCCTGCGTCACGATGGCGTGAAGGTGGATACGCGCGTCTACTGGGGCCACCCGATCGCGGCCTATCGGCTCCTGATGATCCTGATCGAACAGCCGCAACTGGTAATCAAGGACGTGAGCGAAGAGCTGGTGCTCAAGCGCCCGCTGTTCACGCCTGAAGACCTGGACCTGTTGCGCGAATGCCCGGCACCGCTGATGCTGGTGCGCAGCAATGCCCGCGCGCTGCCGCGCAGCATTCTTGCGGCGGTGGACCCGCTCGACGAGCACAACCGCCCGCACGAATTGAACACCCAGGTGCTCAAGACGGCCAATCGTATGGCGATGCAATGTGGTGCGCAACTCGACGTGGTGTATGCCTTCGAATACATCCCGCCGTCCATGGATCCCTCGGGCATCGGT
>JBOIBB010000178.1:0-16353 GCA_050739335.1 Gammaproteobacteria bacterium
GGCAAGGGCATCGGGTACAGGCCGCTGCGCTGATAGGTATCCACGAAATTCAGACCGACCGCGGTATTGCGCACCAACACTTCACCCGGGCCGGGCTTGCCAACCTCGGCTTCTTCCCAGCGCAGCATCTCGGGCCCGCCGGTTGCATGAATGCGGATGGCATAAGGCATGAACGTACGCCCCCAAAACAGACTTCGAAAAGCACACTCAATAATCAATATACTACGCGCCATCCAACGCGGCAGGGCGCGGGCACAGACTGGGCATCATCATGCTGCTTAAAGACGCTACCGCATCTCTCAGGCTCATGCCGGAAAGTTTACGGCGGCAGGTTGCCGGCCTCACGGACGCACAACTGCACTTCCAGCCCGAAGGCGGATACTTTTCTGTGCTCGAAAACGTCTGTCATCTGCGGGACATCGAAATCGAAGGCTACAGCGTGCGTTTGCAACGCATGCTTGCGGAAAACCATCCCACGCTGCCTGACATCAACGGCGACCAGCTCGCCCGCGAGCGGCGCTACAACGAACAGCCATTGCAACCTGCTCTGGAGGCGTTCATCCAAACGCGCCACGCGAACTTAAAGATTCTTGAGAAAGTGACCGAACCGCAGCTCGGCCGGACTGCATATCTCGAAACGGTAGGCGAAATCACATTAGGCAAGCTGCTGGAGGTGTGGGTTGAACATGATCGGGGGCACACTCAGGAACTGAATAGGCTGCGGACTCGGATTTATTAAACCAGTGCGCCGCTCTCGGCGGCGAGAATCCGCAATCTTGAACGGTTGCGCCGGCAAAAACTCCGCTATTCGCTCCGACTCAGACATTAGCTGCCTTCAGAGCGCGCACGGATTTGATTTTTAATTCCACCACCGCTCCCATTGCCGCGACCTGCAGGGTTTTGGCGGTTATGTTCGCACCAGGTTTTTCAATGCTCTGATAACGCTGTTAGGTAACGTCGAGAGCTGCGGCCACTTGAGCCATGGTCAGGTTCATGCGTTTGCGCATCAGGTAGAGCGATAGCGGGACGGATATTGCAAGGCCCACCGGAACCTCATACTCACCTTTGCGCAACTTGGTCGGAACGGGAATGTCCAGTCCGTGATCGAGCATGGAGGCCAGCACAGCATCCAGGGCTTGGCAGGCATCGAACACCGCTGCTTCCAGCGTTGCATCTTCGGCAAATACGTTTCTCAGGTCACGGAACGTGACCAGATAGCGATCGCGGTTCTTCCTGACCTTGGCACTGTACGCCGCACCGCGCTCAGCGTGTCCATATTGATCGTGGACCTGACATGTCATTTGTTAATGACGGGGCGCGCATGAAGACCGCCAATCGCCCGATACGCTGCGGTTGAATGCTACTATCGTGCTGCACCCTTGCTTGGATCACGCCCATGTCTACCGAGAATCCATCGAAACTCGCGGTTCTGATTGACGCCGACAACGCCCGGCCGTCCATCGTCGAGGGCCTGCTCGCTGAAGTGGCGAAATACGGCACTGCACACGTGAAACGCATTTATGGTGACTGGACCAAGCCCGAGCTCAACAGTTGGAAGGAAACCTTGTTGCGCTACTCAATCCAGCCCATCCAGCAATTTCGCTACACGGTGGGCAAGAACGCCACCGACTCGGCCATGATCATAGACGCCATGGATCTGCTGTACACGGAGAAATTCGACGGCTTCTGCCTGGTGTCGAGCGACAGTGACTTTACGCGCCTGGCATCGCGCATCCGCGAGCACGGACGCACCGTATATGGTTTCGGAGAGCACAAAACGCCCGAACCATTTCGCACCGCCTGCGACAAATTCATCTACACCGAAGTGCTGGTGCAGGATACCGGCAACGATGGTGCGCATACCGTGAAAAGGCGCAGTACCAAAGAACTGCGCCAGGACGCGGCACTATTGAATCTTCTGCGTAACGCCGTGGACGGCGCCTCGGACGAAACTGGCTGGGCGGCACTCGGCACGGTGGGCAATATCGTCGGCAAACAGTCGGCGGATTTCGACGCGCGCAATTATGGCTACGGCAAGCTCTCCAGCCTGATCACCGCAATTGGCTTGTTCGAGACGGAAGAACGTCAGATCGGCAACGGCAAGGCGTTGTGTGTGCGGGTAAAAAAGCCCGCCTAAATCAGTTCTGCGCTCGGTGGCGGGAGGCATTCGCTATGGTTGTCGCCGGCTGCTGTCGGCATCCATGCCTCTCGCAGCATTCGTACATCCAGTACATCAAAGCGGTTCCTGATCAAGACTGGATTCCGGCCTACGCCGGCATGACGGCGTGATGGCTGTGTCGGGAAAACAAAAGCATCGCGGTCGGGACGACCGCTCCTACTCGCCGCATGTCCCCCCAATCAGGGCCAGAGGACAAGGAGACAAGAAAAACCCCGCCGGAGCGGGGTTTTTCGTTCAACATACCTGTCGGTCATCAATAGTCCATGTCACCCATGCCACCGCCCGGCGACATGGCGGCCGGTTTATCGTCTTTCGGCAACTCGGCCACCATCGCCTCAGTGGTTATCAGCAAGCTTGCGATGGACGCGGCGTTTTGCAGCGCTGTGCGCGTCACCTTAGTCGGGTCCAAGATGCCAAGTTCGACCATGTCACCATACTCACCGGTTGCGGCGTCAAACCCGAAGTTGCCGGTACCGCTTTTGACCTTGTCGAGCACCACGTCCGGGGCTTCGCCCGCGTTCGCTACGATTTGACGCAGCGGCTCTTCGATGGCCCGGGCCAGAATCTGGATGCCAGTGTTCTGGTCGTCGTTGGTGCCCTTGAGCTTGGCAACGGCCTTGTGTGCACGTACAAACGCGACACCGCCACCCGGCACCACGCCCTCCTCGACGGCTGCGCGCGTAGCGTTCAGCGCGTCTTCGACGCGGGCCTTCTTTTCCTTCATCTCGACTTCGGTCGCAGCGCCCACCTTGACGACGGCTACGCCGCCGGCGAGCTTCGCTACGCGTTCCTGCAACTTCTCCTTGTCGTAATCAGAGGTGGTTTCCTCGATCTGCTGTTTCACAGCCTTGATGCGCGCCTCGATATTCTTCTTCGCGCCGGCGCCGTTAATGATGGTGGTGTTTTCCTTGTCCACGATCACTTTCTTGGCGCTACCCAGATCGTTGAGGCTGGCTTTCTCGAGCGACAGACCGACTTCCTCGGCGATTACCGTGCCACCGGTGAGAACCGCGATGTCCTCCAACATGGCCTTGCGGCGGTCACCAAAACCCGGCGCCTTGACGGCCACGACCTTGACGATGCCGCGGATGGTATTGACCACGAGCGTTGCAAGGGCTTCTCCTTCAACGTCTTCGGAGACGACCAGGAGCGGCTTGCCCGCCTTGGCGACAGACTCAAGCAACGGCAGGAGATCCCGGATATTGGAGATCTTCTTGTCGTGCAGCAGGATGACCGGATTCTCGAGCTCGGCGCTCATGCTCTGCTGATTATTGATGAAATACGGCGAAAGATAGCCGCGGTCGAACTGCATGCCCTCGACCACTTCGAGTTCGTTGTCGAGGCCCGAGCCTTCCTCGACCGTGATCACGCCTTCCTTGCCAACCTTGTCCATGGCGTCGGCGATGATCTTGCCGATCGCAGTATCCCCGTTCGCGGAGATCGTGCCCACTTGGGCAATGGACTTGGTGTCCGAGGAGGGTTTGGAAATCTTCTTGAGCTCGTCGGTCACGACCGCCACGGCCTTGTCGATGCCGCGCTTCAGGTCCATCGGGTTCATGCCGGCGGCCACCGCTTTCAGGCCTTCGCGCATGATCGCCTGGGCGAGCACGGTCGCGGTGGTGGTGCCGTCGCCGGCACTGTCCGAGGTCTTGCTCGCAACTTCCTTCACCATCTGCGCGCCCATGTTTTCGAGCTTGTCCTTGAGCTCCACTTCCTTGGCAACGCTTACGCCGTCCTTGGTAATGGTAGGAGCACCGAAACTCTTGTCGAGCACCACGTTGCGGCCCTTGGGGCCGAGCGTGACCTTGACGGCGTTCGCAAGGATGTTCACGCCGCGGAACATGCGCTGACGCGCATCTTCGCCGAATCTGACTTCTTTAGCAGCCATTGCTGTTTTCCTCTGAATGAATGGGTAGATTGGAGAACGCGACCGGGCTTATTTACCGCCCACGATCGCGATGATTTCGTCTTCTTTGACGGCAACGTATTCGACGTTGTCGATCTTGAATTCCGAGCCGGAATACTTGCCGATCAGCACGGTGTCGCCGACCTTGACGGTGGGCGCCACGAGAGTGCCGTTGTCGAGCGTGCGGCCCTTGCCGACAGCAATAACTTCGCCCTTCATGGGCTTTTCTTTGGCGGTATCGGGAATAACAATGCCGCCCGCGGACTTGGTCTCCGACTCCAGGCGCTTGATAATCACCCGATCGTGCAATGGATGCAGTTTCATGGAAGATCTCTCCTCAACGAAATGATTTCTTAGGGTTCTTGGGCTGTAGGCCCGCGGTAAAATGCTGGTTAGCACTCACCGGCAACGAGTGCTAATGATAAGGTCACATGTCGCAGAGTCAAGGGGTGGCGGTCCCGCGGAGCACTTTATTTTTATGGAAGAGAATCAACTGGTTGTATTTTGCACGTGTCCGGACCGTGAGTCCGGTGAGCGTCTTGGCGGCGCCCTCGTACAGGAGCGCCTCGCGGCCTGCGTGAACGTGGTGCCCGGACTCACGTCAATATATAGGTGGGAAGGTGCACTCAAAATGGAACCGGAATGCCTATTAATCATCAAAGCCATGGCAAGTCGCTTTGCCGACTTGCGTCAACGTTTGCGTGAGTTGCATCCCTATGAGTTGCCGGAAATCATCGCCCTACCTATCTGCGATGGCGATCCTGAGTACCTGAAATGGCTGACCGCGAACGCCCGTCCCGCATAAGAAGGTTTCTCTGGCTGCTCGGCTTGCTATTGATGCTGCCGGCGCTGATTCTCATGCTGGTGCCGATCCTGGCACACGCACAGAACTGGCAACCGCTGCCGCCGGATGCGGCTTACCGCCTGCAGGTGCAACCGCAGCCGGGGGCGATCTTGGCGCACTGGGACATTCAGTCCGGGTACTACCTCTACAAGAACAAGTTCCAGTTCGTCAGCACGAGCCCCGGCATCACGCTCGCACCCGCCAAATTCCCCGCGGGTGAGACGCACAGCGACAAGTTCTTCGGTACCCAGGAGATTTACTACGGCGGCGTGACCGCGAGCGTTCCGTACACGGGTTCTGGCAAAGCCGTCGTCGAAGTCGTCTATCAGGGCTGCGCCAATCACGGCTTTTGCTACCCGCCGCAAAGAAAGACCTTCAACCTGACACTCGCCGCCGCGTCCGGGGCGTCTGGCGGAATCGCCGGCCCCACCGGCACCGGGACACCAACTGCCCGCGTCATACATCCGCCTGACCTCGCGGTAGTGGTAGGCGGGGGCGCGGCAAGCGGCGGCTTTCCGCCACCCGATCAGGTGTTCCACTTCGCCGCGTATGCACAAGACGCGCATACCATCGAGGCCACATGGAAAATAGCGCCGGGGTACTACCTTTACCGGCAAAAATTCCAGTTCAGCACCAGTAACCCGCAAGCGAGCCTCGGGGCGCCGGATTTCCCGCAAGGCATTTTCCACAATGATGCCTATTTCGGTACCCAGGAAATCTACCGCAACGAGGTAACGGCCACCCTGCCTGTGGAGGGCTCGGTACAAACCCTGCCGCTCACGGTCCGGTATCAGGGCTGCGCTGACAAGGGTCTCTGCTATCCGCCAATCACCAAAACCGTGGCCATCAATTTCACGCTGCCGGGTACGCCGGGCAGCCCCGTGGCAGGCGCCGCGCCTCTGACTTCGGCGGCCGGCAATGCGGAAGTGCTCAGCGCCGCCCGCAATACGGTACCGGCCGCCCAGCAGGACCGGCTCGCAGACTTGATCCGCAGCGGAAATCTCGCCTGGGTGTTGCTAGTGTTTCTTGGCCTCGGCATCGCGCTCTGTTTCACGCCCTGCGTGCTGCCGATGATCCCAATCATTGCCGGCCTGATTGCCGGCCAACGGAAAAAACCCACGACGCTGCGCGCCTTTTCCCTGTCGCTCACGTATGTGGTCGCCATGGCGCTCACCTACACCGTGGCGGGCGTGGTCGTGGCGCTCGCGGGCGCCAATGTGCAGGCCTGGTTCCAGAATCCCTGGCTCGTGAGCATATTCGCGCTGTTGTTCGTGCTGCTGGCCCTCTCGATGTTCGGCGTGTACGAACTGCAGATGCCGAGCGCCATCCAGACCAGGCTCGTGGGCCTCAGCAATAACCAGCGCGGTGGCGCCTACGCCGGCGTTGGTGTGATGGGTGTGCTGTCAGCACTGATCGTCGGGCCATGTATCACCGCGCCGCTTGTGGCAGCGCTCTTGGTGATCGGCCAAGCCGGTGACCCCGTGCGCGGGGGCCTGAGCCTGTTTGCACTCGGCCTCGGCATGGGCGTGCCTCTCATGGTGGTCGGCACCTCGGCCGGAAAGCTTCTGCCCAAACCTGGAGTATGGATGACCAGCGTAAAAGCGGTGCTCGGCGCACTCCTGCTCGCAGTCGCGATCTGGTTTCTATCACGCATTCTTCCCGGTGCAGTGACGTTGGCACTCTGGGCGGCGCTTGCCATCGGCTTTGGTATCTGGCTGCTGATAAAGCATACGGTGAGCAACCGCTGGCGAGTCGCTTGGAAAGGCGTCGGTGCGGTACTCGGAATCTACGGCGTCATCATGCTCGTCGGTGCCGCGGCCGGGGGCACCGACCCCTTGCAACCGCTCGCGCGCTTTACCCGCGGCGCACAGACGAGCGACGCGAGCCCCGCACAAGGGTTGCAGTTCACACGCGTGGAAAGCGTGGCCGATCTCGAGCAGCAGGTCTCGACGGCCGCGGCCCGGCATCAGCCCGTAATGCTCGATTTTTACGCTGATTGGTGCGTATCTTGCAAGGAAATACAGCAGGGGGCCTTCCGTGATCCGAGCGTCATCGCGGCGTTGCAGGGCACCCGCCTACTCGAGGCCGATGTCACCGCCGATACTGCAGCGCAGCAGGCGCTGCTCAACCACTTCGGCATTTACGGTCCGCCGAGTATTATGTTTTTCAACGCCCATGGTCAGGAACTCAGCGCCGACCGGGTGGTCGGCTACATGGACGCCAAAGACTTCAAGGTTCGCATTCATCAGGCCTTGGGCGCAGAGCGAGGCATCTTGAATTGAAGCACACGCAATCGATTGGACTGGTGATTGCCATCCTGGTGGCGGCAGGTGCGGCCGCGTTTGGTGTCTACAGCTGGATGCAACCACTGCATCCGCAAATCTCGTCGAACGGCATCGCCAGCAGTTCCGAGCCCCCGGCGCCCGCGCCCAGCCTTTCGGCCGCTAAGGCCCTGATGCTGCCGATGAACGATCTGCACGGCGAGCCCCACATGCTCGACGACTGGCGCGGCAAATTGCTGCTAGTGAATTTCTGGGCTACCTGGTGCCCGCCCTGCCGCGAAGAAATGCCGCTACTCGTGAAGCTCCAAGCCCAGTACGCTGCGCAGGGACTGCAGGTGGTCGGAATCGCGACCGACGAGCAAAGCGAGCAGGACGTGCGAGCTTTCGTCAAGAAAATGGTGGTCAACTACCCGATCCTCATGAGCAATAACCAGAGCGCGGAAATCGTGGATGCCCTGGGCGGCAACTTCATCGGTCTACCCGTGAGTATCCTGCTCAAACCAGACGGCAGTGTGATAAAGATCCAGACTGGCGCCATGGACCCCACCGAAGCGGAAAGTCTGGTGCGCACGGCGTTGAAGCTACCGCCGCTCAAGCGGGCTCCAGCGGTTTCAACCACAACTAGCATTGATTAGTCTGGAATTTCGGTCAATTTGCAGGAAGTCGTGCCACAGTGGACAGGCGTTCTGCCTTGCTCCACAATTCACGTGCTAAACAACAGCCACATCCGGTACGTGTAGCAACAGGCACGAATCGGGCTTATTTAGAAAGCTGCGCGTGAATCAATCTCCACAGAATCTACGCAGAATCATCACGCTTCATCTCCGCCGAAAGTATGGTATCGTGTAAACATCTGCACGGATGTTACGTGATCTTTCGGGGAACCTGTGGCATCTATCCTGCTCCTGAACGGGCCAAATCTTGACATCCTGGGCGAACGCGAGCCGGAGCATTATGGACATGAGAGCCTGCCAGAGATCGAGGAATTGCTCGCGGGACAGGCCAAGAATCTGGGCCACACATTAACCGCGTTCCAGAGCAACCACGAAGGCGCTTTGATCGACCGAATTCACGCAACCAGGCAGGACGGCACCGTCTTCCTGCTGTTCAACCCCGGCGGCTACACGCACACCAGTGTGGCGCTCAGGGATGCCTTAGCCGCCACGCGCTTGCCCTTCATTGAAATTCATCTGAGCAACGTGCAGGCGCGCGAGGCCTTCCGGCGACACTCGTATTTCTCCGATCTAGCGCTCGGAACCATCTCGGGCTTCGGGACACAGGGTTACGAGCTCGCGCTACTGGCCGCCGACCGCTACCTGCACACGCACGCCGTCCGCACTCACTGACTCCGGGGCAATGTCTATGGACATACGCAAAGTCAAGAAACTCATCGAATTGCTGGAAGAGTCCGGGATCGCCGAGATTGAGATCACCGAGGGCGAGGAATCGGTGCGCATCAGCCGTTATGGCAAGAGCCCACCAGCGGTGAACCAGCTGGTGGCGAGCGTACCGGCAACGGCCGCCGCACCAGTTCCGGCGCCGACAGCGGCGGTCACACCGGTGGCAGCCGCGGGGGTCGAGATCCCTGCCGGCCATCAGGTGAAATCACCCATGGTCGGTACGTTTTACCGTTCAGCTACACCCGGTTCGAAGTCGTTCATCGAGGTGGGCAGTACAGTCAAGGAAGGGGACACGCTTTGCATCATCGAAGCCATGAAGATGATGAACCAGATCGAGGCCGACAAGGCTGGCACCGTCAAGGCCATCCTGGTCAGTAACGGTGACCCCGTGGAGTTCGGCCAGCCGCTGATCGTGATCGAGTAAGCCGGTATCGCACCCAAGCCCACAACCCGGACACCCGCGATTCTCGACAAGATCGTGATCGCAAACCGCGGCGAAATCGCGCTGCGTATCCTGCGGGCCTGCCGCGAGCTCGGTATCAAGACCGTCGCGGTATTTTCCACCGCCGACCGCGACCTGCAGCACCTGCGCCTTGCCGACGAAGCCATTTGCATCGGTCCACCGCCGTCTGCCGAGAGCTA
Organism: Gammaproteobacteria bacterium; assembly: GCA_050739335.1. Taxonomy (GTDB): domain Bacteria; phylum Pseudomonadota; class Gammaproteobacteria; order Natronospirales; family REEB76; genus REEB76. The sequence goes on from JBOIBB010000178.1 coordinate 9,254, forward strand.
TCTCAACATGCCAGCCATCATCAGCGCGGCCGAGGTTACCGACGCCGTGGCCATCCACCCGGGCTACGGCTTCCTGGCCGAGAACGCGGATTTCGCCGAGCGCGTGGAACAAAGTGGTTTCATTTTCATCGGCCCACGCGCGGAAACCATCCGCCTCATGGGCGACAAGGTATCGGCCAAGCACGCCATGCAGAAGGTCGGCGTGCCGACCGTGCCCGGCTCCGAGGACGCGCTGCCGCGGGACAACCCCAAGGAAGTTATCGGCATTGCGCGCAAGATCGGCTACCCGGTAATCATCAAGGCCTCGGGGGGCGGCGGTGGGCGCGGCATGCGCGTCGTACATAGCGAGGCCGCGCTCATCTCCTCGATCAACATGACACGTGCCGAAGCCAAGGCCGCCTTTGCAAATGACGCGGTGTACATGGAAAAGTATCTGGAACGCCCGCGGCATATTGAATTCCAGGTGCTCGCGGACGGCGAAGGCAACGCGGTGCACTTGGGCGAGCGCGACTGCTCGACGCAGCGGCGCCATCAGAAAGTCATCGAGGAGGCTCCCGCGCCCGGCATCACCGAGAAACAGCGCCGCGTCATGGGCGAGCGCGTGGCCGAAGCCTGTGCCAACATCGGCTATCGGGGCGCCGGCACCTTTGAATTCCTCTACCAGGACGGCCAGTTCTTCTTCATCGAGATGAACACCCGGGTGCAAGTCGAACACGGTATCACCGAACTCGTGAGCGGTATCGACATCGTGCGCTGGCAGCTGCTGATCGCCGCCGGCGAGCCCTTCACGCTCAAACAGAAAGACATCACGCTCCACGGCCATGCGTTCGAGTGCCGCATCAATGCCGAGGACCCCAAACGCTTTCTGCCCTCTCCGGGATTGATCACGCGCTGGCACGCGCCGGGCGGCCCTGGCATCCGCGTGGACTCGCACGCTTACAGCGGCTACCGCGTACCGCCGTTCTACGATTCGCTGGTCGCGAAGATCATGGCGTATGGCGATGACCGTACAATTGCCATGGCGCGCATGCGCACCGCGCTGCTCGAAACCATTGTGGAAGGAATCCAGACAAACCTTCCCTTGCACCAAGACATGTTCAGCGACTCCGCCTTCATCGAGGGCGGAACGAGCATTCACTACCTGGAAAAGAAGTTGGGTTTATAAGACAAGGTGAGGAAGTGAGGAGTGACGCCTGCGGCTGCGCCGCCTGAGAGAAGTTCACACACACTATCCCAATGGTTCGTCAGGTCGCGATTCTTTCTCTGGACGGCTCACCTCTCACATTTTTATGTCTTGGCTGCAACTCGAGGTGACGCTCGTCGCGGCACAGGTGGCGCCGGTTGAAGCCGCCTTGACTGCATCTGGTGCGCAGTCCGTCACCCTGATCGTCGCCGCTGACCAACCGCTGTGTGCGCCCAATGCGGAGCATCTACCGGTGAGACGCGCGACACGCCTCACTGCGCTGTTTCCCGCCGACACCGATCGGGACGGCCTGCGTGCCGTGCTGAGCACGGCCGGCGAGGCCCTGCCCCACCACCGTTTCTCAACGGTCGCAGACCGCAACTGGTCGCGCGCTTGGCTCAAAGACTTCAAGCCGATGCGCTTCGGCCGCAGGCTCTCGATCGTACCGAATGCCTACCGCCCGCCAGAACCTTCCGCCGTGAATATCCGGCTTGATCCGGGACTGGCGTTTGGCACCGGCACGCACGCGACGACGGCGCTCTGCCTCGAGTGGCTGAACAGCGCTGAGCTTCACGGCCGCCGTGTGATCGACTACGGCTGCGGTTCAGGCATTCTTGCGATCGCCGCGGTGCGGCTGGGCGCCGAACGTGTGTGGGCCGTGGACACCGATCCCCAGGCGCTGCTCGCAACGCGCGCCAATGCGCTGCGCAACCGGGTGAGTACGCGTATCATCGTGCGCGCCGCGCAACGCGCGCGCCCGGCAGCGGCCGAAGTGCTGCTGGCCAATATTCTCGCCGCGCCGCTGTGCGCACTCGCGCCGCGTTTCGCGGCGCTGGTGCAGCCCGGTAGCCGGCTCGTACTATCCGGTGTGCTGGCAAGCCAGAGGAGCGAAGTCGAAGCTGCTTATGCCGGGAGTTTCTCCATCGTGAACGTGGTGCAACGCCAGGGATGGCTGCGCATCGACGGCCTGCGCCGTCCGGAGCGCGCGGAATGCTGACCACCTGCACTGCCTGCGGCACACAGTTTCGCGTGGACACGATACAACTGCGTACCGTGCATGGGCTGGTGCGCTGCGGCCGCTGCCAGAGCGTGTTCGACGCCTTCGAAACGCTCAAAGAGGAATTCGCGCCGGCGGCGAGTTCTCCCAATCCTGCCGCAGACGAGCTGCGCGCCTTGGCCGAAGAGCTGAGCAAGCCCGCGGTGGACGCGCCGCCGCCCGTACCGCCAAGCCTCGTGGCACCCGCGCCGGCGCCCACCGCGCCGGACCTGCTGATTGACGCTACGGCGACAGCGGCGCCTTCCGATGACCTGCTGAGAGAAGTCTGGGGCGATGACGCAATCGGCGACGCGCGCGCCGTGCAGGATCCCACAACGCTCGAGCCCGAACCGCTGCTCATCGAGGAGCAGATACCCGAGCCTACGGAACTCGAGCTCGATCAAAAGCTCTATAGCCACACCGAGCTGCCGCCCCGGGAACCGCCGGCGACCGCATCGCCTGCACGTCGGCGCCGCATCCGAATCTGGGGCATCGGCGCGCTGATTCTTGCCGTGCTGCTTGCCGCACAGGTAATCAATGCACAGCGCGCAGCGCTCGCCCGCACGGCCGTCGTTGGCCCGATGGTTTCCGCCGTGTACACGGCCTTCGGGCATCCGCTCGGCGCCGCGCCCGCGGCCGACAACATTTGGCAAATCAGCGACACCAATGTCACCTCCGACCCCGATACCCCTGGGGCTTTGGCGATCACCGGCCGCCTGCAAAACAACGCGGTGTTTGCCGAAACCTGGCCGACCCTGCGGGTGGAACTCACGGACCGGGATGGCAACCCAGTGCGCGCCAGCGATTTCACCGCCGGCGAATACCTGCCGGCCAACCGTGCCGCCACCTGGCTTGGACCAGGCATGGCCGCAGAATTCCGCATCGACGTCGTCGATCCGGGCGCGGACGCCGTGGGCTTCACGATCCGGCCCTGCAGCGCGTTGCACGGCGCGCGCGCGTGCAACGGTACGGCGAACGGAAACACTTGATTCTGCACGCAGTTTCAGTGCATGCACAAAACGCACGCGCGAAAATCCGAAACGTTACACACCCGCCGCAGTGCGAAACCGCGTGACAGGCGGCCCGTAAAATTTCAAGATTGACAGCGCAAGGTTTGCCGTTAATATCCTGCACTCGTTCCTGAATAATTAAAAAGCGATGCGCGGCATGCGTATAGGTGCATATTCTTTTCCGAACAAAGTAGCCCTCGCGCCCATGGCCGGCGTAACCGACCGGCCGTTCCGGCAACTGTGCACCCGCTTGGGCGCGGGCTTGGCCGCCTCCGAGATGCTGAGTGCGCAAGTCTCGCTGTATGACAGCGTCAAGAGCCGGCGGCGGCGCGATCACGTGGGCGAGGCCGAGCCGCGCATTGTGCAAATCGAGGGCGGCGAGCCCGGTATGCTGGCCGAAGCCGCACGTCGCAACGTAGCCGACGGCGCCCAGATCATCGACATCAACATGGGTTGTCCGGCCAAGAAGGTCTGCAACAAGGCGGCCGGGTCCGCGCTCTTGCAGAACGAAATACTGGTTGGACAGATACTGGACACCGTGGTGCGTGCGGTAAACGTGCCGGTGACGCTTAAAATGCGCACCGGCTGGGATCCTGAACACCGTAACGGTCTGCGGGTGGCAAAGATCGCCGAACAGGCTGGCATCAGCGCGCTCGCCGTACACGGCCGCACGCGTGCTGAGCTTTATGGCGGAGAAGCTGAGTATCAGACGATCCGCGCCATCAAAGCCGCGGTTGCCATTCCAGTGCTCGCCAACGGCGATATCGATTCTCCGGAGAAGGCTCGTGCGGTGCTCGCCGCGACCGGCGCCGACGGCATCATGATCGGCCGCGCCGCCCAAGGGCGGCCGTGGCTCTTCCGTGAGGTTTCCCACTACCTCGCCACCGGCGACGCATGTGCGCCGCCGACCCGGGCCGAGGTCGCGGGCATCATGCTTGCACACTTGGAAAATCTCTACGCCTTCTACGGCGAATACACCGGTGTGCGCGTGGCCCGCAAGCATATCGGCTGGTATCTGAAAACCATATCGGACGCGGCCGACGTGCGTGCCAGCCTGATGCAGGTCGAGGCTGCGCACGAGCAACAAGCGCTGGTGCGCCGCCTGTTCAGCGGCGACGCCGATCTGAAGCTCGCGGCATGAACGAGAGCGCCACGGCCCGAGTAAAGATCGCCGACGGCCGCGCGCCCTCAGTGCGCGGCTCGCACTGCCTGCGCGACTATGCGGAAAAAACCCTGCGCCGATATTTCACGGACCTCGATGGGCATGATCCGTCGAACATCTACGAATTTGTGCTCGCGGAAGTCGAGCAACCGCTGCTCGAGACCCTAATGGACTATACCGGCGGCAACCAGTCGCGTGCCGCGGGCATTCTCGGTGTCAACCGCAGCACACTGCGCAAGAAATTGCGCCAATATAAGATCAATACCCGAACTCCAGCCGCGGCGTGACCGGCCACGGGTCGCGATTCCACCTTGGATAGTGCGGCGCAGAGCGTCGCTTTTACAGCCACGTTCCTCAAGGAATCCCTGTGCCCCTACGCCGTGCGCTGCTCTCCGTCTCAAACAAATCCGGCCTGGCTGAACTCGCCCAAGGCTTGCAGGCACTCGGCGTCGAACTCCTGTCCACCGGCGGCACCGCGCAAGCGCTGCGCGCGGCTGGAATTGCGGTCCACGAAGTCGCCGATTACACCGGCGCTCCGGAGATCATGGGGGGGCGTGTCAAGACACTGCACCCGAAGATCCACGGCGGACTGCTCGGGCGGCGCGGGACCGACGACGCGGTCATGCAACAGCAGGGCATTCAGCCGATTGACCTGCTGGTCGTGAACCTCTATCCGTTTGAAGCCACGGTCGCCAAATCGGACTGTTCGCTGCAGGACGCCATCGAGAACATCGACATCGGTGGTCCGGCGATGCTGCGCTCGGCCGCCAAGAACTGGAACGACGTTGCGGTGCTCAGCTCGCCGGATCAATACCCCGACGCGCTGGCCGAGCTGCAGAAAAACGGCGCGCTCTCACGTGCCACGCGCTTCCGGCTCGCGGTAGCAGCGTTCAATCGCGTTTCCGACTATGCCGCCGCGATCAGCGACTATCTCTCCGGTCTCGAACTCAACAGCAACTGCGATGCGATCACTGGCCACAAGACTTTCCCGGAGCATGCCAACGGACGCTTCGTCAAACTCACGGACCTTCGCTACGGCGAGAACCCGCATCAACAGGCGGCGTTCTACCGTGACCTCTACCCGTGCCCCGGCTCGCTCGCGACCTTCCGCCAGCTTCAGGGCAAGGAACTCTCCTTCAACAACATCGCCGACGCCGACGCCTCCTGGGAATGCGTGCGCAGCTTCATTGAGCCCGCCTGCGTAATCGTGAAACACTCCACGCCTTGCGGCGCAGCGGTGAGCCCGAGGGGCATCGCCCAGGCCTATGACCTCGCCTACCAGACCGATCCTGAATCGGCTTTCGGCGGCATTATCGCTTTCAATCGAACGGTTGATGGCGGTGCCGCGCAGATCATCACGGAACGCCAATTCTTCGAGGTCGTGATCGCACCCGGCTTCAACCCAGATGCGTTAAAGGCATTCGCCAAGAAAACCAATGTGCGTGTACTGGAAATTCCTCTGCCGGCGGATAAACTCGCAGAAGCCCACCCCGGAAATAACGTCAAGCGCGTCGGCTCGGGCCTTATTATCCAGACTGCTGACGCTGCGGTCGTGAGCGCCACTGATTTGAAAGTCGTGACCAAACGCGTCCCGACATCCGCGCAGATTGCCGATTTGCTGTTCGCCTGGACAGTCGCGAAGTTCGTGAAATCGAACGCCATCGTCTATGCGAAAGACCAACACACGGTCGGTATCGGCGCCGGTCAGACCAGCCGCGTGATGAGCGCGCGCATCGCCGTGCTCAAGGCGCAAGACGCGAAGCTCGAAGTAAGCGGCGCAGTCATGGCCTCCGACGCCTACCTGCCGTTCCGCGACAGCGTGGATTCGGCGGCGCGGGCGGGCATTGCCGCGATCATCCAGCCCGGTGGCTCGATACGCGACCAGGAAAGCATTGACGCTGCCAACGAACATGGGATTGCGATGGTGTTTACCGGCATGCGCCACTTCCGCCATTAAAGCCGATCTTTTGACCGGGGGCGGCGTTGCGGCCGCTTTCTCGGGTACTCATTTACTTGTCTGTAAACTCCGCCCCTCGAAAGCAATTGCGCCTTGCCTGTGGCCAAAATCTCTGGCTTTAACTCGCTGGCAGACGGGATGCCTTTGCAGCCGTAATGGGCTATAAATGGGCAAAGAATCCAGCAAAGGAATGATGCATGACCGCCCCCGCCTCAGTCGTCGAACTGACCAAACGCTTCGGCGAGCAGATCGAAGCTTATAAATCCGGCAAGTACAACTGGATCAGACGATCTATCGTCTGTACGACTTGAGCCCGGAAGAAATTAGCGTTGTTGAGAAAGCAACAGAGCCTAATTAATCAGGAAAGCTGATTAATGACCTCGTCGGTTTTATAACATACAGCGAGCTGAGTATCCAGCGCTATTATGTAGTGAGTCGCCTTTCGAACCGCACTCTCGTTCGACTTGTCAACATATGACTCAACTCGCTCCTTCAGTTTGTGAATCATGATCCGCAGGTTCTGATTTGACCTGCGCTCCCGCTCAGCATCGAAAGTGTGCCCATGGCCAGCGATTATGAACGAGTGCGATAGCCGCTGAAATGGGAACAGGGCAGCAGTAGTTCCATCCTTCTTAACGAACCGTGAGAACATCTTCTTTACACAGGCATCACCATTAGCGTCTACAAACCCGGATACTGATGGATCCACTTCCACAAAGGGGGTTCCTCGCTCATCTGCTTCACGTTTGAAA
>JBOIBB010000179.1:0-6204 GCA_050739335.1 Gammaproteobacteria bacterium
GTGTTTGGCCGCGGCGCGGCCGCGACCATAAGCGTGCAGGCACCCACGGTGAACGCGGCCGGTCACCGGTGAGCGTGTTCCGCCGTCGCAGAGGCTGGATCACCGGCGCCGCGGCCGGCGCCGCACTTGCTATCGCGGCCGCGGTGCTCGCGCTCTGCACCTGGCTCGATCTCGCACCCTTGCCTGCGCAACTGCCCACTGCCGGGCAGCTCTTGACAGCACGGCTGCTGGCGCGCGATGGCACGCCGCTCACCGAAAATCTGAATGCGTGTTTCAACTACGCCGCGCAACTGTCGCTTACCCGAATACCGCCGCTGGTGCGCAACGCGTTCGTGAGCTCCGAGGACCGGCGCTACTGGCAGCACGGTGGCAGCGACTGGCGTGCACGCTTGGTGGCGCTCTGGCAGAACCTGCGCGCGGGGCACATCGTGCGCGGCGCGAGCAGCATCGGCGAGCAGGCCGCGCGCATTCTCACGCCGCGTCCGCGCAGCTATTGGAGTCATTGGCTCGACGGTGTCGAGGCCGGCCGCTTGCTCGCGCATTTCGGCCATGCGCGCGTGCTCGAGTTCTATCTGAACCAGGTTCCCTATGGCGGGCAACGCCGCGGGGTGGCGGCGGCTGCGCATTATTATTTCGGCCGTAACTTGGCGGCGCTTGATCCGGCCGAGCAACTGGCGCTCGCGGTCATGGTGCGCGCGCCGGACCTCTACGATCCGCGTCGGCATCCCGAGACCTTGCAACGTGCGGTAAATGCCCTCGCGTTGCGCATGCAGGCGGCGGACGTTATCAATGTGACCCAAGCTCAAGCTGTGCGTGCCTCGGCGATTACACCAGGCTCACCGCGTCTTGCGGTGGCGGCAGGCCCGTTCGTGGCTTACGCGCGTGCCCGTGCGCGGGCACTGGGAGTGGATGCACCGGTGATCGCGACCACGCTCGATCCGCAACTGGAACGCTTCGCGCAGGACGTGCTGCGGCGTACCTTGAATTCGCTGCGCGCGCGCGGCGTGCGGGATGGCGCGGCGCTGGTCGTGAATAATGCCAGTGGCGCGGTGCTCGCCTGGGCGGTGGCGCCCGCGCGCCGCGCAAGCGATCTCGATCCGGTACTCGTGCCGCGCCAGCCGGGCTCGACGCTCAAGCCGTTTTTGTATGCGCTCGCCATGCAAAAGCTCGGTTGGCAGCCGGACACAGTGCTGCGTGACGGCCCGCTGCAGATGGCAGCGAATGGCGGAGTGCATCCATTCCACAACTACAGCGATCGTTATTACGGCCGCGTCAGTCTGCGCTATGCGCTTGGCAACTCGCTCAACATTCCGGCAGTGGAAACTGCAAGCGTGGTGGGCGTGGATGGCCTGCTGGACCTGCTGCACCGGCTCGGCGTGGGCACGCTCACCCGACCCGCGGACTACTACGGTCCGGCGCTCGCCATCGGCGACGGGCCGGTGCGCCTGTTCGATCTGACCCAGGCGTATTCGGCGCTCGCGCGTCACGGTGCGTTTCTGCCGTTGCACGTGCTTGCGGATGCGCCGCTGCCCGCGCTGGTCGCGGTAATTTCGCCACGAGTCTCTTCGGTGATTGCTTCGATACTTTCTGATCCGGATGCACGCGCAGCCGAATTCGGCGCCAACAGCGTGCTGGATCTGCCCGAACCTACCGCGGTCAAGACCGGTACCTCCAGCGATTTCCGGGATGCCTGGGCCATGGGCTTCGACAACCGTTATACCGTCGGCGTGTGGATGGGGCGACTGGACGGCGGCTACATGGACCGGGTCACCGGCTCGGTCGGTCCGGCGCTGGTGTTGCGCTCCTTGCTCGCGCGTCTGCGTACCGACGCGCCTTACACCGGCCTGTGGCGCAGCCCCGCATTGGCGCAGGTGCGGGCTTGCGAAGTGATCGGCGCCGGACCGTGCATCGCGCGCGACGAGTGGCACGTGGTTGGCTCCGCCATGGCAACTACATTCGCTGCGCGCGTCGAGTCGGCGAGGATCCTGCAACCGCTGCCCGGCGAAACCCTGGCACTCGATCCGCGCATGGCGGATGGCAACCAGGAGTACACCTTCGAGATCCGCGATTCCGCACAACGCGTGCGCCGCGTGGACTGGTTTCTGGACGGGCGCCTGCTGGCGCGCACCGTGGACGCGGTGCGCGACTGGCGTATGCGGCGCGGCACGCACCGGCTGTCCGTCGAAGTGTGGCTCGTCTCGGGTTCTCAGCCGCTGCAATTAGGGCCAGTGGATTTTAGCGTCGAATAGATGTTCAACGCGACGCACGGTGTCACACTATGTGCGCGGCCCGCGCCAGGCTCCAGACCGTGATGCGGGCCGCGCCCGCCGCGCGCAACGCCATACTCAGCGCGGCGGTTGTCGCGCCGGTGGTGACCACATCATCCAGGATCGCGAGCCGCGCGCCCGCGAGCGAAGCGCGCGTTTCGAAGGCGTCGCGCAGGTTTCGCCGACGTGCGCGCGCATCCAATTTTGATTGCGCTGGAGTGTGCTTGCGGCGTACGCACACAGATAGGTTGAGAGGTACCCGCAAGCGCCGACTCACCGGGCGCGCGAGTTCCAGCGCCTGATTGAAGCCGCGCTCGCGCAGGCGCGCGCCGTGCAGTGGCACGGGGATGAGCAGCTCGGGTTTTGCCCCGGGCGTGGCGGCCATGAACTCGGCCAGCAATTCGCCGAGCAGGCGGCCGGTGGCGAGATCCGCATGGAACTTGAAGCGTTGCAGCAACTGGTCGAGCGGCCAGCCGTACTGGAAGGCGCTGAGCGCGCTGTCCCAGGCGGGCGGCGCCTTGAGACAGCGCCCGCAGAGCCGCGGGTGGTTCGCTTCCGGCATTGGCAGCGCGCAGCGCGGGCAGGCGTGCCGGTTCCAGGGCAGGTCGCGCGCGCACGCGTGGCAGAGTTCGCGGGACCCGTGACTTGGCTGCGAACAGAGTACACACATTGCCGGGTACACCGAGGTGATTACCCGTTCCAACCACGCGTGAACCATCCTTGGTACTCCTCGCTGCCGTGCCATCATGCCATGCCCATGTTGTGTGCACCACGCGGGCAGGCCGCGGCTCATGCAAACGCTACGCACGGCTGTACCCTTGCGCGGTATGGCTGTTTGGCCAATATATCCGCTGCGCGCCGTTACAATCCCGGGCCGCCGAGCCGGAATCACGACGCATGCCAATGGCGTTGTATACGCAAACGACAGGCCATGGTCCCGATCTGTTTCTGTTGTATGGCTGGGCCTTGCACGGCGAAGTGTGGGAGAGTCTCGTGCCGAGCTTGGCAGCAAGTTGGCATGTTATCGGCGTCGATCTCCCCGGGCATGGCTGGAGTGCGGCGACTCCGATACCTGGATCGCTGCAAGATCTGGCGCGCGTAGTGACCGCGCACGCGTCGCCACGGGCCATCTGGCTCGGCTGGCCGCTCGGCGGAATGGTGGCTCTGCACGCGGCTCTGGATTTTCCGGCGCGCGTTGCGGCACAGATCCTTACCGACACCACGCCGCGGCTCCTGCAGGCACGGGATTGGCCGCGGGCGATGGCGCCGCGCGTGCGCCGTTTTTGTCGCACCCGCGGAATTCCTCGCGGCGGTGCAAGGTTTTTTGCGCGATCTTTAATACCGCACGGCCTGCGCGTGTCGCCCTGGAGCAAGTGAAGCATGGATGAGTTTTCCCTGGATCGGCACGCTCTGCGCGCGGCCTTCGAACGCGCCGCGGCGAGCTACGATGCGGCCGCGGTGCTGCAGCGTGAAGTCGGCACGAGGCTGCTCGAGCGCCTCGAGTTGACGACGATCGCGCCCAAGGCCGTACTCGATCTTGGTTGCGGAACCGGGGAGCATTTGCCGGCATTGCGGCGCCACTATCCCCGTGCCCGTCTGTACGCGGCGGATCTCGCGCTCAATATGCTCGCGCATGCGCGCCGCCGATTCCGCTGGTGGCGGCGCGTGCCGCTTGCCTGCGTGGACGTATTGCGGTTGCCGTTCGCGGCCGGCAGTTTCGACTTCGTGTACTGCAACATGGTGCTGCAATGGTGCGACGATCTCGACCAAGCCTTTACTGAACTGCGGCGCATCGTTGCACCGCACGGCCTGTTGCTGTTCAGCACCCTCGGTCCCGATACCCTCAAGGAGTTGCGTGCCGCCTGGCGTACGGTCGACAACTTCACCCACGTGAACCGTTTCATCGACATGCACGACATCGGCGATGCCCTGATCCGCACGGGCTTTGTCGAGCCGGTGATGGACGTCGAGCAGCTCACGCTGACCTACGAGAAACTCGAGGGACTGACCGGCGATCTGAAGTCCACGGGCGCACGCAACCTGACGGCCGGGCGGCCGCGCGCACTCGCAGGCCGCAGCCGCCGTGCACGCTTGGCCGCGGCCTACGAGGAATTCCGCAGTGACGGCCGGCTGCCGGCAGCGTTCGAAGTCGTCTACGGCACCGCGTGGACGCCTGCGTATTTGCCGAGTGAGATTCTCACGCCGGCCGAGCGTGCGGCCGTGCTGGACCCGCGCGGGTTCGGACGCTAAGCGTGCACCGCGCTCGTGCACGGATGATTTGCCGGCAGTGTGGCGCGCTCGTACCGGTGGTGCGGCGCTCGCGCGGCGACCAGCGTACACGCACGCGCAAGCGCCACCGGTCCACCCGCGGTGTTTGGTTACTGATTCAGTCGTTAAGCGTGGTTCTCCCACGAACTGCGGATTTGCCCGGGAGTCTGCGGCCACACCGGGAAATTTCGTTGCGCGTCCGTGAGGCTTGCAGTAGCATACGAAGCGCGTTTTTTGCTGTTTCCCGCTGATTCGCTGAATGTTTTCGCACCCGGCGTGCGGGCTTCGGGACGGGCGGTACGGCGGGTAGCCGCGAGGTGGCCGCAACCATGCTGGCAGTTAACCCTGAGATCGTCACGCATCGCATCGTGATCGTGCCGAACCGGTCGCTAAACTTGGCCGGGTTGCTGGTCTTTTATACCAGCATTTCAGCGGTCACCTTGGGGCTGGCGGTGTCTTTGACGATCAAGGATGGTTACTGGCCGATGCTGGCTTGGGCCATCGTCGAGTTGGTGCTGGTGGGCGCTTGCCAGTACTGGTGCTGGCGCCAGGGCGGCTACGGCGAGTGCGTGACCGTGGACGGGGAGCGCATCACGGTCGAGAAAGGCACGCAACGCCATCGCGAGCGTGCGGAATTCAACCGCTACTGGTCGCAGGTGGTGGTGCAGGAACCCGGGACGCGACTGCATCCCAAGCGCTTGTTTATTCGTTCGCATGGAAAGCTTTGTGAAATCGGGCGTTGCCTTACGGAGGAGGAACGCAACGCGCTGGCGCACCGGCTGGCTGGGCTGATCGGGGCCATGGGCAACACGGATGCGGGCTGAGTTTGATGCACGACTGGCTTTTCCGGGGTGGTCCTCGCGCAGGAGTGGATTTGAATGCGGATGAATAATTTGAAGCACTGGCTACGAGCAGCGGCGGCGGGTGTGGCCACACTGGTTTCGAGCTCGGCCTTCGCTCTCGACCTCAACATGCCCTACGGCGTGACACCCATGAGTCACGACGTGTACGACCTGCACATGTACGCCTTCTGGATGATGGTTGGTGTCGGCGTCATCGTGTTCGGTATCATTATTTTTTCTATGATCTTCCATCGCAAATCCATCGGTCACAAGTCGGCACACTTTCACGAGAACACGGTTCTCGAGATCACCTGGACCATCATTCCGTTTTTGATCCTGATTGCGCTGGCGATTCCCGCCGCCAAGATCCTCACCGAGGAAACCAACACCAGCGATCCCGGGATGAGCGTCGAGATCACCGGTTACCAGTGGATGTGGCAGTACAACTATCTGCAGACCGGCTTCAGTTATTTCAGCAAGCTGTCCGCGAGCAGCAACGAAGCCCGGATGCTGGATTCCAAGGTAAGCCCGTTCAGCGTGCCGCATTTCCTGCGCAGCGTGGATCACCCGCTGGTATTGCCGACCGGTGAAAAAGTCCGCTTGTTGATCACGGGTGGCGATGTGATTCATTCCTGGTACGTGCCGGATTTTGCCTTCAAGATGGACGCCATCCCGGGCTTCATCAACCAGGGCTGGATCAAGATCGACAAGCCCGGCATCTACCGCGGCGGCTGCACGGAGCTGTGCGGTCGCGGGCATGCCTTCATGCCGATCGTGGTGGTGGCCGAGCCGCCGGCTGAATACCAGAAGTGGCTGGCCGCGATGCA
>JBOIBB010000180.1:0-1875 GCA_050739335.1 Gammaproteobacteria bacterium
CGTCATGGTCACGCACGATCCCGGCTACGCGGCGCATGCCAAACGCATCGTGCGCCTGTTCGACGGCCAGATCGTTTCCGAGAACGAAGACCCGAAGCGCATCGAACCGCGCGTTGTGAAAAAAGCCAATTCCTGACGACCGATGGAAGCACCACGTGAGCGCTAAATATGTATTCGTAGGAGCACTCGTCGGCGCGTTCGTCGCAGGGTTAGTGGGAGCGACGATCTCCGTCACGATCCCGGGTCAAAAAGATCGCGGCGCTGATGCCATTCTTGATGTAGGGCCGCATAAGGCGCACGGCGCCGTTGCGGACGAGCGGATGCCCGCAACGCTGCTTCGCAGCTTATGCGGGCCTACTCGACTGAACCAAAACTGAGGAAAGACCGATGAACATCTTCATCCAGCATCTCGCCAGTTTTTTCCACCGCCTGTTCCGCAAACCCGGCTTCGCGGTGGCTGTGATTCTCACGCTCGTCATCGGCATCGGCGCCAACACCGCGACCCTGAGCCTGCTCTATGGCTACCTGCTCGCGCCGCTGCCGTATCCGCACGCAAGCCAACTGGTGAACGTGTATTTCACCGCCAAGGAAGCGCCCGGCAATCAGGGCATGTCTTACACCACTTACTTTGACATCCAGAAGCAGGCCACCGGCATGAGCGATGCGGGAATGTATCAGACGAACAATTTGAACCTGGCCTCGGGCGCGCAGACGGTGCACGTGAACGGCGCAACAGTTTCTGCATCGCTGTTCACCACGCTGGGCGTAAAGCCCCTGCTCGGCCGCGTGTTCGGACCGGATGCCAACAAGGTCGGCGCCGCCGGTCAGGTGGTATTGAGCTACGGTCTGTGGTCGCGACTCTTCAACCATAACCCGGCGGTGATCGGCCGGACGTTGAGGCTCAGCGACACTCTCTACACCGTGGTCGGCGTCATGCCGAAGACCTTCAATTTTCCCGACAGCGGAACCGATCTCTGGCTGCCGCAACCCTTCAACGCCTTTACTCATGAAGCCGACAACGTGACCGCCTGGGGCTTCACCATGATCGCGCGCCTGAAGCCCGGCGTGGCGCCGGCCACACTTGCCGCCCAGGCACAATCCGTCCTCGACAACGAGATCGCGCATTTTCCGTATCCCTCCGCCATCCCGGATCTGAAGAAAGTCGGCATGAGCATTCAGGCCGAACCTTTGCGCGGCGCGCTCGTCGGGGCACTCAGTCAACGCCTGATCCTGGTGCAGGTCGCGACGGCGCTGCTGCTGTTGCTCGTATGGTTCAACTTGGCAAATCTCTTCATTGCGCGCGCGCTCAATCGCCGCAGCGAATTGATCCTGCGCCGCGTGCTTGGTGCCGACACGCGCACGCTATTCGGTCAACTATTCGCCGAGAGCATGGCACTGTGCGTCATCGGTGCCATAGGAGGTTTGGTGCTGGGTGAAGTGCTGATGCGGGCGCTATTGCATAGCGGTTTTGGCAGCGCGCAACTGTCGTTTCCCATCAACGAATGGGGCATGGCCATCGGCATCGCGGCGGTTCTCGCTGTGGTCTCGGCGCTCGTGTTCTCGCTCGCTGGTTTGTACTTCGTCCGCCGCCAGGATCTCGCGCAAGCGCTGCGTGAAGGCGATGCGCGCAGCTCCGGCGGTGCAAAGGAACACCGCGTGCGTGCGGGGCTCGTGGTCACACAACTGGTGCTCGCCTGCATTCTGGTGGGTATCGGTACGATGCTCGCGCACAGCCTCACGAAACTTGGCAAGGTGAATCTCGGTTTCCAGCCGGAAAACGTCATCACCTTCCAGGTTCACACACCGATCGATCCAGCCGAAAAATATCCCGGGCCGCCGCTCGAAGCCAAGCTCGCACCCCTGCAGCAGGCGCTT
>JBOIBB010000181.1:0-2917 GCA_050739335.1 Gammaproteobacteria bacterium
CTTCTGACCGTTGACGGTCAGGAAGCCGTGCGCATACACCGCGGTCGGCGTGCGGAAGCCGGCGCCATATAACATCGCAGGCCAGAACAGGGTGTGGAAGTAGGTGATGTCCTTGCCGATGAAGTGATAAAGCTCGGTCTTGGCGCGGTTTTCTGCCGCCCAGAAATCCTCGAACTGCAATTTGCCACCAGGGTTCTTTTGCGGGTTATCGCACAGGTTCTTGAAGCTCGCCATGTAACCCACGGGCGCATCCAGCCACACGTAGAAATACTTGCCGGGTGCATCGGGAATCTCGAAACCGAAATAAGGTGCGTCGCGCGAGATATCCCAGTCCTGCAGCCCGGCCGCGAACCATTCATCGAGCTTGGCGCGAACCGCCGGATGCAACTTGCTTGCGATCATCCAGCCCTTGAGGAATTCCGTGAAGTGGCCGAGCTTGAAGAAGTAGTGCTCGGACTCCCGTTCCACCGGGCGCGTGCCGGAGATCACCGATACGGGGTCTTTGAGGTCTCCCGGACTGTAGGTGGCGCCGCAGTGCTCACAGGCATCGCCGTACTGCTCGGGCGTGCCGCAGCGCGGGCAGGTGCCCTTGATGAAGCGATCCGGCAGGAACATCCCGGCCTGTTCGTCGTAAAACTGGCGGACGTTACGCCGGGCAATGTAGCCGCCGGCCTTGAGGCGCTGATATATAAGAGTGGAGAAAGCACGGTTTTCCGGGGAGTGCGTACTGTGGAAATTGTCCAAGCCGATCAGGAATCCTTCGAAATCCCGCTGGTGCTCCCCGCTCACACTCGCTACCAGCTCCTCGGGCGTGATCCCGAGTTCACGTGCCTTGAGCATGATGGGGGTGCCGTGGGCATCGTCCGCACACACGTAGATACACTGGTGGCCGCGCAGGCGCTGGAAACGCACCCAGATATCGGTTTGGATGTATTCCAGCACATGACCGAGATGCAAGGGGCCGTTGGCGTAGGGCAGGGCGCTGGTGACCAGAATCTGGCGCTGTTTGTCACTCATCGGATGACGGGATTTCCGGGGATGCTGCGGCGGTTTGGTACGGCTGCGGGCGCAAGTATGCCACAGACCCCGCGGGCACGGCTTGGTTGACGGGCGTCAATGCTAGAATGCCGCGCCTTCCGCAATATCTTCGCGTGATGAGCGACACTTGGCGCGAACAACTTGAAGCCGCCTTGCGCGGTTACCACGACCCTTACCTCGACACCGACCTGGTTTCTGCCAACGCGGTGCGTGAGGCACGTGTGGACCACGGCCGCGCGCACGTGGAGGTGGAACTTGGCTTTCCGGCAGACGGTTACACGGCAGAACTTGCGGAAACCTTGCGCGCACTCGTGCGCGCGGTGCCGGGGGTGCAGAACGCTGACGTCCAGGTCGACACTCACATCCTCTCGCATGCCGTGCAGCACAATCTCACGCCGCTGCACGGCGTCAAGAATGTCATCGCGGTGGCCTCCGGCAAAGGCGGGGTCGGAAAGTCGACGGTCGCGGTGAACTTGGCACTGGCGCTCAAGGCCGAGGGCGCCAACGCGGGGATTCTGGATGCCGACATCTACGGTCCGAGCCAGCCACGCATGCTGGGCCTGCACGGCATGCCGTCCACGCGCGAAGGCAAGCGCATCGTGCCGATGGTGGGGCATGGCATCCAGTGCATGTCGGCGGGTTTTCTCGTAGACGAAGAGACGCCCATGGTGTGGCGCGGACCGATGGTGACGCAGGCACTCATGCAGCTCATCGGCAACACGGATTGGGAAAACCTCGATTACCTCGTGGTCGACATGCCGCCCGGCACCGGCGACATCCAGTTGACGCTCTCCCAGCGTGTGCCGGTATCCGGTGCGGTGATCGTCACCACGCCGCAGGAAATCGCGCTGCTGGATGCCCGCAAGGGCCTCAAGATGTTCCAGAAGGTCGGTGTCGGAATTCTCGGCATCGTCGAGAACATGGGCACGCACGTGTGTTCGCATTGCGGTTACGAGGAGGCCATTTTTGCGGCCGGCGGCGGCGAACGCATGGCCAAGCAGTACGGTGTGCCGTTCCTCGGCAGCCTGCCGCTCGACATCACCATCCGTGAACTGGCGGATAGCGGCAATCCGAGTGTGGCGGCCGACCCGAACAGCAAAATCGCGCTGCGCTATCGTGAGATCGCCCGGCGCACGGCGGCTCAATTGGCACTGGCCGGCAAGGATTACGCCGGCGCGTTCCCGAAAATAGTAATTGAAGAATAGTAGCCATCGGGGTGGATCACCGATCCGCTCGGGACGCTGCCAAAATCATCGCACCCTCGACCGAGGCTCCTACATCAAATCGTGTAGCATTTGCCTGCGCGTGGAATCAGCCTCCGCGCGTAATCCGGTCTTTACCCACACGAACACGAGAGGTCCATGCCCATCAAATCCGACAAGTGGATCCGTCGCATGGCGGCGGAGCACAAGATGATCGAACCCTTCGAGCCCGGTCAGGTGCGCCACAATGGCACCGGCCGGATCGTCTCCTACGGCACTTCGAGCTACGGCTACGACGTACGCTGTGCCGACGAGTTTAAAATCTTCACCAACATCAACAGCACCATTGTGGACCCGAAGAAGTTTGACGAGCGCAGTTTCGTGGACTTCAAGGGGGACTGCTGCGTGATTCCTCCGAATTCCTTCGCGCTGGCGCGCACCGTCGAATACTTCCGCATCCCGCGCAACGTGCTGGTGGTCTGTCTCGGCAAAAGCACCTACGCGCGCTGCGGCATCATCGTGAACGTCACACCACTCGAGCCCGAGTGGGAAGGCAACGTCACGCTCGAGTTTTCCAACACCACGCCGCTGCCGGCCAAGATCTTCGCCAACGAAGGCGTGGCCCAGATGCTGTTCTTCGAGTCCGATGAAGTGTGCGAAACCAGCTACAAGGACCG
>JBOIBB010000182.1:0-5223 GCA_050739335.1 Gammaproteobacteria bacterium
AGTGTCGCACCGAGCTTCCAGCGCCGCCGCTGCCAGATGTTGTACTTGGCCGGATCCCTGGGTTTGATAAAGGTCCAAGCGAGCACCACCACCACCGCATACGCCACCACCACTCCGTACAAGTGGTGCTGCTTCAGACGTGCGAGGAAACTCAGGGGTTCGTCAAACATCGGGTTCCCGGCCTCTGAGAGTAGTTGCCACTATGTGGAAATAGCGTGTTTGGCCGAGCCAGCGGATGCGAAGAAGGATCCCGGAAGCTCAACCCGCGTCACGGCGTCACCGTCTTAATTTTCAAGCCGGCGGCACGCGCGAGTCGCGCATCGCGGGTCACCAGCGGCGCGCCCAGCAATCGGGCCAAGGTGACATAGGCGGCGTCATACGCCGTCACGATTTCGCGCAGGGCCCAAATGCCGTCAATCAAGCTGGCGTGGCGATATTTACGGATACGTAAACCGCGCATCATGGCCGGCAGTTCGGCACGCCGGCCGGCCGGAATTACACCGGCCCGGTCGAGCTTGCGCAACGCGCTGAGTACCTCAACGTCAATCAGTTCCGGCGCCGTCAATACCGTGTCGGACGCCCACAGTAATTCCTCCAGCGGCTGCGGGTGGAAGCGGGCCAGAAGATCCACCACCACCGACGCATCCACGACCAGGATCCGGCTCATGCGGCGTCGCGTTCGCGGCGCACGATGCCGGCGGACGACTTTTTCATGGCGAACGGCTCGGCCCCATGCAGGCGTGCCTTGAGTTCCGCTTCGGAAGGCACGGCCGTCATGGCGATGAGTTCGTCAAGGATAAGGTCGCTCAGGCTTTTGCCGGCCAGGGCGGAGCGCGCCTTGAGCGCGCGATGTACCGGCTCGGGGACGTTACGAATCTGGATCATCACCGACATATTCAGTACCTCCATTCATGTGCTGCACATGCTAACATTTACTCCGCATGACCACACGACGATAACCTCCGCTCGCCAGTGCATCACCTGTGGTCATCCGTCATGCGCGTTTGCGGTGCTGGTATCGCTTGTCGGGGCTGGAATCACCGCGGGTTGGTATTTCGCGTAGTGCTTCAGTAGCGCCTGAAATTGCGGATCATCGCGGATCGGATCCCACGCCGGATCGAGCCACAGCAGCACGGGCGAGTAAAAACCGCCGATGCCGGGGCTGGCGAGCGCCTTTTGGCAAGCAGCGGCACGGCGATGTCGGCGCGGCCAGCCTGCGCGTACAGGGTGGCATTCGCTGCCATTTGTCCCGGTCCGTTCACCTGATCATGTGCCTGCCCGACCAGCGCCTGCGACTTTGCCAGCGCGGCCAGCGCGGTGGCGGTGTGGCCGAGGCCGAGTTCAGCATCGGCGATGGAGTTCCACACGCTTGCCTCTCTGATGGCGACGCCGCCTGCGGTGGCCAGCAATGCGCGCGCCTGCGGTAGTGCCTTGGCATACAGCGCGCGGGCCTGCGCCGATTCGCCCAGCAGGCGGTACAGGTCGGCCTGATGCAGCTCCTTGGGGCCGACGAGAATGGAGAAGTTGTCCGGTGTGTCGGGCACGCCGTCCAGCAGGGCCAGCGCAGCGCGGTAATTGCGCTGCAAGCTCAGCAAGTCCACCCGCCACAGACGCAGTGATGGAGCGTCGCCTGCGGCCGCCACCAGCGCGGCCGGAATGTCCCCGCGGGAAAGCAAGATGACGAGGGAAAGCTTGAGCTTTGCCAACACGCTGGCCGGATCCAGCGCCAGCGCGCGCTGGAGAAAGTCCTCGGCCTCGGCGTAGCGGCTGGTCATCATGTAGGTCTCGCCCAGCTCAAAGGTCAGTGCGGAGTTGTGCGGGTCGAAGCTCAGTGCCTGCCGGAATGAGGTGATAGCGGCATCGAAGCGGCCCTGGCGGCGCTCGACTGCGGCTTGCGCGGCTAATGTTTCCGCATCGTTGGGCTTGAGCGCCAATGCGGCCGCGAAGGCTTGCAACGCGGCACGGTAATCGCCGCGGCCCCAATAGTCGCTGAAGCCGAGAGCGAGATGCGCGGCGGAGGGATTGGGTTGCAATTGCAGGGCGCGTTCGGCATCCGCACGCGCCTGCTGGTTGAGTTGCTTCACATCCAGGCCGCCGCCGCGGAACCATGCCAGCTCGCTTTCGGCGTAGGACAGCCGCGCATACGCCAAGGCGAAGTCGGGGTCCTTGGCGATCGCCTGCCGGTACAGGGGGATCGCGGCTTTCCAGCTTGCGGTGTCGTAATTGAGGTCGCCCTGGTTGGTCTGGTATTCGGCGCGCAGGAACAGATCGTAGGCGGCACGGTTTTGGGTCGGGATGGCCGCGAGCGCGGCGGATTGTGCAGGCGAGAGTTTGGCCTGCAGCGCCGTGGCAATCTGCTCGGCCACCTCGCCCTCGACGCCGAACACGTTATCCAGCGTGCGCTGGTAGCTCTGTGCCCAGATGTGGGCGTCGCTGCGGGTGTCAATCAACTGCACATTGATCAGCACCTGGTTTCCGGCTTTCTGCACCGAGCCTTCGAGGATCGTCGCGACACCCAGTTGCTGGCCGATGGTTTTCAGGTCCTCGGGATGGCTCTGGTACTGCATGGTCGAGGTACGCGCGATGACCCTGAGATCACCGATGTCGGCGAGCTTGGTGAGGATCAGGTCCTGCATGCCGGCCACGAGATATTCGTTCTTCTTGTCGTCGGACAGATTCTCGAACGGCAGTACCGCGATGGATTTGGCCAGGATCACTGTTGCAGTCGACGGCGCTGCGGTCATGGCCAGCTTGGGAGCCGATGCGGTACTCGCCGCAAGGAGACGCGCGGCCCGGTGCTCGGAATACCTCACACCGTAAAACCCCGAAATCACCACCAGCACGATCACTACGACCGTGACCGTGGCACTCAGCTTCCAGTGCCTCCGCTGCCAGACCTCGGACTTGGCCGGGTCCTTCGGCTTGATGAACAGCGAGGCGAGCACCACGACCACGGGAAGCCCAGCAGCAAAACAATGATGACCGCCGGCACTGTCGCCGCCCAGCCAAAGTATGGGAAGGCGCGGCTCACCAATTGAATCAGGAACCCGACCACCACGGCGTAGGCCACCACCACCCCGTACAAGCGGTGCTGCTTCAGACGCGTCAGGAAGTTCAGATGCTCATCCGCCATGGATGTTGTCGGTGCCGGCGCTGGGTGGCGAAGCTGGGATTACCGCGAATTGGTATTTCGCATACTTGGTCAGCAGTGCCTGAAAGCGCGAGTCGTGGCGGATTGGATCCCACGCGGGGGAAATCCACAACATCAAGGGCGAGTAATACAAACCGATGCCCGGTGTGGCGAGCGCCTTGACTAGCAACGGCACGGCGAGGTCGGCGCGGCCGGCTTGGGCATACAGCGCCGCATTGGATTCCATGGCCTCGGGGCCGTACAGGTGGTCGCCGGAACGCTCGATCAGTGCCTGCGAATTCGCGATCGCGGCGAGGCCTGCCTTTGTACGGCCGAGGCTCAGTTCAGCCTCGGCGATACCGCTCCACGTGTAGGCCTGGTTAAAGAGGCTGCCGGCGCGTGCGGCGAGTTGAGCGCGCAACTTGGGCCGAGCCTGCCGGAACAGCGGCTGCGCCCTGGCGGGATCACCCATTCGCCGGTACAGGTTAGCCTGCAGCAACGCCTTGGGCTCACCAATAGAAAAGTTTTCCGGTGTGTCGGGGATGCCGTCCAGCAGGTCAAGTGCAACGCGATAGCGGCGCTGCGAGGTCAGCAAAGCCACGCGCCGTATTTGCAGGGCTGGGCTCTTGCGCTGCACCGTGGTCAGAGCACGGGTCAAGTCCCCGCTGCTGTAAACGATGAGTCTCGAGTATTGGACCTTCGCCTGGACGTTGTCCGGATCCAGTGCCAGCGCGTGCTGGAACGTCTGTTCGGCCTCGGGGTATCGGTCGGCCAACATGTAGGTTGGCGCCCAGTTCATAGGCCAGGCTGCTGTTGCGCGGGTCGAGTACCAGCGCATTTTGTAACGAATCGCTCGCGACGTCAAAACGGCCTTGGCGGCGCATCACAAAACCGCGCGCAGCCAGCGCGTCGGTGTCGTTGGGGCGCGCCGTCACCGCCGCGTCGAAAGCCTTGAGGGCCCCCGCGTAATCGCCCTTGCCGTAATAGTCGCTGTAGGCAAGTGCAAGGTGTGCCGCCGACAGGTCCGGTGCGAGCGTAAGTGCCCGCTGCGCCTGCGTGCGCGCATCGGTTCTGAGCTGCTTGAGGTCTTCGCCCCCGCCGCCAAACCAGGCCAGGATGCTTTCCGTGTAGGACAGCCTGGCCCGCGCCAAGGCGAAATCAGGGACTTTTTCAATCGCTCTGCGGTACACCGGGATCGCGGTACTGAAGCTTGTGGTGTCGTAGTTGATTTGACCCTGGTTGGCGAAGTACTCGGCGCGCAGAAACACATCGTTTGCCGCCGGGTCGGCGCTCAGCCCGGTAGCCAGGCGAGTCGTTTCGGCGGGCGAGAGCTTGGCCTTGAGCGCCGCGGCGATCTTTTCGGCCACCTCGCCCTCGACGCCGAACACGTTATCCAGCGTGCGCTGATAACTCTGCGCCCAGATTTGGTTATCGCTGCGCGCATCAATCAACCGCACATTGATCAGGATTTGGTTGCCGGCTTTCTGGACGCCGCCTTCGAGGATCGTCGCCACGCCAAGTTGTTGGCCGATGGTCTTCAGGTCTTGGGAGCGGCTCTGGTACTGCATCGTCGAGGTGCGTGAGATCACCTTGAGATCGCCGATGTCGGCCAGCTTGGTCAGGATCAGGCCCTGCATACCGGCCACGAAGTATTCGTTGTTATTGTCAGTACTCAAGTTCTCAAACGGCAGCACCGCAACCGACTTCGCGAGAATGCTTTGCGCACCCGGCGTGACCGCTGGTTTGACCTCAGCGCGCATCGCCGCCAGCTCCGCCAAGCGTTGCTCATAGCGTACCGAAACCCGCCAAGCATAAAGGCCGGATTGCACCACCGCGACCACTACCACGGCAGACAGTGTCGCACCGAGCTTCCAGCGCCGCCGCTGCCAGATGTTGTACTTGGCCGGATCCCTGGGTTTGATAAAGGTCCAAGCGAGCACCACCACCACCGGAAAGCCCAGCAGCAAAACAATGATGACCGCCGGCACCGCCGCCGCCCAGCCGAAGTACGGAAATGCCCGGCTGACCAACTGAATCAGGAACCCCACCACCACCGCATACGCCACCACCACTCCGTACAAGTGGTGCTGCTT
>JBOIBB010000183.1:0-4392 GCA_050739335.1 Gammaproteobacteria bacterium
ATCGTAACCCGCAACTTCAAATTTCAAGGTTTCCGGCCCATGATCCTTGGTGACCACGTCCATTTCGATGAGCTTGACCTTGGGAAGCATGGCGATAAAGCGCGCATCGTCGTTGACGAACATCGCAGGTTCACCCGTGGCAGGCCGATGCCCCTTCCAGATTTGGCGCTCGCCATCCACGCGCATCACGATGTCGCAGACATTTTGGCAAACAAAACCGCGCCCGTGACCGTACAAATACACAGCCTGCGGCCAGCCCACGTGGCGGCGCAAGATGAGCTGCACTTGGTTCTCGATGCCGGAAGGTGTGCTGGAATCAAGCGTGGCGGTGTACTGCAGACCTCCCTGCTGTACTGTTTGATACAGCCAGAGGTCGGCCAGCCGCTCGTGTTCGGCCTCGGCCTTGAGCGCCGGTAGCGCCTTTTGCACTTCCGCCGCCGCGGAAGTCCCGGGATATTTGCTGACGATCTCCTCGGCGATCAGCACCGCGAGCTTGGGTTTATGTTCAGCAAGCAGCTTGTGGTAAAGCGCGAGATTCGGCGCCGCCGCCTGATCATTCGCAGCCGTCGCTACCGAGGTCGAAGGTGAACTCTTTTGTGAACACCCGCCCACCAGAAACACTACGGCCGTAAAGGCAAGGGCAGCGGCCGGTAACAGTCGCGATGTGCGGTGGCGAATCACGCGTGCAGTGTAGCGCGTCGGCGGTCGGGGTGCGGCGCGGCAAACCGCGCGGGAGGGCTCGCGCCCCGCGCGGTACAACCCCGGCTGGCGCCCCGCAGACCGCTTGTATACAGTCTGGCACTCCCAACACACAGCCACAGGAGACCAGACATGGAAAAATCCACCAAGCTCCTCGGGGGATGGGGCTATATACTGTTGATCGTTGGCGGTTTTCTTGGCCCACTCACCTTCATTTTTCATTTCGTCGGACTTGCAGGAATCATCTGCCTGCTGATCGCGTTCTACCAGGCCAGCAAGCAATTGGACCGTCCCAAAATATGGAGCAATATCCTGGTCGGTATCATATTGGAAGTCGTTGCGTTTCTTCTGCTCATCTTCATGGTGGGCTCGGCATTCCTGGCGGCTTTCCACGGCGGCGCTGCGTTTACCATGGGTGCAATTGACAGCGGCGCGATCATCGGCGGGCTCATCGCCTGGATTCTATGGATGGTGGCGGCGTGGTTCTGGTACCAGGCTTCCATTCCGCTCGCCGAGGCCACGGGCATCAGTCTTTACAAGACCGGCGGCCTGCTGATCTTTATCGGCGCGATCACCGCCATCGTCTTCGGCTTGGGACTGATTGTGATGCTGATTGGCGAGATCATGCAGACCGTAGCGTTCTTCACTACCACCGAAAAGGTTCCGGCCGGGTCGCCGGCTTGAGAACCACATAAGGGTTGCATCGAATGCGCCGATTCCAGCCATGGGAGCGGCGTTTTCATGCACTGCGAGATTTCAGCCGCCGCTATTTCTTCAACTGCGGTGTATACACCCGCCCGTCCTTGTGCACATAACCGCCGACACGAGCGCGCACGGCAAGATCAATATCCGGGTAATCCACGTCGTCACCTTGGGGATTGCGCGTACCGACTTCGAGAATCACCGCCTCTTGGCCACTGCGATTCTGAAGGTGATGGCCATCCGTCACACCGGCTTTGAACCCGGCGCAATCTCCGGCATGTAAAACTTCCTCGCCGTCGTTGCTCGCCAGCACCACCTCGCCTTCCAACACGTAGATAAACTCGTCTTCAGTCGCATGCCAGTGACGCTGGCTTGACCAGGCGCCGGCTGGCAGCTTCAACAGGTTGACGCCAAACTGGGTGAGCTCCGCGGCATTGCCGAGCCGCCAGCGCTGTCGGCGGTGGCAGGGTTCGTCGTAGGGCGCCGGATAACCGGTGCCGTGGCGCGTCGGGGCTTTTTCAATGTCGA
The DNA here is from genome assembly GCA_050739335.1 of Gammaproteobacteria bacterium. Lineage (GTDB taxonomy): Bacteria > Pseudomonadota > Gammaproteobacteria > Natronospirales > REEB76 > REEB76. The sequence goes on from JBOIBB010000183.1 coordinate 1,930, forward strand.
TTTTTTTCATCGCTGCTCCGGGGTTTGCGGGATCGAAACCTGCGCGAAACTTGACGGCCCGCCGACAATTTGCCTGTGCGCGTACCGCCCGCCAGACCGGCGAGCGTGAGCAGCACCTCAAGCTCTTCGGGACGTGCCTCACGGCAAGCGCCGCGTGGCAGGTCGCGGGTCAGGTGAATGTCAGCATAACGCACGCGGATCAGGCGGCTGACCTTGGCTCCCACGGCTTCCCACAAGCGCCGCACTTCACGCTTGCGGCCCTCGCGCAGTGTCACGTGATACCAATGGTTCGCGCCTTCACCACCCGCCTCGTGCAGTGTCAGAAACCGTGCCGGACCATCTTCGAGTTGCACCCCGTCCACGAGGGCATGCAATTGTGGCTCTCCCACTTTACCCAGCACCCGCACCGCGTATTCGCGCTCGATCTGTTGCGTCGGGTGCATCAAGCGGTTGGCCAGCTCGCCGTCATTGGTGAACAGCAGCAGCCCGGAAGTATTGAAATCCAGGCGCCCAATGTTAACCCAGCGCCCACGGTGCAGATGCGGCAAGGCTTCAAAGACCGTGGCACGGCCCTCGGGATCCCTGCGTGTAGTGAGCTCGCCTTCGGGCTTGTGATAGAGAATCACCCGCCGATGCAGCGGCGCGCTGCGATCGACCTGCAGTGACCGCCCGTCGAGCGCCACCCAATCCGTGGGCTTGATGCGATCGCCGAGCTGCGCCGCATGACGGTTGATGCTGAGCCGCCCCGCTTTTATCCAGCCTTCGATCTCACGGCGCGAGCCGAAGCCCGCAGCCGCCAGCACCTTCTGGATGCGCTCGCCGACGGCAACGGCTGGTGGCGATTTGCGTTTGATGGAAAATCACCCGGCCGGCACTGCCGCCGGATCGGTGTCCGGCGCCGGTTCCTCGGGAAACGCCTCCTTGGTCCCGGGCTCCGCAGCAATCGGCGCCGCTGCCGCAGGCACTACATCAAAATCGAGTTCCGCCTCGATGCTGCCGATATCACGGATGTCGGCAAGTGTCGGCAGCTCGTCGAGACTGCGCAAATTGAAGTAATCGAGGAATTCACGCGTGGTGGCGAGCATTTCCGGATGGCCGGGAACGTCACGGTGACCGACCACCCGCACCCAACCGCGATCAGCCAACGTACGGATAATGTGCGGATTCACAGCCACCCCGCGCACGTCCTCGATCTCGCCACGGGTAATGGGCTGGCGGTAGGCGATCAGGGCCAGCGTCTCGAGCAACGCACGCGAGTAACGCGCCGGACGTTCGGCCCAGAGGCGCGCCACCCAGCGCGCGAGTTCCGGCCGGACTTGCATGCGAAACCCGTCCGCCACTTCCGCGAGCATGATGCCACGACCGGCAAATTCGGACTGCAGATCGGCCAGCGCTGCGCGCAAGGCCTCACGTCCAGGGCGCTCCGCCTCCTCAAACAAGGCCATGAGTTCCTCCAACGACAACGGCCGGCCCGCCGCGAGCAACGCCGCCTCCACGATATGTTTGAGCGGCTGAGCCGGCGTGCTCACGGGTCTTCTCCTTCGATGTGTACCAGCGACAGGTCCGGGCGCGTGGCGCCGGTCGCCTTGATGTGCACCGGTGCGAAGGCCGCGGATTGCACCAGCTCGACCAGTTGTTGTTTGAGCAGCTCGAGCAGTGCCATGAACGTCACGATCACGCCACGCCGGCCTTCGGCAACGGTGAACAGGGTGCTGAAAGCGTGAAAGCCCCCATCCTGCAGCGTGGCCAGCACATCGGACATGCGCTGGCGCACCGAGAGCGGCTCGAGCTGTACGTGGTGATGCGAATACATGGCGGCGCGCTGCAGCACATCCTTGAAGGCCAGCAGCAGCTCCTGCATGTTGACCCCGGGCACCAGAGGTACCAGCTTGTGGCCGCCCATCTCGGCCGTGGTGGTGAACACATCCCGCCCGACCCGGGGCAGCGCATCGATGTCTTCTGCGGCCTGCTTGTAGCGCTCGTACTCTTGCAGCCGGCGCACCAGCTCGGCGCGCGGATCGGCCTCCTCCTCGTCCTCCGGCGCGGGCCGCGGCAGCAGCATGCGCGATTTGATCTCGGCGAGCATGGCCGCCATGACCAGGTATTCCGCCGCGAGTTCCAGCTTGAGCTCCTGCATCATGTCGATGTATTCCATATACTGCCGGGTAACCTCGGCAATGGGAATATTCAAGATGTCGAGATTCTGGCGGCGGATGAGATACAGCAGCAGATCCAGCGGACCCTCGAACGCTTCGAGGAACACTTCGAGCGCATCCGGCGGAATATATAAATCGTGCGGCAGGTGTGTCAACGGTTCGCCCTGCACGATGGCGAACGGCATTTCCGCCTGTTGCGGTGCGCCCGGGGTTGCGGCGCCAGAATCCGGAGGCAACACGCTGTTCATCAGCGGTACTTGAGACCCATCGCCTGACGCACCTCGTCCATGGTGTCGCGCGCCACGTC
>JBOIBB010000184.1:0-17892 GCA_050739335.1 Gammaproteobacteria bacterium
ACCAGCGCGGACCGCACTGGTGCGATCCCTTGAAATACTGGGGCGATGCGCTGGCTGCCGAAGGTAACTATCGGGCGGCGATCGGGAAATACGCCGAAGCCGCGCAGTACACGCCCGGCTGGGGCGCGCTCGAACTCAACTGGGGGATCGCGCTCGATAAACTCGGGTGTCACCAAGATGCGCTCGTTCACTATCAGTCCGCACAAGCCAATTCCGAAAGCCTGACCGACGCCGAAGGTGCGACGCTCGCCCAGCGGCTGGGCCAATCTTAGGGTGTGCTTGCGCACCAAACCGAGAATGGTGCGTAAACACGCACCCCACACACTCTGATGCAGATTGGTGGTGAGCGCAGCGAACCCCAACATTCCAACTTTTTGTTTGTTGGGTTTCGGCTGCGCCTCAACCCAACGTTTTGCTATTTGTCGAGCGGCGATGATGTACACGGAGGTACGAATGCTGCAGGAGGCGTAGCAGATTGTTGCTCCTGCAAAATCTGCATTTCCGTCTTTCAAGCTCCGCATCCTGCTTCGCTCGAAAGTCCAGGGCTGCCATCCTTGGCAGCCCGCTCATCGTTTCACGATTCGCCCCTGGCGGTCAGATGCCGGGGGCAGCTCTCACCGCGATTCTTGCGTGCCACGGGGTACAATCGCGCCACGCCGGTATTTCTGTCGAGTCAATCGGGTTATTCTGAACACTGAATCAACAACGTCAGGCACGGAAGCCAGCCTTTCCGGAGAGCCTCCATGCGCATGTCGTTGCCATTGGCGAGAGTGAGCGCACCTTTGATCCTGTTGGCCGCGGCGCTCGCCACGGTGTGCGTGGGTGCCGCCGCACTGGCCGCGGAAAAGCCCGCGCCCGCCGACATCACGGCCAATTTCAAATTCCGCGATATCGGTCCGGCGGCGGCGGGAGGACGCGTGACGGTCGTCGCCGGCGTTCCCGGCAACCCGAACGTTATCTACGTGGGCGCGGCCGCCGGTGGTGTGTGGAAAAGCACCGACGGCGGCGACACGTGGAAGGCCGTGCTCAGCCATAGCGACAGCGCCTCGATCGGCGCGCTCGCGCTCGCGCCTTCCAATCCCAATCTCGTGTGGGTGGGCACGGGGGAAAGCAACGTCCGCAACGACACCATCACCGGCGCGGGCGTGTATTACTCGCCGGACGCCGGCAAGACCTGGGAATTCAAGGGGCTGAAAGATGCCGGGCAAATTTCCGCAATCGTGATTGATCCGAAGAATCCCGCGATTGTGTTCGTCGCCGCCCAAGGCGATCCCTGGGGACCAAACGCCGACCGCGGCGTATTTCGCACCACGGATGGCGGCAAGACTTGGCAGAAGGTGCTGTTCGTGGACGACAAGACCGGCGCCTCGAGCCTGATGATGGAGCCGGGCAATCCGCAGGTGCTATTCGCAGGGATGTGGACCGCGTTGCGCACGCCCTGGACCATGATCAACGGCAGCGCCACGGGCGGCGTGTGGCGCTCGACCGATGGCGGCGTCACGTGGACAAAGCTTACCGAGGGTTTGCCGACCGGCGACACCGGCCGCATCACGCTCGCGGCGGCGCCGTCGAATCCCGAGCACATTTACGCACTGATCCCGACCAAGAGCGGGACCTTGTGGTCGTCCGAAGATCTCGGCGAACACTGGACGATGGTGAGCAACAACCACGCGCTCGCGGTGCGCCAGTGGTATTTCGCTGGCATGGCGGTCGCCCCCAACGACCAAAACCGCGTTTACTTCGCGTCGCTGAACCTGATGGAATCGGACGATGGCGGCAAGACCGCGCACGCAATAGACAAATCGGTGCACGTGGATCATCACGCGGTCTGGGTGGACCCCGACAATCCCGCACGCATCCTGCAGGGCAATGACGGCGGCGTATATCTTTCCGTTAACAGCGGCAAAAACTGGCGCTTCCTCGACACTTTGCCGATCGAACAGGCCTACACGGTCTCGGTGGACAACCAGTCGCCGTTCCACGCCTGCGTAGGACTGCAGGACAACGACGCCTGGTGCGGGCCCACGAGTTCACTCGATGAGGGCGCCGTGACCGGCAAGCACTGGGTGGACATTCCCGCGGGCGACGGTCAGTACGTGGTTATTGCGCCCAGCGACCCGGACATCGTTTATTCGGACGGTGAAGACGGCTACGCCACGCGCACCGATCTGCGCACGCACCTTTCCACGTTCATACGGCCGAACGCCTCTTACGGCCTGCAGAACACGCCAAAGACCCTCGCGGAGTCCAAGTACCGTTTCAACTGGACTTCGCCCATCGCGGTCTCGCCGACCGACGCCAACACCGTGTACCTGGGTGCGCAGGTGTTGTTCAAGTCCACCGATGACGGCCAGAGCTGGACGATCATCAGCCCCGATCTCACGCGCAATGACAAGAGCAAACAGGGAATCCCCGGCAGCCCGGTGTATCACGACGTAAGCAGCGCCGAGAACTACGACACCCTGCTTTCGATTACGCTCGCGCCCACGGATCCCGGCAACGTGATCTGGGTGGGGAGCGATGACGGTCTGGTGCACGTCACCCGCGACGACGGCGCGCACTGGAAAAATGTTACTCCGCACGGCGCACCCGAATGGGCGCGTGTCTACCAGATCGGCGTATCGCCGTTCGATGCGGGCACCGCCTATGTGAGCTTCGACGCGCACCTCGTCAACGACGACCAAGCCTACGTGTATCGCACCACGGATTACGGCCAGAGCTGGACCCGAATCACCGACGGCCTGCCGGCACACACGCCGGTGCTGGTGGTGCGCGAAGATCCGAACCGCAAAGGCCTCCTGATCGCCGGCACCATGACCGGGCTTTATTACTCGTTGAACGACGGCAACCAATGGCAGCCCTTGACCGGCAACTTCCCGACCGTTCCGGTATTCGATCTGCAGTTCGCACCGGCAACCCACGCGCTCGCTGTCGCCACGCATGGCCGCGGCCTCTTTGTGCTCGACAACCTGCGGCCGCTCGAGGAGTGGAACGATCAGATCACCGGCAGCGCGTTCCATTTGTTCACTCCGCAACCCGGCACGCTCTACAACACCTGGTCGAGCGATGAAGGCCAGCAGTGGCGCTACACGGTACCCAACGCGCCGGCCGGCGTGGTCTTCAGCTACTGGATCAAAAACGCACTCAAATCGGCCGGCAAGGACAAGCAAGGCCCGGTGAAAATCGTGATCAAGGACGCCGCGGGCAACATCATCAATACCTTGCACGCGCCCGGCAAAACCGGACTCAATGAGTTCACCTGGGACATGAACTATGCGGGCCCAACCAAAATTGATTTCCTCAAGGGCGCGGGCGGTGGACAAGGCGGCGGCGGACCCTCAGTGATGCCGGGTACTTATACCGCGAGTTTCTCGGTCAACGGCCATGACCAGACGCAACAGATCTCCGTGCGTCTCGATCCAAACATTCAAGTCAACGTGGCGGACTACCGCGCGCAGTTGCTGCTGGCTCTTGGTCTGCGCAACCAGATGAGCGCCGCGAACGAACTGCTCAACCGCCTCACGGCCTGGCAGCAGCAGCTCGATGCGCTGACCAACGCACCTTCTGAACACCCGGCTCCCCAAGCGGTACTGGACGATGCCAAGACTCTCAACGGGAAGATCGCGAAACTCAAGGACCAGCTTTGGAATCCGCACATCCAGCACAATGTGGGTGAGGATTTCCTCAAATATTTGCCGCGCTTCCATACCGTGTTGCAGTTCAACAGCGCATTCCTCGGCGGCTATGCACAGCGGCCGGCGCCTTATGTGGGAGAGAAATACGCCGAACTGCGCGAGGAGCTCCAAGGCTACCTCGACCAGTTCAACCAGTTGTTGAGCCAGGACGTGCCAGCGTACAACCGGGCCGCCTACGCGGCCGGCGACGCGACGCTCGCCACGGGCAAACCGATCGTTTACCTGAAGCCAGACTTGCCGACCCCATAATCCGCCATCCGGACGGGAGAACGTTATGCATCGCATTGCCACCAAGTTTCTCATGTTGTTCGGTCTCGCCGTGGCGAGTGGCGCCGCGCTCGCGGTCACGCCACGCGTGGCGCTCATGCAGCCCGCAGTCTCGCCCGACGGACAACAGATCGTGTTCGTTGCGAACAGCGCGCTCTGGGTCGTGCCCACGAGCGGCGGCACCGCCCATATCCTCGTCTCGGATCGGGGCGCCGACAGCCGGCCGCTCTATTCCCCGGACGGCAAGTGGCTGGCGTTCGAGTCCACTGCTACCGGCAATGGCGACGTGTATTTGCTGAACCTTGCCCTTGGCACGCTTACGCGGGTGACCTACAGCGACGCGCCCGACCGGCCAAGCGGCTTTTCGCGTGACAGCCAGTGGCTGTATTTCACGAGCGGGCGCGACAACATCGTGGGCTTCGGTGGCGTGTATCGCGTGCGTGTCACCGGCGGCACGCCGATGCCGGTGTCGCTCGAGCTCTACCGCAACGAAGAAGAAGGCACCCCTTCGCCCGACAACCACTCGATCGCACTGGTCGGCGAAGGCTGGGGCTCGACCCAGTGGTGGCGGCACGGGCACGCGCACATCGACGACTCGGCGATCTGGCTGCTCGCGAACAACGGCTCGCACGACTACCGGCGCCTCACGCCCGACGATGCGCGTGCACTCTGGCCGATGTGGGCGGCCGGCGGACAGTCGCTCTATTACATGAGCGACAGTAGCGGTGCCGACAACCTCTGGCAGGTGAACCTGTCCGGCAATGAGCACGCGCTCACGCATTTCACCGATGGTCGTGCGCTCTGGCCCACGATTTCCGCGAACGGCAAGCTGATTGCTTTCCAGCGCGGCTGGAATATCTGGACGCTCGATCCCGCGAGGGGCAACGCGCAGGAAATACCGATCACGCTCGGCGGCGCGATCGCCGGACCCGGGATCGAGCACCAGACCTTTAGCAAGGATTTTACGGATCTGGTGCTGTCGCCCGACGGCAAAAAGCTCGCCTTTATCGCGCACGGCGAGGTGTTTGCGACCGCGAGCGATTCACCCGGCCCCGCAGAACGCATCACGCGCACCCCAGCCGCGGAATTCGATCTCGATTGGGGGCCCAAGAGCCAACGCCTCGTGTATATCTCGGAGCGCGACGGCCACGATCATCTGTTTGTTTACGACTTCAAGACCGTGCAGGAGACGCGCCTCACCAACGGCGATGTGGACGATCTCGATCCACAGTTCTCGCCGGACGGCCGGTGGATTGCGTTCGTTCGCGACGGCAAGCAACTTGAATTGCTAAATGTCGCGAGCCACTCGCTGCGTACGCTCGCGACTAGCGAACTGGGTTTGCACTGGCCGCTCGCGCGCGGGCGCACAATTACCTGGTCGCCGGACAGCCGCTTCATTGCCTTCATGCAATGGGGTGCGCGCATGTACCAAAACGCCGAGATCGTGCCGATCGCGGGCGGAACAGCGCGCGCCGTGAGCTTCCTCGGCAACACCTTCGCCGGTACACCCGCATGGAGTCCGGACGGTCAGTCGCTTTTCTTCACTACCGGCCAACGCACCGAGCAGGGCCAGGTGGCCGAGGTCGCGCTGCTGCCGCGGGCGCCGCAATTCCGCCGCCAGCAGTTCCTTGATCTCTTCAACGAACCCAGCGCGCCGGAGCCCGTCAAATCGGGCGCTCCGTCGGCCGCGAGTGGCGTGGCCCCATCCAAGGCAGGCGCCAAGAAACCCCTGCCGGTGAATGTGGATTTCACGGACATCTCCACCCGGCTGACGCTGCTGCCAACGGGACTCAATGTGCAGAGCATCGCACTCAGCCCGGACGGTAAAACGCTGCTGCTCACCGCGGTCGTGGCCGGACACGCCAATCTGTACACCTGGTCGCTCGACCGGCTGGCGCTCAGGCCACCGGTCGCACAGCAGATCACCGCGACACCCGGCGAAAAATCGGATGCCCAATTCTCCCCGGACGGCAAGAGCGTGTGGTATCTCGAAGATGGCCGGATCCGTTCCGTGTCTGTGAAAGGCGGCGCGCCCAGGGCCTTCGCCGCGACGGCCAGCATGGACATCAATTTCAACGCCGAGAAAGAAGTCGCGTTTGACGAAGCCTGGCGCTGGCTCGATCAAAATTACCACAACCCAAACATGAACGGCGTGAATTGGAACGCGGTGCGCAGCGAATACGCGCCGCTGATTGCGGGCGCCGCCAATCCGCCGACACTTTATGGATTGCTGCAACAAATGGTGGGCGAACTGGATTCCTCGCACTCGGGCGTGCGCGGCCCCGGCAGGCCCGAACTGGTTACCGGGCGGCTCGGTTTGAGCTTTGATCCCGCGAGTTACTGGGATCACGCTGCATTCAAGATCAGCGCGGTGGTACCTCTGGGTCCGGCCGCGCTCAGCGGCAAAATCCGCGTGGGCGATTATCTTCTGGCCGTGGATGGCCATGCCTTGAACGCCGCGAGCAACCTCGACGCGCTGCTGGCGGACCGCATCGGCAAGGAGACCATGCTCACGATCGCCAAGAGCGCGGATGGCAACGGACGACAGGAGGTGAACGTCAAGCCGGTCAACACTCCGGACCTGCAGCACCTCGTGTACAACATGTGGGTCGAGAACAATCGCGCGATGGTGTCCCAACTCTCGGATGGCAAGCTCGGCTATATCGATCTGCCCGATATGGAAGAAGGATCGCTACAAGAACTGTACCAAGGGATCAATGCGCGCAACGGCACGCGCGAGGGCGTGGTCATCGACGTGCGCAACAACTTCGGCGGCTTCGTGAACGCTTACGCACTCGATGCACTTGCGCGCAAGCCCTACCTGAACATGACCTTCCGCGGCATGCGCACCGTGGGTGCACGCCCGGTGCTCGGCCAGCGCGCGCTCGAGCGGCCGACGGTGCTCATCACCAACCGTGTGACGCTCTCGGACGGCGAAGATTTCACGGAAGGCTACGAGGAACTCGGACTCGGAAAGGTGGTCGGCGAACCCACGGCCGGGTGGATCATCTACACCTCGAACGTGCCACTCATCGACGGCGCCACCGTGCGCCTGCCGTTTATCACCGTGACCACCGAAAACGGCCAGCCGATGGAACTGCATCCGCGTCCGGTGAACGTCGAGGTGCCGGAACCCCTGGGCAGCAGCTACAAGGACCAGGACCCGCGCCTCGCCGCTGCGGTGCGCGTGCTGCTTGAGCAGATCGCGCAATCAAAGGTCGGTACCGCGGACCAGTGATCGCAGCATGCGGGTGCAGTGAAGCGCTGACCGCATTTGCCGCGACGGCGACGTCGCCGTTGCGAGACTCGAAATTCCCGGCATTGGTCGCGCCCGCGTCACTGGATACCCGCAAAGCCGTCACCCCTGAAACACCGCGGCGAGCTCCTGGGGGTCGCGCGGCAGGCCCTGCAGGACATGGATCTGTCCGCGGGCGTCTTTCCAAACGATGGCCGGGGTGCCCACGAACCCCAGTTGATTCATCAACGTCGTGTTGGCGTTTACTTTCTTGATTGCCGCCGATGGTGAATCCTTGGTAAGCGCGGGATCCTTGCCGAAATCCTTTTCGTTCCGGTTCCAGGCTTCGGCCGGATCCTTGGCCGCCAAGACAGCGGCGGCCTCGGGCAGGCTCTCGGGCGCGATCACCGCCACCAGAATGTTGCGCATTTGCACGTCGCCTTGCTTCAACCAGGGCTGCGATTGCTCCCACAATTGGCGGCAATAGGGGCAGCGCGTATCCACGAAGGCATATACGATGCGCTTGGCCTGCGGATTGCCTTCAACTACCCAGGTCGATTGGGCCAGCGCCCGCCACTGCGTTGGGCCGAAGGCGGCGCTAGCGATCTTCTGCATGGCGTCTGCGGTTAAATTGCGGCCGTTGATATCAAAGAGCGTTCCAATCACGACGTGTTGACCGTCCGGCAAGGCGTACACCGGAAGCTCCTGGCCACGGTAAGCGGCGAGGTATCCGCGGTAACCCGCGGGCGCATCGAGCGAGCCGTTGATTTGCAATCCTTCCGCGGCCACCGCTTTCTGCACGGCGGATGCCGCGGCCGGGCTGGCCGTCGCTTCCACCGGCTGGTTGGCCGGCGGGTTCGCGCACGCGCACAACGAAACAGCGGCGAGGAGCCAGACGAACGCTTTCATACGGCCAAGGATCTCTCGGTTAGTGCGGGTACGGTGTCACCGCCGTGCACCGCGTGCGGGCACCACGATTGTCCAATATACACGCCGCGCGACCCGCCAGCATCGTGCACGCATGCTCGCGGTGCGCGAGGAACAAGTGAAGTGGTGTGGACATGTCGCGCGGGACGCCATGAACCCGCTGAGCAAGATGCGCTCGAGTATAGGCGATGCCGTGCGGACGTCAGCGGCTCAGTTTGCGCAGGGCTTTGCCTTTGTGCAAAGCGAGGTGCGCGCTCCGGTCGCTTCGGATCTCGTATTGCGGTTCGCCCGGGCTCGCATGGTGGGTGTAACCCTTCCAATTTATCTCGCGCGTGTGCACGCGCACGATGTGTCCGCGCACGCGCCCGGCTTCGGAATTCCAACTCACGTAATCACCCACCTTGAATGCTTGCGCCATGCGCGCCTCCCCGGCGCGCCGCGCGCCGCTGGTACAATGCGCACTCTAGCAAGAAGAACTCATGCCACGACGCATACTCTACGGCGTTTACCACTGGGGGCTCGGCCACGCGACGCGCAGCCTGGTGTTACTCCGCGCACTCATCGCGCGCGGCGACCAAATCACCATCCTCATGCAACCCGGTGCCGGCATGCAGTTGCTGCAATCGGAACTCGGCGACACGGTCGAGTATTACCCGTTCCGCGACACGCCGGCGCCGTTTAGCCGCTATCCCGCGGTGTTTTATCTGCGCATGAGCTTGTCGATACCTTGGGTGCTCGCGGGTTACCGCCGTGAACACCGGCTCACCGAACGGCTGGTGAAGGAACGGCAATTCGACTGCGTGGTTTCCGACAGCCGTATCGGCGTGTGGTCGGAAGCGGTACCGAGTTACGTCATCTTTCATTCCATCCATCAGATCATCCCTGGGCGGATCCGCTGGATGGAACATCTGGTCGAGTGGGGCCAGCGGCGTCTGCTGCGCGGCTACACCAAAGTGCTCATTCCGGATGCAGAAGCGCATGGTGGATTGTCCGGCGACCTCGGCCACTATCCTTATTTCGACTGGGGCGCGGAACGCCTGGAGTACATTGGCCCGCTGTCCGACGTATCACGGCCCGGCACGCCACAAGACTTGGACTATTTCTTCTCGGTGTCCGGCATCGAACCGCAACGGAGCTTGTTCGGCCACCAGGTGCTGGCCGCGCTGCCGCATCTCCAGGGCCGCATTGTGGTAACGCTGGGCGACCCCACCCGCAAGGATGAGGTACGGCAAATCGGCGCGGCCACCGTGTACGGCTATCTGAACCGGGCGCGCCAGGCGGAAACGCTGAATCGTGCACACGTGGTGATCACGCGCTCCGGTTACACCACGCTCATGGAACTTGCCGAACTCGGCAAGCGTGCGCTCTTCGTACCCACGCCCGGCCAGAGCGAACAGGAATACCTCGCGCGTTTCCACCACCGGCTCGGCCACGTATATTCCACCACTCAGAAAAAACTCGATATCGTCCGGGATTTGCCGCGTGCCGACGCGGCGCAAGGACTACCGCAAGCCGCAAGCCGGGAAACCGTGCAACGCTTTCTCGCGATTCTCGACTCAGGATCGGGTGGCCGCATCCGCGGTACGCTCGGAACGGATGCTGCGCCATAACAGCACCACCACCGGCAGGCACAGCAGCCACATGGCGCCGGTCCACACCAGCCGGAAACCCAGCATCAGCGCCAAGCCGTTGGTGTAATCGATGCCCCACTCGTGCGCCGCCAGCATGCCGAGCACTTCAACGGTGCCGATCTGGGTAATGGCGCCGGCGCCGAGCAGCACCACGACCAGCGAAAACCCGTACACGCTTGCGGCCGTGACCACGCCGAGCGTATGCAGACCCATGCCGCGGCCCACAAAAAAGAACGCGGCGATGAGCGCGCCGAGATAGCCCGCGGCGATCAGCAGATTCACGCTCAGAACCCGGCCGCTCGACAGGCGCTGCAGTCCGGCGAGCAATTCCGCCGCTTCGACCAAGGGCTTGCGCAACCAGGGGCGCTGCACCTTGCGCACGTGCGCGTGAATGCGCTGGGAAAAAACCACGAAGCCGGCGATCACCACGCCGAACAGTGCGAGCGCGGCGATCACCGCGAGCCGGAGTTGCGGCCAGCCGCGCACGCCGACCACCGCCATGAGCAACAGCACCACCAGAATTTCCGCGAGCAGCATTACCACGGTCGCCGCGGCACTGCGGCCGATACGCACGCGGGCCGAGGCCGAGAGGATCCAGTTCTGCGCGAACAGGCCGAAGGGCAAGGTCAGGGTCAGCTCACCGACCGCGAACGCCAGGGCAAACGGACGCACCGCCGGACGCACCGCCAGATTGACCAAGAGCAGGTGCAACTGCAGGGCTTTGAGTGCGAGATAGGCCACGGCGGCCGCAAATGCGTACAGCAAAATATGCAACGGGATGACCTTCACCCGGCCCACCACTTCGCCGAGATTGCCGAGCTTGAAAGCGAAGATCAGCAGCGCCGCGGTCAGCAGTGCGGGTAACAGGAATACCGGCTGGGCAATATGGCGCAGGCGGCGCAATTTCATGGTTGCAATACACGCGCGACTGCCGGGGCGTTGTCGGCGAGCGCATTGTCGAGGTAACGCACAATGTTGGCCGGCGCCTGCCAACCCGGCGCGGCGCTCCGATCCACCAAGTTGCGCCAGCCCGCACGGTCGCGCACGAGCACGCGCCGCGCCGCAAGCCAGTGCAGCCGCCGCGACCACAGTGCGCCGGCACTGGCGGTGCGCAGCAGCGGGTCAAGCGCGGCCGCATGCGGCGCCAGCAACCGGAGAGAGCACTGCGCCCAGGCGCAGAACTCCGCGCCCGTGAAGCGCGTGGGTCCGGCGAGCAGGAAACGCGCGAGCAGGTGGCTCGGGTTGAGCATGTAGAGGTCCTGGATCAGGCGGCGCACTTCGGCCGCAAACGCGGCTTGTCCGGAGGCATCCAGGCCTGGTGTCAAGCGGCCGATATGCACCAGCACGCGGCAGCGTCCGGGCGTCAGGGCATCATAACTGAGCGCGACCGGCAGAATTGCGGGCGGGCGGGCCGCGTGCCGGTAAATCCAGCGTACCCCGAGCCGCACCCGGCCAAAGTGCCCAGTCGGCGAGATCAGGCCTTCGGGCGCCCAGTAGACAACACGGCCCGCATCCAGAAACCCCACTTGGCGTTCGAGCTGCAGGCGCACGTTTTCCCGGAAGCCCAGCGCGATGCGGCGCAGCGCCTTGAGCTGCAGGCGCCGCAGTCCCCAGCGCGTCACGCAGCGCAACCGCGGGCGCGGCAATTCAGCCACCCGCGCGGGCAGTCGCCCCAGCATCTGCTTGAGCTCGCGCTGTCCGCGCGCGTTGAAGACTTGGGCGAGCGCGGCATCCGCAAGCCCCGCCGCGCACAGCGCATCCAGGGTTTCTGCCAAGCTGAACTCGCGCACGCGGCGCACGGGATAGGCGCGCGCCACCTCGAAAAGCCAGCGCAAGCGCACCAGGCCCGCGAGCGCTCCGAGCCCGGGCCAACCATCGAGGTAGTCGGCCAGAAACCCACTGCGAAACAAGTCTTCACGCGCGGCGAAAAACGGCAGTGGCCACTCGAAACGCCAACCGCGGCGCCGGCAAAGCGTAGTGCCGGCAATCGGCACGTCAGCATCCCGCTGATGGTTGGAAACGACCAGGGTGCCGGGCGCGAGCCGGGAATCCGCGCTCCAGATCTCCTGCTTGCGGTACCCGAGCGCCACGCCCGCCACGAAGCCCATCTCGACGAGCCAGGTAAGCCGCGGATGCGGATCGCGCTCGGCGTCGGGTATGCCGCGGAAGTTCACGGTCCGGCGCTCCCGGCCGCGCGCCGGCTCAAGCGCTGCTTCCCGGGTAGCGCCGCGCCTTCCATACCGAACGCGTGCCGCGCCACGCGCGCAGCGCCGAATACCCGCTGGCCGCCAGAAAAAAGCTGGCCGTGAGCGGCAGCAATACGACCATGAGTGCACTGCGCCGGTAATAAAAGAGCGTTGGCAGATACGCGGTGCACGCGGCCAGCAGGGCCAGCAGCCCCAACCAGCGCGCCGCGCCGGCAAAGGCCAACGCCGCGGGCGGCACCCAAAACGCAAGGATCAACAATGCTGAGGCCACGAGGAGCCAGAGCGGCGACTCGTGCAACTGCACGTAGGCGCTGCGCGCCACCATTGCAAAGATTCCCGCGAAACCCTGTTGCCGCTGACTGACGGCGCCGCGTGTCAGCCCGAGATAGCAGCGGTGTCCCGCGCGCTTCACGTGTGCCGCCAGCGCACAGTCATCGATGATGGCACCGCGCCAGGCACCGAAGCCGCCGACCGCGGTCAGCACCGGACGCTCAATCAACACCACTCCGCCCGCGGCGGCTGCGACACGCCCGCGGGCACGGTTGGCGCAGGCAAAGGGATACAAGAGCTTGAAAAAATACACAAACGCCGGCAGCAACCAGCGTGCGGCCAAGCCGCGCCAGCAGGGCTCCGCCAGCACCGACACGAGCGCATACCCCTCACGCGCCTTGAATTGCAGCGCCGCGAGCATCCCGGGTGCAAGCACGATGTCGGCATCGAGGAGCAGCACCCGGAAGGTGCGCACCCGAGCGAGTCCCTGCTCGAGTGCCCAGAGCTTGCCGGTCCAACCCGGTGGCGGCGCGGTACCGGCAATGACCTGGAGATTTTCGAGCCCACTCGCGCGCGCCAGTTCCGCCGTAGCATCGTCCGATTGGTCATCCACCAGAATCACCGGTGCCTGCGGCACCTCGGCGCGCAAGGCTGCGAGCGTTGCGGTGATCACCGCGGCTTCATTGCGCGCGGGAATGAGGATGGTGAAATCCGGCGGGAAGGACGGCGCCGCTGTCCGCGGCTCCAGGTGCTCCCGGCAGCGCCAGGCTTGCCAAGGCGCCACCAGCACCAGCAGCCAGAGCGCGAGTGCCAGTGCGGCCAGAATCAACACGCGCCGTGCCGGAGCGCCGCGCGCTGCGCCAGATCAGGGTTGCGCTTGCGTGGCCGGTTGCGGGGTATGCACCGTGGCCGGCGGTGCTTTTGGCGTGTACATGAGCGGCGGATCGGGCGCATACGGGCCGGCGAGCTTCGGGCCACGCAGGCTCACCCACAAGGCCTTCAACGGATGGCGGAAGGCATCGTCCGCCGCGGTGCCCTCAAAGCCGCAATGCGCCATGCAATTTGCACACTTCGGGTTGCGGCCCACACCGTAGTTCTCCCATTGGGTGTTCTTGAGCAGCGCCTCCCAGGTGGGCTCGTAGCCCTCGTCCACCAGCAGATAACAGGGCTTTTGCCAACCGAAGATGTTGCGGCAGGGCATGCTCCAAGCGGTGCACTGGTATCCCTGGTTACCGCACACGAAATCGAGGAACAAGCTGGACTGCGACAAGGCCCAGTTGCGGTGATGCTGCTTCTTGTTGGTGAAGATTTTGCGGAACAGTTCTTTCGATTGGCGCCGGCCCATGAACACATCCTGGCGCGGTGCATGTTCGTACGCAAAGCCCGGCGAGAAGGTAATGCCATCGACCTTGAGATCGTCGGTCGCGAAGCTGAAGAACTCGGCCGCCTCGTCCGGCTTCGCGGTGGTGAACAAGGTGGTGTTGATGTTGACGCGAAAACCGCGGCGCTTGGCCTCGCGGATAGCCGCGGTCGCGGTATCGAACACGCCCTTGCGTCCCACGCTCTCGTCGTGGCGTTCGCGCATGCCGTCCAGGTGCACCGAGAAGGTCAGATGATCCGAGGGCGTGAACAGATCCAGTTTCTTCTCAAGCAGAATGGCATTGGTGCAGAGATAAACGTATTTACCCTTGGCGATGAAACCTTCGACGATCTGCTTGACGTCCTGATGAATCAAGGGTTCGCCCCCCGCGAGCGACACCATGGGCGTGCCACATTCATCTACCGCGTGCATGCACTCTTCGTACGACAGGCGCTTTTTCAGCGTGTGCGAGTCGTAATCGATCTTGCCGCAACCGGGACAGGCGAGATTGCACTGAAACAAGGGCTCGAGCATCAGCGTCAGGGGATAGCGTTTTACGCCATGCAGTTTCTGCTTGAGGATGTAGGCCGCGACTTTCAATTGTTGACGTATTGGAATACTCATGCTTGTTGTCCTCCAGCTGGCTTGGCGGCGCTCGCCTTGAGTTCCGTCAGTGGGCCCGCGGTTTCCGACGCGCCAATCCGGCGGCCGGAGATGCGAGCTTGCACACGCGATGCTTGCATGCGTGGATTTGCGCCCGGGATAAAGACGGCGTGCGGCAAACACGGCAGTGCGGGCAATAGGTTCGGTCGAGAGTATAACATCCGCCTCTCGGCCGGGTTAAACTGTGACGCGCACCCTGTAGCGTGGCCAAGGAGCGCTAAATGCCTGAACGTGTGGCGATTACCGGTGCGACCGGCTTCATCGGCTCGGCGGTAGTGCGAGAATTCCTGCACGCCGGGTATCGCGTGCGTGCACTGCTGCGCGAGCAATCGTCACGTGAAAATCTTGCCGGTCTGGACGTCGAGATCGCGACGCTGGATCTGCAGTCGCCGGGCGATGGTGCGGCCGCGCTCGTGGACTGTGATGGGCTGGTGCACGTGGCTGCAGACTACCGGCTGTTCGTTACTGATAGCGTGCCGCTCTACCGCGTGAACGTCGACGGCACACGGGCACTCATGCAGGCGGCGCTCACCGCCCGCCTGCGCCGCATCGTGTACACCTCGAGTGTCGCGGTGCTCGGCCATCGCGACACTCGCCTGCCGGCCGACGAAGACACGCCGGCCACACTGGCCGACATGATCGGACACTACAAGCGCTCCAAGTTTCTGGCCGAAGCCGAAGTGTTGCGGTTGGTGAATGCAGCGCAACTGCCAGCGGTGATCGTGAACCCCTCGGCTCCGGTCGGACCACGCGACCTGAAACCCACACCCACCGGGCGGATGGTGCTCGATGCCGCGCGCGGACGCATGCCGGCCTACCTCGATACCGGCTTGAATATCGTGCACGTGGAGGACGTCGCGCACGGCCACCGGCTGGCCTACGAACGCGGCGTGCGCGGGCGCCGCTATATCCTCGGCGGCGACAACATGCCTCTCAAGGAAATTTTGAGCCTGCTGGCGCACCTCGCGGGACGGAGTGCGCCGCGCTTCAAGCTCGCGCCCGGACCGCTCCTGCCGCTCGCCGCACTCGCGGAAACCTGGGCGCGGCTCACGCACACGACGCCGCGGCTCACGCGCGACGAACTCGCGATGGCGCGCCGACCCATGTATTACACCAGCGCACGTGCCGAGCGTGAACTCGGCTACACGCACCGCCCCGCGGAATACGCGCTGCGTGACGCGCTCGCCTGGTTCGCCGCACACGGCCGTTTGCCGGGCAACGCGGCTGCCCGGCCTTTCGAACTTACACCGCCTGCTGCGAGGACCCCGACACGATGAACGTAGCAGCCGCCAAGCTCACCGAACTCGAATACCAGCGTAGCCTGCTGCAGGGAGTGTCCCGCACGTTCGCGCTCACGATCCCGGTGCTGCCGCCGGCACTCGAGCCGGTGATCGGCAACGCCTATCTCCTCTGCCGCATCACCGACACCATCGAAGATCATGCGGCGCTCGACCCCGGCGCACAATCCGGATTTTACGAACGCTTTATTGCCGTGGTCGAAGGGCACGGCGATGCGGCCGGCTTCGCACGCGACTTCGGCCAGGCACTCGCCGCGCATGCCAGCCCGGCCGAGCGCCAGCTGATCGCGGACACGCCACGCGTGCTGGCAATCACCGCGGGCTTCAGCGCCGAGCAGCGCGCCGCGCTCGCCGAATGCGTCGCCGTCATGGGCCGCGGCATGGCGGCCTTCCAGCGCCGCAAAAGCACCGCGGGACTCGCGGATCTCGCCGAGCACGCACGCTATTGCTACGTGGTGGCGGGCTGCGTCGGCGAAATGCTCACCCGGCTGTTCATCGAATATCTGCCGGCGCTCGCGCCGCGCCGCACCGAACTCATGCGGCTCGGGGTGTCGTTTGGCCAGTGTCTGCAGATGACCAACATCCTCAAGGATTTCTGGGAAGACCGCGCGCACGGCGCCTGTTGGTTGCCGCGCGACGTGTTCCGCGCCGAGGGCGTGAACCTGGCCGAAGTGCGGCCAGGTGATCCGGGCTTTGCACGCGGCTACGCGCGGCTCCTAGCGCTTGCGCACGCGCATGCCGAGAACGCGCTGCGCTACACGCTGGTGCTGCCGTCGCATAAACCCGCGCTGCGCAACTTCTGCCTGTGGGCACTGTTCATGGCGGTACTCACCCAACGCAAGCTGCAGCTCAACCCCGGATTTGCGCACGGCCGGGAAGTCAAGATCACGCGCCGCAGCGTGTACCGCACGATCGCCTGGTGCCGGTGCACCGCGCGCAACGACTGGGCACTCAAGGCGAGTTTCGCCTGGCTCGCGCGCCGCCTGCCCGCCCCGCAATCGGGCGACCATGCGGCCGGCACGCTCGGCGAAGAAATTCCGCCTGCCGCCAAAGCCGCCCCGTGAGTGCCGACGGCACCATGCCCCGCGCGCCTGCCACCACTAAAGACGCGCTGGCGAACGCCGTGGATCGGGCCCGCGCCTGCCTGCTCGCGCGCCAGCATGCGGACGGCCACTGGTGCTATGAATTCGAAGCCGACTGCACCATTCCTGCCGAATACATTTTGATGCTGCACTACATGGACGAACGTGAGCCCGCGCTCGAAGCGCGGCTCGCGCGTTACCTGCGTGCGCACCAGCAAACCGATGGCGGTTGGCCGCTCTACCCGGGTGCGGCTGCCGATATTTCCTGCAGCGTGAAATGTTATTACGCGCTCAAGCTTGCGGGCGACGACCCCGAGGCCCCGCACATGCAACGCGCCCGGCAACTGATTCTGACGCGCGGCGGCGCGGCCCGCGCCAACGTGTTCACGCGCATCATGCTGGCGCAGTTTCGCCAAATCCCCTGGCGCGGCGTGCCCTATATGCCGGCGGAATTAATCCTGCTGCCGCGCTGGTTCCCCTTCCATTTCCTCAAGGTGTCCTATTGGTCGCGTACCGTGATGGTGCCGCTGCTGATACTCGTGAGCCTGCGCTGTCAGGCGCGCAATCCGCTGGGCGTGAATGTGCGCGAGTTGTTTACGGTTGCCCCGGAGCGCGAACGGCATTGGTTTCCGGTGCGCTCGGCCTACAACCGTGCCTTCCTGTATCTTGAGCAAACCGTGCGGCGCTTCGAGCCGCTGGTCCCGCACGTAGTGCGGCGCGCGGCCCTCAAACGCTGCGAACGCTGGATGCTCGCGCGCCTGAACGGTGCGGACGGCCTCGGCGCCATCTTTCCGGCCATGGTGAACGCTTACGAAGCGCTCGCCGCGCTCGGCTACCCGGCCGACGATCCGCGCCGGCGCACCGCCAAGCACGCGCTCGAGCGGCTACTCGTGGAGCGCGGCGCGAGCAGCTATTGCCAGCCCTGTGTGTCACCAGTCTGGGACACGGCGCTTGCCGCGCATGCCCTGCTCGAAGCGGGCGGAGCCGAAACCGAAGTGCGCCGCGCGCTCGACTGGCTCGCACGCCGCCAGCTCCGTGACGAGCCGGCCGACTGGCGGGCTTACCGGCCACGACTTGAAAGCGGCGCCTGGGCCTTCCAGTACCGCAACGATTATTACCCCGACCTCGACGATACTGCGGCCGTCGCCTGGGTCATGCAGCGCAGCGGGCAGCCGGAATACCGCGAACCGGTCGCGCGTGCCGCGCGCTGGCTCGAAGGCATGCAGTCACGCGACGGCGGTTTTGCCAGCTTTGATG
>JBOIBB010000185.1:0-7949 GCA_050739335.1 Gammaproteobacteria bacterium
GCTCAAGGCCTTCCGCGACGGCCAGCGCGTCAATCCCATCATGAGCCCCATGGCCAAGGGGCTGTCCAATATCGACATCGCCAACCTCGCGTTGTATCTCAGCACGCTGAAACCCCAGCCTTAGGCCCGGCCTCGACAGCGCGCCGCCGCTGCGCGCTGGCGGCTGCCGCGTAGGCAGGAGCGTATCCAAGCTCCGGATTTTTCCCCTGTCGGCACCCGCGCGCGTGGCGTGACGGCTGTCAAGGCTCGTCGGTAGGACGCAGTGCTAGTCTTCCGACGCGGTACTGAGTCGAAGTTGCGCTGCGGATCACGCGCCGGCACTCGCGATTGCGCGCGGGCGTCGGGCGGATGCAGGTCCAAGGAGGACAGTCGGATGGAGCGAGTGTTGATTCTCGGGGCTGGAACCGCGGGCATGTCGGCCGCCGTCGCGGCCGCCCGGACTCGTGAAGCGGCCCGCAGCGACGCGGACCAAATTGAAATAACCGTGCTGGAACGCGCAACGGAACGCAGCTTGCCGGTGTACAACTACCAAGGCGAATTGGTGCGGACCAGGCTGCCACTCGCCGATCTGCTGCGACCTCTCGCGGTGTGCAGCATCGCCGCGCGCGTGGTAAGTGTTGACCTGAGCGCCGGGCAAGTAAGCCTACAGGCCAACGCCGCGCCGTCGACGTTGACCTATGATTCGATGGTCCTCGCTCCGGGCAACGACGGTATCCGTTCCCTCGCGCTCACACTGCCGGATGGGGTCAGATGTGATTCTTCCGGACGTTTGCCGGTCGATGCGCAGTTGCAGGTGCGTGGTTTGCAAGGGGTGTTTGCCGCGGGCGCTGCGGCCGCCGTGGTGCCGGGAGCACCCAGTGCGGCCATGGGGCGTGTCGCCGGTGAAAATGTCATGCGTGAATTGCTCGGCAAACCGCTGTTGCGTATGCAGAATGACGCTTGGATCCAGCATCTCGATTTCGGCCCTTGGGGCGCACATTCGGTGCCGCGCTTGAACTGAATCGCATCACGCGTGCGCGCTACGACCGCGCCGAGCGGTATGCCTGCCGGCCACGTGCAAGATTACGAGGGCACTCGAGTTCGACTGTGCAAACTGTCGCCGGTTTGCCACGTGTGCGGCATGGCTAAAACCTGGCCGCGCTACTTGATTGACGTCAAGGCGCCAATTATTTCGCTACCGCATGCTCACCCCGCCTCACTCGTGTAGGGGTACACATGTGGACATCCAGGAACCGGGCTTCTGGCGTGCAGGGGCGATTGCGACCACGGCAGTCATGCTGGTGGTGCTGGCATTTCTCTCGATTGACAGTTCGTTTGCGATCGAGACCGGCGGCACGCATGTGCCCGATTACACGGTCATCAACCAGCGGATCGGCTACCAGTACAACTGGACACTGCACGAAGATGCGCCGGTGATCGGCGGCTCGCAGCCGCTCTTCGGCAAGGTATACACCGAAGCCGAGGCGACCGCGCTCATGAACCGTGCGAAGCTCGTTATCCAGAGCCGCAACTGCATGAACTGCCATACCTTCTTCGGCAACGGCGCCTATTACGCCCCGGATCTCACCAAGTCCTGGCTTGATCCCGCCTGGCATCAGATCTTCATGCCGATGACGGGAGCCAAGACCCAGGAGCAGGCGATGGTGATGTTTCTCATGGACCCGCCGGCCTATCCCACTTGGAACCGCGAGATGCCCAATCTGCATTTGACTGAGCAGGATGCCCAAGCGGTGGTCGCCTATCTCAAGTGGATGTCCGCCATCAACACCAACGGCTTTCCGGCCAACTTCGGCATGCAGGGGGAGAAACCATGAGCACCGCAGAAACGGGCATGTACCGCTCGCAGAAACTTGCGCTGCGTTATTTCACCGCCGCCATCGTCCTGTTCGGCGTGATGATTCTGTTTGGGTTCCTGTCCTCGCTTTATTACCTGCATCCTTCGATGCTGTTCCGCGTCTTCGACTTCAGCACCTCGAAGATGCTGCACATCGACACCCTGATTATCTGGCTCCTGATGGCACTCATGGGCTCGATCTACTGGTTTCTGCCGAACGAGATTGGCGGGGAGATCGCAGGGCTGCGCTTTGCCGAGGTGATGTTCTGGGTGTTCTGCGTGATCGTCGCGATCGTGGCCGTGGTATTCATCGTGGTGCAGTACGGACACGCCGATGAATTCAGCCTGTGGTTCATAAACCAGGGACGCAAGTACTTGGAGGCCCCGCGTTGGGCGGCGCTCGGCATCGTCGCGGTGCTGCTCACCTTCTCCTACAACGTGATCGCGAGCGCCATCAAGCGGCGCAAGATGACTGGCATCCTCTGGGTGCTGTGTCTCGACTTGGTTCCGCTCGTGATCGTCTACATCGATGCCTTCGCCGCCCAGACCAACATGTCCGTGGATCTCTACTGGTGGTGGTGGATCGTGCACATGTGGGTCGAGAGCACCTGGGAGGTGCTGATCGGCTGCATCATGGCGCTGATGTTGATGGAGATCGCGGGCACCGCGCGGCGCATCGTCGAGACCTGGCTCTACATCGAGGTGATGTTGGTGCTCGGAGCCGGGATCCTGGGGCTCGGGCACCATTACTTCTGGATCGGCACGCCCAAGTACTGGCTGAGCGTCGGAGGGTTCTTCTCGGCGCTCGAGCCGCTGCCGCTCTTGGGGATGGTGGTGCACGCGATCTACGATGCCGGCGCGCATCACCTGAAAAACACCAACGCGCCGGCCTTCTGGTGGATCACCGCCGAGGCTTTCGGCAACTTCATTGGCGCGGGCGTGTGGGGCTTCATGATGACGCTGCCGCAGATCAACTTGTTCTCCCACGGCACTCAATGGACAGTATCGCACGGGCACTTCGCGTTCTACGGCGCCTATGTGTGCGGTGTGATCGCGGTGTTTTATCTCGCGAAGCAAAAGGCCCGAGGTGTGGAGCATCTTACCGGCAAGGGCTGGTGGTGGGGCTTTGGGCTGCTCAATTTCGGCATGATCGGCATGGTGATGGCGCTGCTCCTCGCTGGCATGGCGCAGACCTTTTACGGTCGCGCGATCGGGGGCTCGACGCTCATGGCGTTCACGAATGCCCAGCAAAATCCGTGGTTCGTGGCTGGCATGTGGTCGCGCATGGGCTTTGGCGTGCTGTTCGCGCTCGGCTACATCGCGCTCGTCTGGGATCTACTGAAGCACCGTGAAACGGTGCCGCTCGCGGCACCGGCCGAGACTCCGCCGCTGGAGCCGGCATGACCCCGGAAGCGGTACTCTATACCGCGAGTTTGTGCGGGTTACTCACACTCGCAGCCTTTGCCTACGGCGGGTTTTACGCTGCGAGCAAACTGCTCGCCGGGTTCGGGATGCTTTACGGGGCGGGCGCCTGCTATGTCGTGGTGATGGCATTCGCAGTGCTCATCTTCGTATCTACGCCACTCGCCTTGAGCTGGAAGATCCTGATTGTCGCGAGCGCCCTGGTGTACATGGCGGTGCCGCCCGTCACTTGGCGCTTTCTCGTCAAACTGCACGAGCCTGAGGAGCAGCAACCGTCATGATCCCGAATATCCTGAATACGCTCGTGGGCCTGTTCTTGGTGTACCTCGCGGTACTCAAGATCCTGTGGATCGAGCGGCAGTACTTTCCGCTGCTGGTGTTCGCGGCGGTGATCTTCGTGCTGGCGCTCTGGGCGCGGCGCACGGATCCGGCCCGCTGGTACAGCACGGTCAACATGATCCTCGCGGTGCTGCTCGCGATCCTGGCGCTCCTGCCGCTGCCAACCTTGCCCAATCTCACCTTCTGGGGTGGCTTCTGGGTCGGGATCTTGGTCGCCGTAACAGCGCTCTGGGCGGCGCTGTACCGGCGGGAGGCCGAGAAGCCGGTTACGGACTGAGAAGGCTCGGGTTCTTCAGCGGCTACGATTTCAATTGAAGGAGTTTCCAGCGATGAACAAGATATATCCCCTGGCGGGCTTGAGCCTCGCTTTGATCATGGCGCTGCCGGCGGCGCGAGCTGCCGATCCGGCGGCCGGCCAGAAGCAGTATCAGGCGACTTGTGCGGCCTGTCATGGCGCGAACGGCATCTCCGTGGCGCCGATCTACCCGAATCTCGCCGGCCAGAAGATGGAATACATCGAGGCCCAGCTCAAGGCTTTTCGCGATGGCAGCCGCGTCAATCCGATCATGAACCCAATGGCAAAAGGTCTTACTGACATACAGATCGCAAATTTGGCTGCCTACCTGAGTGCCCTCAAGCCGCAATAACATTCGGCCTCGCCTGTGTGGATGCCCGGCCGGTACCCGTTCGGTTGCGGGTTTACCGGCAATCCTGATCCGACCCGGAGCAGGACTTGCACGCGCAGCGCGTGGCACGCCTCCGCCGGCTTTCTGGGTGTATCGTGGCGCCCGGGTTTGACCGGTTGATCCGTGTCAAACGTCTCCCTGCAACTGCCCTTCATAAGGCGCACTGGTATGGCCGGCGATACGTTTTTCTGGACCAAAGCTTCTCCCTATTTGCGCAGTATCCTGCGGATTGTCATGGGGTTTCTGTACATGCAGCACGGCGGTGAAAAGCTGTTGGGTTTTCCGAGCAGCCATGGCCTAGACCTGATCTCACCGCACAACATGCTGACGCTGGTACCCGGCCTTGCCGGCGTACTGGAACTTGGTGGCGGGTTTCTGATACTCACTGGGATCTTCACCCGGCCCGTGGCGTTTATTCTTTCGGGCGAGATGGCGTTTGCTTACTTCATCGTGCACTTCCAGATCAACCATGCTTGGCCGATTCTGAGCGGCGGCGGGATGGCGGTAGCGTTTTGTTTCACCTTCCTGTATCTGTCGGCCGCAGGCGGCGGACCGTGGAGTATCGGGTCGCGGTTTGCACCACGCTGGAGCTGATCGCTTTTTACTTGCTACGAAACCTGCCGCCGGCCCGTGGTCGGCGGCAGGCTTGATGATCTCCCTGAAAAACCGTTCTTCGCACGGGAGTTAGCAGCGCCGTGTGACGCTGAGTTCTTTTTGCTCGCCGCTACAGGCGCTACCTGCCGGCTCAATCCAGGGTGCTGATTGCCGCGTATATATAAGTAAATTTGTGTCGTCGAGCGCCGACATTTTGACAACTCGGTGGCTGCGTGCAAACGTAATGCAATACAGCGGCTTTGCAATCACGCACCGTTGCATTCCCATCCATAGTAGTAAGGACTTGTCATGCACAAAAATATCCCGCTGAGACTGATCGCAATTCTGGTACTGTCGGCGGCGCTGCCGCTCGCGGCGCGGGCAGCCGGCTTCGATTACACCTACGCCGAGGGCGGTTATCTGAACGCGAGTCCGAGCCATGGGTCCAGTCTCTCTGGCGCCTTTGTAGACGGATCGTACGCGTTGCAGCCGAATTGGCACGTGGGCGCGGCGTTCAGCTCGGCCTCTTGCTGCAGCATCACCGACAATCGCCTGGCCGCCGGTTTCGGCTACAACGCGAGCATCGCGGAGAATCTGGACTTCATTGCCGATGCGGACTTCCTCAACGAGAACGTGAGCGGAGGCAACGGCAGCCATTCGGGCTGGTCCATTGATGGCGGATTGCGCGCGCGGATCGCGCCGCAGTTCGAGTTGGACGGCCTGGTTACGCATGCGGACATCAACAGTGACACCGAGAACACTTTGACGATACGCGGGCTCTACAGCCTGACCACCAATTGGCGGCTCATGGCGAGCTTTTCCAATAATTCTGACGAAAACGATTTCATGCTCGGCGTGCGTTATGCGTTTTGAGCCTGGCTGCGCCGTGGCACAGGTACGGCGTCTGGCCGGAACGCAAAGCGGCGCCTGAGGGCGCCGCTTTATCTCTGAGCACTGATCTCGGTTCAGGCGTGCTGTGCCGATGCATGGTGCGTCGCTGCGACGCGCTCCATCTCGTCGATGGCGAGTGCGGAGTGCGCGTACGCAGCGCCGGAGCGCATTTCCGCCGCGACCCAGATGGCTTCCATGATCTGCTCCTCGCTCGCACCGGTGCGCAAGGCCGCGCGCGTGTGACCGTGGATGCAGTACGGGCACTGGGTGGTGTGGGCCACGGCGACCGCAATCAGGTGCTTGATTTGTTCGGGTAGTGCGCCGTCTGCGAATACCGTGTGGCTGAAATTCTGCCAGGCTTCGAGTTGCTTGGGCGCGAGCGCCTTGCGCTTGGCGGAGATGGCGGGGGAAGACTCGGGATACAGCGGATTGGACATGATGAACTCCTGAATGAGACCTCAGCGCCCGAGACGGCGCTTGAGGTAGATGGAAAGGACCACGGCCTGGTTGCACTCTTCGTCACGCGCACCGAACAGGATGGTCACATCGGGATGCGCTTTTACCGCGTCCACGAGCTTTTGCACTGCGGCTTTGTTGGCGGTGATTTCCTTGAGATAGCGCTGCTTGAACTCCGGCCACTTCTCGCGATCGTGGGCGAACCATTTGCGCAACGCGTCGGTCGGCGCCACCTCGCGCAGCCATTCGTCCACCTTGGCTTTGGCCTTGGTCACCCCGCGCGGCCATACACGGTCCACGAGGATGCGATAGCCGTCCGCCTTCGCGGCCGGCAAGTACACGCGTTTCAACTTGAGGTCCGGCATATTCACTCTCCCGCGCGCGCGGCCCGGCGTTTCAGTGCTGCCGCGCCACCATCATCTTCTTGAGTTCCGCGATCGCGTGTCCCGGATTGAGGCCCTTGGGGCAGGTGCGCGTGCAGTTCAATATGGTGTGGCAACGGTACAATTTAAAGGGGTCCTGCAGGTAATCGAGACGTTCGCCGGTCGCTTCGTCGCGCGAATCCACGAGTGCGCGGTAGGCTTGCAACAGCACCGCCGGGCCCATGAAGCGGTCGCCGTTCCACCACCAGCTCGGACAGCCCGAAGTGCAGCAGAAGCACAAGATGCACTCGTAATAACCGTCGAGCTTGGCGCGGTCCTCGGGCGATTGCAGCCGCTCGCGATCTGGCGCCGGGGTGCTGGTCTTGAGCCAGGGCTCGATTGAGGCGTATTGCCCGAAGGCGTGGGTCTGGTCGGGCACAAGGTCCTTGATCACCGGCATGCTGTTCAGCGGGTAGATTTCCACCACCCCGGGAATGTCGGCAATTTCGCGCGTGCAGGCCAGCCAGTTGGTGCCATGGATATTCATGGCGCAGCTACCGCACACGCCTTCGCGGCAGGAGCGGCGGAAGGTGAGAGTGCTGTCGATCTCGTTCTTGATCTTGAGCAGGGCGTCCAGCACCATCGGCCCGCACTGGTCGAGGTCGATGAAATAAGTATCGAGGCGCGGCGATTTGTCGACGTCCGGATCGTAGCGGTAGACGCGGAATTCCTTGACGCGCTTCGCAGCCTCCGGTTTCGGCCAGACTTTGCCCGCGCGCACGCGCGCATTGGGATTCATGCCGAAATTGCGCGGGATGACGTCCGTGATGTTCATGTTGGTGAGCGCTCCGAGGCCCGGGCCCTCAGGCGCGTGACCGTTAAGCAGGTTGGTAATTTTCATGGCGAGTGTGGCTCTCAAACAAAGTGCGCGGGAGTGACGGCCTTGCCGTTCGGTTGCATGAAGTACTCGGTCAGGTATTTTTCGCCTTCATCGCAGAATATCGTGACCACGGTCTTGAGTTCCGGGTATTGCCTGCGGATGCGCTTGGCGGCGAGCAGATGCGCGCCGGAACTCGGCCCGCAGAACAAGCCGTGCTGGCGCGCGAGCCGCCGGATTTCTTCCACCGCCTCCGTGCTCGAGACGCTCAGCATCTCATTGATCAGGTCGCGGTGGCGCGCAAAGATACCCGGAACAAAGCCGTCGGAAATCCCCTCGATCTGGTGCGAGCCAATCTCGCCGCACAGGATCGTGCGCGATTCGCTGGGTTCCATCGCAAACAGGCGCACCTCGGGGTTGGCTTCGCGAAACGCCTGGCCAACGCCGACCAGCGTGCCGCCGGTGCCGACGCCCATGACCACCGCATC
>JBOIBB010000186.1:0-19312 GCA_050739335.1 Gammaproteobacteria bacterium
CCCCTTACCGATGCCGCCAATTGCCGGGTTGCAGCTCATTGCCCCGAGCGTCTCGATGTTCTGCGTCAGCAGCAGCGTGCGCCGTCCCATGCGTGCCGCCGCCAGCGCCGCCTCGGTGCCGGCGTGCCCGCCGCCCACCACAATCACGTCGAATCTCTGGGGAAAATCCACGCTCAGCCCTCGCAAAGGCCGGGAATTCTAGCGGTTCCGGCCTGGCCTACCAAGCTCACCCCCGCCGGGCCGCAAATTTCACTCGATGTTCTGGATCTGCTCGCGCATCTGCTCGATGAGCACCTTGAGCTCGATGACCTCGCGGGTAATCGCGGTGTCCTGGCACTTCGAGCCGAGGGTATTGGCTTCGCGGTTGAATTCCTGCATGAGGAAATCCAGGCGCCGCCCGGCGGCCTGTTCCTTGCCGAGAGTAGTCTCGAGTTCAGTCATGTGACTGTCGAGCCTGTCCAGCTCTTCCGACACGTCCACACGTTGCAGCATCAATACCAATTCCTGCTCAAGCCGGGTCTCGTCGAGTTTGAGCTTGAGTTCCTCGAAACGCACAAGCAACTTGCTACGCAATTGCGCGCCAATGTCTGCAGCCTGAGTGCGGATCCTGGACACAATACCGCCCACGGCCTGAGACCGCTCGCGTATCAGGGCTGCGATGCGCTCGCCCTCGCGCGCACGCATGTCACAGAGCGTCTTGAGCGTGACATCCAGAAGCGCTAGCGCGTCCACACTCACGGCTTCGATGTCCATTTGTGGTTGTTTCACCACGCCCGGCCAGCGCAACAAATCCAGGGGATTGATGGCCTCGTGGGTTACCGACAATCCGGCCACATGGTCGGCCGCCGCCACTACCGCGCGTGCGTAAGCTTCGTCAATCGACAGTCCGGCATCCTCACCGACAGGGGCCTCGAAATGCAGTTGCGCATCCAGCTTGCCGCGGCGCAACGCCTGCGCGATGTGCTCGCGGCACCCGGATTCGAGTGCGCGCAGGTTTTCCGGCAGTCGCAGGCTGATGTCGAGGTAACGGTGGTTGACGGTGCGCAACTCCCAAGCGAGCACACCCAGGGGGCCGCGCTTTTCGGCGCGTGCAAATCCGGTCATGCTGGAAATCATAGGTACCTGTCCGGCGACAGCACGATGGCTGCGAGACGGAATGGTAAGCTAAACCTCTCATTGGCCGGAAGCCGGTTCTCAAAGGGCGGGCTCGTGAACGTTGAAACCGCGCAGGTGTCGCGTCGCGGCGATCGCGACCAGAACCAGGACCGCGCCTACATCATTCCCGCCCCCACCCATCTGTTGTTGACCTTGGCGGATGGCATGGGCGGCCACGTAAGCGGTGACCTCGCGGCGGAAACCGCCGTCGACATGGTGGCCCGGGCTTTCCGGGATTATCAGGATGGCACCGCACCGGCCGGCTTCCTGCATGACAGCATTGCGCGCGCGCATCGTGCGGTGGCCGCGCTGCGTCCGGACCTCGATTCCGAGCTGCGTCCGCGCACCACGATCACCGCCTGCGTGATCAAGGACGGGCAAGCCCAGTGGGCGCATGTCGGCGACAGCCGCGTATACCTGATCCGTGGGCGCGAGGTGGTCAAGCGCACCCGCGACCACAGCGCGGTCGAGATCATGGCCGAGCAGGGCCTGATTGACGAAGCCGATCTTGCCAATCACCCGTTACGCAACTTCGTGGACCAGTGCCTGGGCGGGGAGCCGGGACTTCCACTGATCGAAATCGGCGAGCCCCAGCCGCTGCGTCCCGGTGACGTCGTGCTGCTGTGCTCGGACGGCTTTTGGGGATCGTTCAGCGACGCTTATCTGGCACAAACTCTCGGCGAGCAACTCGAGTTGCGGGCAAGCCTCGAGTCCTTGGCGCTCGAGGCCGAACTGCGCAGCATGCCGGTGAGCGACAACGTGACCGTAGCCGCGGTGCGCTGGCAACCGTAAGCGCGCCGCGGGGCACCGGTCTGCACCGCTTATAATCCGCTTTTCACACTCAAGGAGCCGCGCCATGCGCCGCAACGGCCGCCCTGCCAACGAACTGCGCGCGGTAACCCTGACGCGTCATTACACCCGCCATGCCGAAGGCTCAGTACTCGCGAGTTACGGCGATACCCGCGTGCTCTGCACCGTGAGCGTCGAGTCGCGGGTACCGCCGTTCCTCAAAAACACGGGCAAGGGCTGGATCACGGCCGAATACGGCATGCTGCCGCGCGCCACCCACACGCGTACTGACCGCGAAGCCGCCCGCGGCAGGCAAAGCGGCCGCACGCTCGAGATTCAACGGCTCATCGGCCGTTCGCTACGTGCGGTAGTGAATCTCGAAGCCCTCGGCGAGTGCACCTTTACGGTCGACTGCGACGTGCTGCAGGCGGATGGCGGCACGCGCACCGCCGCAATCACCGGCGGCTATGTGGCACTTGTGGACGCCACGCGCCTGCTGCTCAAGCGCGGCCAACTCGGAAAGGATCCAGTGCACGGCACCGTGGCCGCCGTTTCGGTGGGCATCGTGGCCGGCGAGCCCCGCCTTGATCTCGATTACGAAGAAGACTCGCACGCCGAAACCGACATGAACGTGGTCATGAACGATGCCGGCGCCTTCGTGGAAATCCAGGGCACGGCTGAAGGACACGCCTTCCGCCGCAGTGAACTGGACGAACTCCTCGGGCTGGCCGGCACAGGCGTCGCGCGCCTCATCGAGCGGCAGCGTGAGGCACTCGCGCACGACTTATGAGCCTCAGGATCGTGCTGGCGACCGGCAACCCGGGCAAGCTGCGTGAAATGCGCGCGCTGCTCGGCGGCACCGGAATCGAAGTGCTGCCACAAACCGAACTCGGGGTGCGGACCGTCGCGGAAACCGGAGGCACGTTCCTCGAAAATGCACTGCTCAAGGCGCGCAATGCGGCACGCCAAACGGGACTCCCGGCACTGGCCGACGATTCCGGGCTCGAAGTGAATGCTCTTCACGGCGCTCCGGGCGTGCACTCGGCGCGCTACGCCGGCGCGCACGGCAATGATCAAGCCAACGTGGACAAGCTGCTGCGGGCACTCCAGGGCGTGCCCGGCGCGCAGCGCAGCGCGCGCTTTTGCTGCGCGTTGGTACTCGTGCGCCATGCGGACGATCCAGCCCCGCTCGTGAGCGAGGCCACGTGGGAAGGATCTATCCTCGAAGCGCGGCGCGGCGCAAATGGCTTCGGCTACGACCCGGTGTTCCTGGCCGCAGGCGCACAGCGTTCGGCCGCGGAACTGCCGTCCGCCGAAAAAAATCGCTTGAGTCACCGCGGCCAGGCGCTGCGTGCCTTGGTCGCTCAATTGCGTGAGCGTGTCGCTGAATTGGCGCTTCCGTGTTGACCCCACCGCTGTCGCTCTACGTGCACCTGCCGTGGTGCGTGCACAAGTGCCCGTACTGTGACTTCAATTCCTATGCGTTGAATTTGCCGCTGCAGGAAACTGCCTACGTCGAAGCCCTGCTGCGCGACCTCGACCAGGACCTGCCGCTTGCCGGTGCGCGTAGCGTGCACACGGTATTTTTCGGCGGCGGCACCCCGAGCCTTTTCAGCCCTGAAGCCATCGGCGCCATCATCCGCGGGATCCGCGCCCGCCTCACACTGGTGAAAGATGCAGAAATCACCCTCGAAGCCAATCCCGGCACGGTCGAACGCGGCCGCTTCGCGGGCTACCGTGCGGCCGGCGTGACGCGGATCTCTATCGGCGCACAGAGTTTCGACAACCGGCATCTGAAACGGCTCGGCCGCATTCACGACGCTGACGACGTGCGCCGCGCCGCGGAAGAGGCGCATGCCGCAGGACTCGGCAACTTCAACCTGGACCTGATGTTCGGACTTCCCGACCAGACCCGGGCCGAGGCCGAGAGCGACGTGCGGCAGGCCCTGGCGCTTGTTCCAGCACACCTCTCGCACTATCAGCTGACCATCGAACCGAACACGGTGTTTTTTGCCAAACCTCCGCCGTTACCGGACGACGACCGCATCTGGGACATGCAGCAAGCCTGCCAGGAGATCCTGCGCGCTTCGGGTTACGCCCAGTACGAGATATCCGCGTACGCACAGTCCGGCCGGCAATGCCGGCACAATCTCAACTACTGGCGATACGGGGATTACCTCGGGATCGGAGCCGGTGCTCACGCGAAGCTCACGGATGCCAGGCAGAACCGCGCTCTGCGATTCTGCAAAACCAACCACCCGACAGCCTACGTAGAAAGAGCGGGCACACCTGCCGGTATTGGCGGGCGGCGCGAGATTTCCGGAACGGAGCGGGCCTTCGAGTTCATGCTCAACCGCCTGCGCCTCGTCGCGGGCTTTCGACCGGAGGAGTTCGAGGCTAGTACTGGGCTGCCTCTAGAGGTGGTATTGCCAGAGCTCGAGTACTGTGCAGGACGAGGCTTGATGATCATGACCGATGGTCAGTGGCGCACGACTCCTAAGGGCTTTGCGTTCTTGAACGAGATACTGGCACGCTTTCTCCCGGAACCTGCGCCCACCGACGTGACTGCACCATCGAAGAAGCGCCAGGAACCGCGCCTGCGGACTGGCTGACAATTCCAGTGGACGAAGCAAGTCCAGCAATAAAATCCGCTACGGGAGGCGCCAATGGCGAGCTTGTGGACCAATAAAGCGCGGAGAGCCGCGCAAGATCCTTACCGCGGACAACGGGTTATACACACCGGCTGACAGGAAACACGTGCGTGGAGCCTTGTCGAATGTTCCCCAGCGGCCAAGGGTACCACCATACACCTAACCACTTGATCTATAAGTATTTTATTGTGTGAGTAAATTTTCTACACCGACTCATAATCTCAAGGATTGCAGGCACTTGGAATCACGTGCAACGTGTTCATCCACAGATTTATCCACAGTTTTTGTGCAAAACTGGCTTTGTTGAATCTGGCCAATACGTTAGGTTGAACACATTCATGTTCATTCTACGAACAATCCTTAATCCTTTGTTTATACGGAGCGATATGCGGCGCTCCAAGCGAAATCTTGCCGGCTCAAGGAGCGCGGGGTATCATGCGCGCCCCTCACGCAGCCGCCGTCATTGCGATACTCATGAAAGCCGACGCCCATCCCGAGTACAAGGAAATCACCGTCACCTGCAGTTGCGGCAACTCGTTCGTGACCCGCTCGACGCTTGGCCACGACCTGCACGTGGAGGTCTGTTCGCAGTGTCACCCGTTCTTTACGGGCAAACAGAAAATCGTGGACACTGCAGGTCGCGTGGACAAATTCCTCAAGAAGTACACGCACAAAACCGCCTAAGACCGGCGCACCCGCATGCGCCAGCCTGCCACCTGAAATCCCGCGAGGCCGCGGTATAATAAGGCGCGCCGGCACCGTTACGTCATCGAGTGCCGGTATGCCGCTGCGGCGGTGCGCTTCAAGGTCTCGCGACGCCGCCTAGTTTCATTGCACTTGACAGCCCAGGCGTTCCCCTCCCAGAAGCACTGCCTATGGCCGGCCAGAGTCGGCCGACTGTCGAGCGCATGACCGATTTGGAGCAATTACCATGAATAACAAAGCCTGCAACCTCAGCACGCCAGACGGCAAGACCAGCGAGCTGCCTCTGCGCCACGGCACACTCGGCCCCTCCACCCTCGATATCCGCACCCTCTATCACGAGCACGGCGTGTTTACCTTCGATCCGGGCTTCGTATCGACCGCAAGTTGTGAAAGCAAGATCACGTATATCGATGGCGAGAAGGGTGTGCTGATGTACCGCGGCTACCCCATCGAGCAGCTCGCTGAGAAGAGCAGCTTTCTTGAAGTCGCGTACCTGTTGTTGTACGGCGAGTTGCCCACCCAACCCCAGCTCGAAAGTTTTGTGCACAGCATCCGTCTGCATTCAATGGTGAACGAAGCCGTGTTGCAATTCTTCAGCGGCTTTCATTACGACGCCCACCCGATGGCCATGCTGACGGCCGTGGTGGGCTCGCTCTCGGCCTTCTACCACGACTCGACCGACATCCATGACCCCAGGCATCGCGAGGTGTTCGCCCACCGCATCATTGCCAAGCTCCCGACCCTGGCGGCGGCGGTCTACCGGCACGGTACCGGCCAGCCGTTTGTGTGTCCACGCAACGATCTGAACTACTGCGCGAATTTCCTCAACATGCTGTTCTCGGTACCCGCCGAGCCTTATCACGTCGATCCGGTGGCGGCCAAAGCGCTCGACTTGCTCTTCATCCTGCATGCCGACCACGAACAGAATGCCAGCACCTCAACCGTGCGCCTCGCCGGGAGCTCCGGCACCAATCCCTACGCCGCGATTGCGGCCGGTATCGCGACACTTTGGGGGCCGGCGCACGGCGGCGCCAACGAAGCCGTGTTGAACATGCTCAAACAAATCGGGGATGTAAAGCACATCGACCAGGCCATCGCCAAAGCCAAGGACAAGGACTCCGGCTTCCGCCTCATGGGCTTTGGCCACCGGGTTTACAAGAACTACGACCCACGCGCCAAAATCATCCGCAAGACCTGCCACGAAGTGCTCGACAAGCTTGGCCGCGGTGACGATCCGACCCTGGAACTCGCTATGCGCCTCGAAGAGATAGCCCTCAAGGACGAATACTTCATCGAAAAGAAGCTCTACCCGAACGTGGATTTCTATTCAGGCATCATCTACCGCGCCCTCGGCATACCGGTGCACATGATGACGGTGATGTTCGCGATTGCCCGCACCGTCGGTTGGGTGGCCAACTGGCAAGAGATGATCGCCGACCCGCACATGCGTATCGGCCGTCCGCGCCAGCTTTACACCGGCTCGCCCCGGCGTGAGTTCGTGGAAATCGGCAAACGCAAGTAAGGCGCGCCCCGCGCGGGCGCGTGGCATCAGGCGGACCGTAACCCTGAGCGCGTTGCGCTAAAGAAAACGGCGGCCGGCAGGCACGGCTCCGATATACTGCCAACCGGCAGGCAACCATCTGCAGCCGCATCCGCTAGACATCCAAGCCATGGCCGAACAGTGCAATCTGTTCTTGATCACAGCGCCCTCGGGCGCCGGCAAAACCAGCTTGGTGCATGCGCTTCTGCAACGGCATCCCAAGCTGCGCTTCTCGGTTTCCTATACCACCCGGCCGCAACGCCCGGCCGAAGTCGACGGCGGTGATTATCATTTCGTCGACCGTGTGGAATTTGCACGCATGGTGGCCGCCGGCGAGTTTCTCGAGCACGCGCGGGTGTTCGAGCATGACTACGGCACCGCGCGCCGCACCGTCGAAGCTACGCTCGCCGCGGGTCACGACCTGCTGCTCGAAATCGACTGGCAGGGCGCCGCCCAGGTGCGCCAAGCGATGCCGCGGGCCGTGAGCGTTTTCATCCTGCCGCCGTCCTGCGCCGAACTCGAGCGGCGCCTGCGCAAGCGCGCGACTGACAGTGAAGCGGTGATCGAACAGCGGGTCCACGCAGCGGTGGCGGACATGCGCCACTGGCAAGATTTCGACTACGTGGTGGTGAACGACGACTTCGAGCGCGCGGTAGCAGAACTCGAAGCGGTGCTCGCCGGCCGGGGCAATGCCAGCCGCGCCACACGGCCGGACCTCGTACCGCTCCTGTACGCGCTCCTGGCATGAAGCTCCAGGCTCGGGTACACTGTAGGCCCCTGAATTTAGCGGTTTTTTCAGTTTCGGAGTGTTTATGGCACGCGTTACGGTGGAAGATTGCCTCGGACATGTGGACAACCTGTTTCAGCTGGTGCTGGTCGCGACCAAGCGTGCTCGGCAGCTCACCCGCGGCGTCGAGCCGACCGTGCCCTGGGAAAACGACAAGTCGACGGTGGTGGCGCTGCGCGAGATCGCCGCGGGCAACATCGGTCCCGCGATTCTCGACCAGGCCGAACCGCCGGCGGTCGAAGAGCCGCCCGAGCAGCAGCCCATCGTCATCATGGATGCGGAGGATCCGCTCTAAGCGCGCCTTAGCGGTATGAATCAGCCCGCTTCCATTTTCAGTCGTGTGCGGGGGAAGCGGGGGGTTGGATTTGAAATCCTGCTCGCCAAACTGCGCGGCTACCTGCCAGAAGCGCAGATAGCCGAGATCGAGCATGCTTATGAATTCGGAGCACACGCTCAC
Source organism: Gammaproteobacteria bacterium (assembly GCA_050739335.1). Taxonomy (GTDB): domain Bacteria; phylum Pseudomonadota; class Gammaproteobacteria; order Natronospirales; family REEB76; genus REEB76. The sequence goes on from JBOIBB010000186.1 coordinate 8,085, forward strand.
CAGGGTCAGCGGCGGGTCTCGGGCGAACCCTACATTTCACATCCGGTCGCGGTGGCCTCGATCCTTGCTGACTTGCACATGGATCAGCACACCATCGAGGCGGCACTGCTGCACGATGTCATCGAGGACACCCCGACCCTGAAAGAAGAACTGGTGGCACGCTTCGGCGAGGAAGTGGCGCAACTGGTCGACGGGGTATCCAAGCTCACCCAGATCAAGTTCACCAACCGCGAGCAGGCCCAGGCGGAAAATTTCCGCAAGATGGTGCTGGCCATGGTCGAGGATATCCGCGTGATCCTCGTGAAGCTCGCCGACCGTCTGCACAATATGCGTACCCTAGGCGCGATGCCGCCTCCCAAGCGCCGGCGCATCGCACGTGAAACCCTGGAAATCTACGCGCCCATCGCGCACCGCCTGGGAATGAACGCCATCCGCCTTGAGCTCGAAGACCTGGGGTTCCAGGCGTTGCATCCGCTGCGCTACCAGATCATCACCAAACACCTGAAGCGCTCGCGTGGGCACCAGAAGAAGATGCTGGAAAAGATCACGGCCAGCCTGAATGCCGCGCTCGCACGCGAGCACGTTGAGGCGAGCGTCGAAGGCCGCGAAAAGCACCTGTACAGCATCTACCGCAAAATGCGCGAAAAAGGCCTATCGCTCAACGAAGTGCTCGACGTGCTTGGTTTCCGCATCATTGTCGACAAAACTGATACCTGCTACCGGGTGCTCGGCATCGTGCATAACCTGTACAAGCCCGCCCCCGACAAGTTCAAGGACTACATCGCAATCCCCAAGGCCAACGGTTACCAGTCGCTGCACACGGTGCTGATGGGTGCGCAAGGCACACCCATCGAAGTGCAGATCCGCACCACCGATATGGACAAGGTGGCACGTTCAGGCATCGCCGCCCACTGGCAATACAAGACCGGCGACGACTCGAGCCCGCCCACACGCCGCGCGCGTGAATGGCTGCGGGATGTCATGGAGATGCAGGAGGACGTCGGCAGTTCTCAGGAGTTCCTCGACAACGTCAAGGTCGACTTGTTCCCCGATGAGGTTTACGTGTTCACTCCGCAAGGCGACATCCACCGGCTGCCGCGCGGCGCGACCGCCGTCGATTTCGCCTACGCGATTCACACCGATGTCGGGAATGCCTGTGTGGCGGCCAAGATCGACCGCAAACTCGTGCCGCTGCGCACCCCGCTCGAGAACGGCCAACGCGTGGAGATCGTCACGGCCGCGCACGGCCGCCCGAATCCCGCGTGGCTGAACTTCGTGGTCACGGCCAAGGCGCGCCTGGGCGTGCGGCACTTTCTCAAAAACCTGCAGCGCGAAGAAGCCATGGAACTCGGCCGCCGTCTCCTCGAACGCGCCCTGGCCTCGCTCTCCATAAAGCTCGGCAAAATACCCGATGAGCGTTTCGAGGCGCTGATCCGCGAATTCAAGCTGGAGAATGCCGGTGATCTGTATGAATCCATCGGCTTGGGGCAGCACCTGGCACCGCTCGTAGCGCGCCGCTTGATGCCGCCCGCCGCGGATGCAGACAGCGCGCCGAAACGCGCCACGCCGCTCGCGATCCAGGGCACCGAAGGCATGGTGGTAAGTTTTGCACGCTGCTGCCACCCGATCCCGGGGGACGCCATCGTCGGGGTACTGACCGCCGGCAAAGGCATCGTGGTCCACCGTTACGAGTGCGGCAACCTGAGCGAGTTCCGCGACCAGCCCGACAAGCTCATCGAAGTGCAATGGGAAAAGCGTATCAAGCGGGACTTTCCCTCGGAAATCCGCGCCGACGTCGCGAACCAGCGCGGAGTGCTCGCGACCGTCGCGGCCGCGATCGCCGAGATGGGCTCCAACATCGAGCACGTGCACCTGCAGGAGCGCGACGAAGTCACCGCCCTGCTGAGGTTGGTATTCGACGTGCACGATCGGGTGCACCTCGCGCGCATCCTGCGCAAGCTGCGTAGCCTGCCGCAGGTCATGCGCATCCAGCGCACGCGCGCCTGAATGAGCCATGCTGGGCGGGACGGCGATTAACCAAGGCTCTCGCTCGCCTTCAGCCCAAATTAGCCGGCCGCTGTTGGGTGCTGCCCGCCGGCGCGCGGGTGCGGTAGAGGTAAACGTCGGCGGTCGGAGGCGGGAGCTTCTGCAACAGCGCGTGGAAAGCCGGGCCGTTTACGCTCATCTTTAAGATATTCTGCGGCATGCTCTTGAGGTATTCGTTCATTACCGTCACAAACGCGGGCATTCCACCGCCGTCTTGCATCTGCATCTGTCCGGTCCACCAGCCTTGTTGAGTGATATCGTGTCTTTGCGTAAGCGTGTGGTTAGTCGCACAGGTCAGAACCCGATTGAGGTGGCTGCCGATATCGTCGTGGATGCGACACACCACGACGTTCGCGAGCTTCGGGTCGGAGGATTCCGGCTGAGTGAGAGCGCGTTTGATCGCCTCGAGTGCCTGCACCACCTTGGCCTCGCCGGTGACCGTGACGGTGCCGAGCTTGATCGTGGGCGCCGTCAGGGGCGCGTCGAGCGCCTGGGCCTGCGGCAACATAAATGGTCCGAGCAGGAATCCGAATGCCAACAGCGAAATCGGGGATTTCATGGAGAAGCCCTCCTTGCGGCAGTGCGGAGGAGCAATAGATGCCTCCGCTTGCAAGGTATATCACCAAATCCTGGGAACTTCAGGCGACGGTCAGGTGAGAGCCGTGGCGGAAATGAAAGCCACCGGTATGCCGAGAGGGAAGTCAGTGACTACCGGTCACTAAAGCCGGAACCGGCGCTGCCAAGGGCATTGCGGGTTCGGAAAGCCTAGCGGGCCAGAAGACGTTCCAGGTCCTGAAGAGACGCACGCCGCGTGGGCCGGCCGTCGACCGGGCTCAACGGGGCCTCACGGATGCCGTCCACGCCGAACACCGTGAGCTGAATTGGGACATCACCAGCAAGGAAGCGGTACACCGGCTGCTCGCGCGGCTCGCCGCTACCGAATTTGACCTTGCGCGCGCCAAGCTCGTACGGGATTTTAAGGTCCATGAAAAAGAGCGTGAGTCGCTCCAGCTCGTCGCTGAACACATGCAGATGCACGACCGGGTAATCCGGTGCCGTGCCGGCGAGCACCGGCCCTACCAACCGTGGCTCAAAGGCGGCGAGCAGATGCATGGCGGCGCGCGCGGTTTCCCGCAAACGCCGCAGGCGCGCCGGAAGCGCATCCGCCCGAAAGAGCCGCTGGTGTGCATCCACGGCATCCTCAACCTCGAGGTTGGTGGGCAGAGGCAGGCTGCGCGGGTCGAGCCCCAGGTGCTCGGCCGCCTTGCGTTTCGCAAAGCCGAAGTCGCGTACGCCTTCCTCGGAGATGAGACGCGCGGCTTCCTGCGCGAGGCGACGCCGTAAATCGAGGGCGCGGGGCGATGCGTGTCGGGTCATGCAGACCGGCTCCCGGAAACACGTCGCGCGAGGCCGACGGTTTCAGAAAATATCGGTACCACTCTTCGGTTTCTTGCCAGGCGCCTTGGCCGGCAGATGTCCGGCGAGAAAATACTCGAAGATCGAGCCGGGATCGCTGGCACTCGCAAGCAGCCCGGTTTTAGGATCGATGCGCGCCTGCACGATTCCGGGCGGCTCGAGAAACGGCGCCTCCGGCACGTCGGTAAGCGCCGGTCCCATGAAGTCCATCCAGATGGGAAGCGCCGCCTTCGCGCCCTGCTCGCCGTTGCCGAGCGACTGCGACGGCTGATCATTGCCGACCCAAACCACCGTGACGATGTCACTGTTGTAGCCGTCAAACCAGGCATTGGAAAAATCATTGGTGGTGCCGGTCTTGCCAGCCAGATCGCTGCGCCCGAGCGACGCAGCTGCCGCGCCGGTACCAAACTGAATGACGCTATGCAGCATGCTGGTCATGAGCCAGGCGTTCTGCGCGCTGATGACCTGCAGTGCGTATTGCGGAGCTTGGGGCGGCAACGCGCCAATCGCCGCTGCGGCACTGGTCGCGGCGGGCGCCGGCACGGACACCGCCTGGTTCGTGGGCACGCTGCAGTTGTCGCACGCGATCGGCGGATTTGCCTGGAAGAGCACGTGTCCGGAACCATCCAGCACTCGCTCGATGAAATAGGGTGTAATCCGGTAACCGTGATTGGCAAACACCGCGTAGCCGCGCGCCATCTCGAGCGGTGTCAGAGTCGCGCTACCCAAGGCCAGCGTGAGGTTGTTGGGCAGTTGCGAGGCGTCAAAGCCGAACTTGGTGGCGTAATTGATGGCATAAGGCACGGTGATGCTTTGCAGCAGGCGAATCGATACCAGATTCAACGAGTGTGCCAGCGCCACGCGCAGCCGCGTGGGCCCGCTGAAATCGTCTTCATAGTTGGTCGGGCGCCAAATGTTCGCGAGTTGCTGGTCTTGCAGCACCACCGGTGAATTGTTGATGACGCTTGCCGGGGTAAAGCCGTCTTCGAGCGCGGCTGAATAGTAGAACGGCTTGAACGACGAGCCGGGCTGGCGGCGCGCCATGACGGCACGGTTGAACTTGCTCTGGCCAAAATCAAAACCACCCACCATCGCGACGATCGCGCCATCGAAAGGATCGAGGCACACCAGCGCACTCTGCGCAGTCGGCACTTGCGACAGGGACCAGCCATCCTTGCCGCCGCGCTTCAGATACACAATGTCGCCGCGCTTGAGAATGTCGGCGGCGCTCTTGGGCGCAGCCCCCACGGCGTTCACGTTGAGGTAAGGCCGCGCCCACTTGAGGCCGCCCCAGCCGACCGTCACCGGGCCCGTGTTGTCCACGTAAAACTCCGCACTCTGATCCCCCACACTGACGGTCACCGCTGGAATCAGACCGCCGATCTCGGGGCGACTGGCCACCTGTGCATCCCAGGTGAAAGCCGGCGCGCCGGCCGGTACATCTACGTGCGCCACGGGGCCGCGCCAGCCGTGGCGACGGTCGTAGGCGAGCAAGCCTTCACGCACCGCGTCCACCGCGAGCGGCTGCAGACGGCTGCTGATCGTGGTAACCACCGAATAGCCGGCCGTATAGGCATCGTCACCGTATTTGCTCACCATGTAATCGCGCACCATCTCGGCGAGATAGGGCGCGCTCACCTTGGCCGTGGCACCGTGATAGGTGGCGGTGACGGGCTCGGCCATGGTTTTTTGATATTGGCCCTTGTTGATGTAACCGTCGGCCAGCATGCGGCCAAGAACATAGCTGCGGCGCGCAAGTGCACGCTGCGGGCTTACGATCGGATTGGCCGTGGACGGCGCCTGCGGCAGGCCGGCGATCATGGCGGTTTGCGCGAGCGTCAGATGATCGACGTCGGTCCCGTAGTAAACCTCGGCGGCGGCGCCTACGCCGTATGCGCGGTTGCCGAGAAAGATCTTGTTGAGGTAGAGATCGAGGATATCCTGCTTGCTCAGTTCACGCTCGATCTTGAGGGCCAGGAACACTTCCTTGAGCTTGCGGGTATAGGTTTTCTGGCGCGTGAGAAAAAAGTTGCGCGCCACCTGCATAGTGATGGTGCCGCCACCCTCGGTCTTTTCTCCGGTAACCGCAAGGTGAATCGCCGCACGCAGCAGACCCCGCACGCTGACCCCGGGATGATCCCAGTAGTGCTCGTCCTCGGCCGCGATAAAGGCATCAATGACCTGCTTCGGGACCTGGTCGTAAGCGAGCGGAATCCGGCGTTTTTCCCCAAAGGTCGCGAGCAACTGGCCGTCACGCGTATAGACCCGCAAGGGCACCTGCAGATGGACGTCTTTGAGGACTGCAACCGACGGCAAACTCGGGGCCACCACCAGATACGTGACAATAACGCTCAGAACCCCAAGCCCAATGAGCCCAACGACGATCCCGATCGCTATATATAGTGTTTTGAGTGAACGCTTCATCCCAGATTGTCCAAGAATCCGCAGTTCCGCCACCCAGTAGCCCCTGATACAGGGACAAAAACTATATTTGATTTAATCATTTGTTGATATATATTAAAGCTGCAGCTTAAGACTATGGGGCCGGCCCGTAGGCCGGATAAATAAAAGGCTATTAAGGAAGGACTCAGGAACGTGCTAGACGGGCTGTTCAAGCGTGCCTCAAAACCCCTCGTGGGAATTGATATCAGCACTTCCTCGGTAAAGCTGATCGAGCTTTCCAAAACCGGCGGCACCTACAAGGTGGAAACGTTCGGCGCCGAGGCCATGCCGTTTAATGCTATCACCGACAAGGTGATCGTGGATATGGACGCCGTGGGCGACGCCGTGCGCAAGGTGGTGAAGCGCGCCAGCCCGCACACCAAGCAGGCCGCCGTGGCCGTCGGCGGCCAGGTGATGACCAAGACCATCCAGATGCCGGCCTCGCTTTCGGACAAGGACTTGGGCGAGCAGATCGAGTTACAGGCCGACCAGTACATTTCCCAGCCGCTCAACGAAGTGGCCTTCGATTATGAAATTCTCGGGGTATCGAAACAGGATCCTGATCTCATGGATGTGCTGCTGGTGGCAGCCCGCCGTGAGAACATCGAAAAATTGCAGGCGGTGCTCGAAATTGCAGGCCTGAGCGCCGCCGTGATCGATGTCGAAGTCTACGCGGTGGAAAATGCCTGCAAGCTGATTGCGTATCAGATGGTGGACAACGGCGTGGAACGCACCATCGGACTCGTGGATTTCGGCGCCGCCACCACCACCTTCACGGTGCTGCGCGATCGCCGCATCATTTACAACTACACCACTGATTTCGGCGGCAAGCAGCTCACCGAAGAAATCATGCGCCACTACGGCCTGACTTACGAAGAAGCAGGCAAGGCCAAGAAGGAAGGCGGCCTGCCGAACAATTACAAGGTCGAGATTCTCGACCCCTTCGTAGACGATATGGCGCAGGCGGTTAACCGCTCGCTACAGTTTTATCAGTCCTCAAGCAGCGAGAACCAGCATCTCGATCAGATCCTGCTATGCGGCGGCTGCGCGGCGATACCCGGCGCGGCCGAGCGCATCGTCGCCAAACTCAACACACCGACCATCGTGAGCAACCCGTTCGGAAAGATGCGGCTGTCCTCGAAGGCCAAGGCGCAATACGTGGAACACGAGGCGGCGGCACTCTTGGTCGCCTGCGGCTTGGCCCTGCGGAGCTTCGACAAAAATGCCAAGTATTAACCTCCTGCCATGGCGCGAAGAGCAGCGCAAAACCCGCAAGCAAACCTTCCAGCTACGGCTGGTATTGTCGGTCGTGGTGGGCATCGTGGTGCTGATCCTAGTGTGGCTCGGCCTGAACAACGCGATTTCCAATCAGAACGAACGCAATACCTATCTCAATGCCCAGATCCAGCAGATCGACAAGCAGATCGACGCCATCAAGACCCTGAAGGAACAGAAAAACCAGATGCTGGCCCGCATGAACATCATCGAGCAGTTGCAGGACAGCCGCATGGCCTCGGTGCACCTGTTTGACCAATTGGTGAAAACCCTGCCACCCGGCGTATATCTCACCGAGGTCGCGCAAAAAGGCGGGCAGCTCTCGATCCAGGGTGTGGCCGAGTCGAGCGCACGGGTTTCGACCTACATGCGCAACATCGACGCCTCCCCGTGGATGAGCGACCCCAACTTGCAGGTAGTTCAAAAGGACAACAAGATTAACTTTGGGGTGCGGGCGCAGCAATTCACCGTAACGGCGAACGCGCTCACCAGTCCCAAGTCTGCCGCCACCGCCGCTGCGGCACCGGCGGCCCAACCCGCAACGGGAGCCAAGTCATGAAGCTCTCGGACTTCGGCAAATTCGATATCAACGAGCTGCGTAACCTGGATTTCAGAAACCCGGGCGACTGGCCCGGGAGTGCGCGTGGCATCGCGTACGTGGTGATTTTCGTACTGGTGTTGCTGATCGGCTATTACTTCTGGCTGAGCAACGACAAGCAGGATCTCAACCAGGGCCAACAGCAGGAACAGAAACTGCGCAGCGAGTTCAAGGACAAGGCGCTGCAGGCCGCCAACATCAAGGAGTACCACGAGCAACTCGAACAACTGACGCGCACGTTCAATACCATGAAACTGCAGCTGCCCGGCAAGACCGAGATCCCGAACGTGCTGCAGGATATTTCCCAGACCGCGCAGATTGACGGCCTCAAACAGGATTTGTTCAAGCCGCTGGCCGAAGTCAAAAAGGATTTCTACGCCGAGGATCCGATTCAGATCCAGCTCGAGGGCAGCTATCACCAATTCGGCAAGTTCGTGAGCGACGTATCCGCGCTGCCACGCATCGTCACGGTCCACGATATCGGCATCAAACCGCAGAGCAACGCCGGCCAGGTTGACGAGTTGGTCATGACGCTCACCGCCCAAACCTACCGCTACCTCGAGCCCGGTGAAGAGGTCAAGCTGGTGAAAAAGAAGCCGCGCTGATGGACGACACTGTCACACCTATCTCGTCGGGGGCGCGCCGCGGCTTGGTACTGGTGGTGCTTGCCGCCGCGCTACTGCTCGCCGGTTGCAGCGATCGTATGCAGGACCTGCAACAATACGTGGCGCAAACCAAAGCACTGCGGGGTGGACGCGTCGCGCCATTGCCGCAAATCAAGCCGCTGCAAAGCTACACCTATGACGACCAGAACCTGCGCTCGCCATTCGTACCCCTGCTGCAGAGCTTCGCGAATTTTGGCAATGGCAAGGGCACCACTGCGGGTCCACATCCGGACTTCGACCGGCCACACCAGTACCTCGAACAGTTCCCGCTCGACAGCCTGAAGATGATGGGCACGCTGACCGTCGGGGGCGTGCTGTACGCGCTGATCCGCGACGGCGATGGCGTAGTGCACCGGGTCATGCTCGGGCAATACATGGGACAGAACTATGGCAAGGTCATCAAGATCAGCCAGGCGGGCCTGGTATTGCGGGAGCTCGTCCCGGATGGACAGGGCGGCTGGGCAGAGCGCATGACGACCGTCCAGTTGGGCGGCTGATTGCGACAATGAGGCAAGCACTATGAACAGAGTATCCGGTTTCAAGAGTTTCCGGGAAGGCAGATACCTCCTGGCCGCATGCCTGCTAGCAGCGGGCTGGCTGATCGCCACCCCCGCACTCGCCCAGCAGGGCAGCAACCAGCTCGCGGCCATGACCGCCACCAAACTCCCGGGAGATCGCGTGCAACTGCAGTTGCAGCTGAGCGCGCCGGCCGAGAAACCGCTGAGTTTCACGGTTGGCCAGCCGGCCAGCATTGCCCTGGATCTCGGCAACACGCGCCTCGCGCTCGCGGACCGCCAAACCAGCATCAACGTGGGCGACGTAGTCAGCGCCGTGGCGGCCGAGGCCGGCACGCGTACCCGCGTGGTAATCAATCTCGTAACGCTCGTGCCCTACCACGTCAGTGCGCACGGCAATACCGTATACGTACTGCTCGGAGGCAATCCCAACGACTTCGCCGTGGCCACCATCGACCCGGCAAGCCTCACGCCGCAAACAACGGCACTCGCCGTCAACACGCCGGCTTCCTCAGCAAGCACCGCCGCCGCGTCTGCCGGCCAGACCATCACCGACGTCACCTTCCGCCGCGGCGCAAACGGCATGGGCCGCGTGATCGTGGATCTCAGTACACCGTCCATTGTCGGCAACGTGCATGTGCTGGGAACCAACGTGGTCGTGGACTTCGCCAACACGCAGTTGCCGACAAAACTCGCGCGCCGCATGGATGTCACGGATTTCGCGACTCCGGTGCAATACATCGACGCTGAAAACACCCCGAGCGGCGCGCGCCTTGTCATCCACCCTAGCGGCCAGTACGAAAAACTCGCATTCCAGAGCGATGACCTGTTCGCCATGGAATTTACCCCGGTATCGGCCCAGAGCGTGCAGGCCACTCAGCAAAAGCAATTCACCGGGCAAAAGATCAGCCTCAATTTTCAGAATATCGACATTCGCGCGGTGCTGCAGATTCTAGCGGACGCGAGCGGCAAGAACATCGTCGTCTCGGACAGCGTCCACGGCAACATCACGCTGCGCCTGCAGGATGTGCCTTGGGACGAGGCGCTCGACATCATCATGAAGACCAAGGGCCTCGCCTCGCGTACCTTCGGCAACACCCTGATCATCGGCACGGCGCAGGACATCGCCGCGCAGGAGCAGGCAGAGTTTGCCGCGCAACAAAGTCTTGAGCAGAGCGCCCCGCTCGAGTCGGCCTTCATCCAGGTGAACTACGCCAAGGCGAGCGAGATGGCGGCGCTGATCAACGGCCAGGGCGCCAAGGCTTCATTGCTCTCGTCACGCGGCAGTCTGAGCGTGGACCCGCGCACCAATACCCTGCTGGTGCAGGATACAGCCGCCAACATCGAAAAGATCCGGCAACTGGTCTCGCACCTGGATATTCCGGTCAAGCAGGTGCTCATTCAGTCGCGCATCGTGATTGCGCAGAATGATTTCAGCCGGCAGCTCGGCGTGCGTTTCGGTGTCAATGGCATCCGCCAGACCAGCGGTGGGCTGATGAGCATGAACGGCGATCTCACCGGCGCCAATGCCCAGCAGAACGCTTTCAATGCGGGCGCGGGCGGCACCCCAGTCACCGGTTCGCCGCTCCTAAGCATACCGGCGCTGAACGACCAGTTGAACGTGAACGTGCCTACCGCCAACCCCTTTGGGCAGCTAGCCTTCGGCGTGCTGCGTTCGAATTTCCTGGTCGATCTTGAACTTTCGGCGATGGCTGCCGCCGGCAAGGGTGAGGTGGTGTCCAGCCCGCGCGTGATCACCGCCAACGCCAAGGAAGCCAGCATTGTCCAGGGCATTGAAATTCCCTATACCCAATCGGCTTCGAGCGGCGCCACCACCGTGTCGTTCAAGAACGCCGTGCTATCGCTCGACGTGACCCCGCAGATCACGCCGGACAACCGCATCATCATGGACCTCGAGGTACACGACGACACCGTGGGCCAGTTCGTGCCCACCGCTAACGGCGGCAGCGTACCCAGCATCAACACCCGTAATGTCAAAACCCAGGTGCTCGTGAACGACGGTGACACCGTGGTGCTGGGCGGCATCTACGAAACCACCAACACCACCACGGTCAACAAGGTACCGATCCTGGGCGACATCCCGCTGCTCGGCTGGCTGTTCCGCAACACCCAGCTCACCAACAACAAGGACGAGCTGCTGATTTTTGTGACACCCAAGATCATGACCCAAAGCGCCATGCTCGGGGAATGACGAATTATAAAATTCGACAATTGACTACCGCGGAATATCTAGGGAGTCCAATATGAAAA
>JBOIBB010000187.1:0-8461 GCA_050739335.1 Gammaproteobacteria bacterium
GGACACGCTCGAAGCACTCAAACACGCGAAGAAACTCGGGCATACCCGGATGCTATCCATTTGCAATGTCCAGGAAAGCGCCATCCCGCGCGCCTCGGGCTTGGTGTTTTACACGCGTGCCGGCGCCGAGATCGGCGTGGCCTCTACCAAGGCCTTTACCACCCAGCTTGCGGCGCTCTTCGTATTCGCCGTCACGCTTGCCCGTCAGCGCGGCCTGCTGGACGAGCGCCAGCTTGCGGCGCACATGGAAAGCCTGCGGCGCGTGGCCGTCAGCGTGCAGCACGCGCTCAATCTCGAGCCGCAGATCGCGGAGTGGGCCAAGCTGTTTGCGCCCAAGCAGCACGCGCTGTTTCTCGGTCGCGGCATCCATTATCCGATTGCACTCGAAGGCGCACTCAAGCTCAAGGAAATCTCCTACATCCATGCCGAGGCCTACCCCGCAGGCGAGCTCAAGCACGGCCCGCTGGCACTGGTGGACAAGAACATGCCGGTCGTGGTGATCGCGCCCAACGATGCGCTGCTCGAGAAGGTCAAATCGAACATGCAGGAAGTGCGCGCGCGCGGCGGTGAGCTTTTTGTGTTTGCCGATGCCGACAGCCGCTTCGAGGAGAGCGAAGGCGTGCACGTTATTCGTACACCGCGCCACGCCGGCATTCTTTCCCCCATCGTGCACGCCATCCCCGTGCAACTGCTTGCCTATCACACCGCGCTGCAGCGCGGGACCGACGTGGATAAGCCGCGCAATCTGGCCAAATCTGTTACTGTCGAATAATGAGATAGAGAAGTTCGTTATGAATACAGGGGCCGTGGCCATTATTGATGCAATGGGGTTTCGAGGAATTTGGGAACGCTACGATCCTAATCATGTCTTAAATGCCTTGAAAAATATGAAAGGCTGGTTTGAACAAAGAATCCAACATCAGTTTTCTACTCAACCTTGTATGAAATGTGCCGTAGCATTTCTATCCGATACGATAGCGGTCTCAATGTCTCTTGAAGGATCGATAGAGAACAGGGAAGCGATGTCGGTTATATATTTGGGTGACGTCATAAGCTGGGTTCTAGATCGCGCACTTCGATCCAACTTCCCCTTGGCGTATCGGGGTACCATTGCGGTTGGAAATTACGAGATTTCGTCAAATTTCCTTATAGGTGGGGCCATTGATGAAGCCGCGAGTCTTCACGAATTGGCACAAGGCGCGTTCATTTGGCTGGCACCCCAGGCCCGTGACTATGTTGCGCACTGGCTTCAAAACCAGCCTCACAACACACATTTTGTCAAGTTCGATGTTCCGCTAAAAGGCGGTGGTACATTCAATACATACACCGTATCGCCGCTTGAACAAACTAGGAATGAAAACGATGCGAATGATCTGGCAGAAAAGCTGATCGGAACATTCTGTAATTTTCCAGTAAATGTTGCAATCAAGCGCCAAAATACATTGAAGCATTTACAGGCTTGTTATAAATGGCGTAATTACCATTTTTCAGACGAGCTGTCTGTTTTGCTCTAGTCAACACATAACTCTGGTGTAAGCAGGCGGTCAGATTCAATCTTTTCACTACATTGGTTATCTGTGACGGTCACTAAATTCCACGAATGTTTGACGGATATAGCGCACCATCCCTGGCAAGCAGTTTACCGCTGTCATATTCGTGACTAGCTGTTCTTCACCATTTCCGGATTGGCGAGTGTAGTGATGTCGCCGGGGTAACGACCGATTGAGGCTAAGTAAATTATGGCGCATACCATGAAAACTCTTGGTCTCATCGGCGGCATGAGCTGGGAATCGACGGCTCATTACTACGCGCGCATCAATCAATTGGTGGCGGAACGCCTGGGTGGGCTGCATTCGGCCAAACTGCTGCTCTACAGCATGGACTTCGACGCGCTGCAGAAACTCCAGCATGCGGATGACTGGGCAGGAGCGGCGCGCCTCTTGGTGGATGCCGCGCAACGCCTCGAACGTGGCGGCGCCGAGGGTTTGGTGATCTGCGCCAACACCATGCATCTCGTGGCGCCCGAGATCGAGGCAGCGGTGAGTTTGCCGTTGATCCACGTCGTAGACGCGACGGCCAAGGCGGTCAAAGGCAAGGGTTTGCATACTGTAGCCTTGCTCGGCACACGCTTTACGATGGAGAAAGATTTCTATCGCCAGAGGCTTGAGAAGCGTCATGGCTTGCGCGTGATGGTTCCGGACAAGCCGGACCGCGAGCTACTGCACCGGATGATTTTCGGGGAGCTCTGCAAGGGAACGGTACGCGAGGAGTCACGCCGCGCCTTCGTGCAGGTGATCTCGAAACTCGCCGCGGCGGGCGCGGCGGGCGCGATTCTCGGCTGTACTGAATTTACTCTTTTTGATTTGTCGGCGGCGGGCATTCCGCTCTTTGACACGACCGAGATTCATGCGCGTGCGGCGGTCGATTGGTGCCTCGGCAACTGAACGTTCTGCCGGCGACCGCCGGATATCCGATACTCGAGCTTGGTCAGGTTCCGAAGCGCTGCTCGCGGCCCTGGTAGCTGCGGATGGCGCGCAGGAAGTCGACGCGACGCAGCGCCGGCCAGAGCGCATCGCAAAAATAATATTCGCTGTACGCCGCTTGCCAGAGCAAAAACCCCGAAAGGCGCACTTCGCCGCTCGTGCGGATGATGAAGTCGGGATCCGGGAGCCCGGTGGTGTAGAGGTGATTGCTAATCTCGGCCACGGACAGATGCTCGGCCACGTCGGTAAGCGAGCGGTGTTGGGACTCGGCCTGACGCAGAAGCTGGCGTACCCCGTCGACAATTTCCTGGCGGCCGCCGTAGGCGAGCGCGATATTGAGCGTCATGCCATCGTGATTGGCGGTGGCTTTTTCCAGGGCTTCGGCGGCTTCGAGCACGGCGGGCGGCAAGAGCGAACGGCGGCCGATCACTTTGATGCGCACCTTGTGGGTTTTGATCTTGGCGTGCGCGAGCAGGCGCGGGCACTCGCGCACGAAGAGGTCGAATAGGTAACGAATTTCTTCGGGGGTGCGATCGAAGTTTTCGGTACTGAACACGAAGATGGTGACGTGCGGGATGCCGAGCTCGAGGCACCATTCGAGCATCGCCTGTACCTTCTTCACGCCGTACTCGTGTCCCTTGCGCATGTCGAGCCCGATGCGCCGCGCGAAGCGCCGGTTGCCATCCAGAATCAGGCCCAGGTGGCGTGGCATCCGGCCCTGGCTGACCGCCGCGGCGAGCCGGTGTTCATACCACCAGTACAGCGGGCGGCTCAGGGTTTCGAAGTAATGCAGGGCTCGCAGGCGGATTGAGGGCCGCGACAGCGCAGGCGCGAGCACCAAGCTGGGGTTACTTGAATTCATCGAACGTCCATCCTGTCGTCAGCCACCGACAAAATTGCCGATGGCGCCGGCCAGCTGTGCGGCGGACGCCCTGTCCGTCGCCACCATCCTGCTTGGGCCGGAATTTTGCGCGCGCAGTATATGCCAATGGCAAGGTCATTCGCGAGTTTCCGATGATGAAAACTTTTACGACGCCAGCGGCCCGTGCGTCGCGAACCGGGCAATCCCGCGACGGCGAGTAGAATGCACGCGTTCCCGGCAGTGCAGGCCATCGGTGCCGACGAGCGGCGCTCGCGGACCGCTGGACGGTGGTGCAGCCGGCGAACGGCGAACCTCATGAAGGCCCGGATGGCGCATTACCAAGAACTCAACGACGACATCGTCTGTATCGACACGGAGCAACACCGGCTCGGCATGGCCGCCTGCTATCTGGTCGGGAGCGCCGGTCACTATGCCTTCGTCGAAGCGGGCACCACGCTTTCGGTCCCCAGGCTGCTCGAGGTCCTCGCCAAGCTCGGCGTCGCGCGCAGCGCCGTCGATTACGTGATGCCGACGCACGTGCACCTCGACCATGCGGGCGGCGCAGGCGCGCTGCTGCGCGAACTGCCGAACGCGCGGCTCTTGATTCATCCGCGCGGCGCACGTCACATGATCGACCCCTCGCAACTCATCGCCGGCGCCACCGCGGTATATGGAGCGGCCGCGCTGCGCGCCACCTACGGTGAGATCGTGCCGGTGCCAGCGGAGCGGGTGCAGATCGCCGAGGTCAGTGCGGAGCGTGATTTCACGTTGCGGCTAGGCAAACGCGAGCTGCTGTTCATCGACGCTCCGGGACACGCGCGCCATCATTACGCCGTCTGGGATGCACTCAGCCGCGGCTGGTTCAGCGGCGATGTGTTCGGACTTTCATACCGCGATTTCGACGTTGACGGCGGGAATTACATGATGCCGACCACGAGCCCGGTGCAATTCGATCCGCGAGCCTGGGAAACGACGTTGCAACGCCTGCTTGCGAAATCTCCCGCGCACATCTATCTCACGCATTACAGCCGTATCGATACGGCAGCGGAGCTGGCGCCGCAACTACGCGCCGGACTTGCGGCTTACCAAGGGATGGCGCGTGCGCACGCGGGCGCGTCCGACCGCCACGCGCGTATCTATGCAGAGCTGATGGATTACCACCTCGGGCAACTGCGCACGCGTGGCACTTTGCTTCCGGAGGCGCGCCCGCGCGCGTTGCTCAATTCCGACGTCGAGATCAATACCCAGGGGCTCGAGGTGTGGCTCGACCGTGAACGGAAGGCGCATGAAAAATCCGCGGGGCCGCGTCCGGGATAACGTCGCAGGCCTCAGCCGTCTTTGCGCTTGAGGTCGGGGAAATCCTCTTCGAGAAATTCATTGACGCCACGCTCATTGTCGGCACGGCGCCGCGCCTCCTCCGCGCGCAGTTGCACGCGGCGGATTTTGCCGGAAATGGTTTTCGGCAATTCGCTCACGAACTGGATGCGGCGCACCCGCTTGTAGGCGGCGAGCTCACGGCGCGTGTAGGCGAATACTTCGCGGGCAAAGGCCATGTCGACCTGTGTGCCGGCAGTCACCGTCAGAAATGCCTTGGGCACCGAAGTGCGCACCGGGTCCGGGCTCGGTACCACCGCAGCCTCGGCGATGCCGCGGCAGGTGATCATGACGCTCTCGAGCTCGAAGGGACTGATGCGGTAGTCCGAGGCTTTGAACACGTCGTCGGCGCGCCCGACGTAGGTGTACCAACCGTCCGCATCGCGCAGTGCGACGTCACCGGTGTGGTAGTAGCCGCCACGCATGACTTTGGCCGTGGCCTCGGGCGAGTTGAGATAAGCCTGCATGAGGCCGACCGGCCGCGCGGGCTCGAGCGCGATACAGATCTCGCCTTCTTCCGCGGGCGTGTCCGCGGCATCCAGTAGTTCAATGTGAAAACCCGGCATCGGACGTCCGACCGAACCTTCGCGCAGCGGCTGTCCCGGACTGTTGGCGATCAACGCCGGTGTTTCGGTCTGGCCGTAGCCGTCGCGGATGGTGAGGCCCCAGCCCTTGCGTACGCGCGCGATCACTTCCGGGTTGAGCGGCTCGCCCGCACTCACGAGTTCGCGCAGGCCGAGTTTGGCGCGCCAGGGCGCGAGCTCGAGCTGGATCAGCATGCGCCACACGGTGGGCGGCGCGCAGAATGTCGTCACGTGCTGGGCGGCGAGGCACTCGAGCAGCGCTTGGGCATCGAAGCGCTCCGTGTTCATGGCGACGATCGTGGCTTCGGCATTCCACGGTGCGAACAGCGAACTCCAGGCGTGCTTGGCCCAGCCCGGCGACGACAGGTTGACGTGCACGTCCCCGGGCCGCAGCCCGATCCAGTACATGGTGGTGAGATGCCCCATCGGGTAGCTCGCGTGGGTTTGCACCACGAGTTTCGGCTGCGCCGTAGTCCCCGAGGTGAAGTAATAGATGAGCGGATCGTCGCTGCGCGTTTCGCCGTCCGGCGTGAAGTTCTTGGGAAATTCGCGCGCAGCGGCGTGCGCTATCCAGCCGCGCGGAGCGCTGCTGTCGCTTGCGCAGATGCGCGCACCGGAGGTATCGGTGAAGCGCTCGACGAATGCGCGGCTCGTGACAATGTGGCGGGCGCCGCTGCGCTCAATGCGGTCGGCGAGGTCGCGTTGGGTGAGAAGCGTGCTGCAGGGGATGAAAGGCGCGCCCAGCTTGATCGCGGCCAGCATGGTTTCCCAGAGCGCGGGCTCGTTGCCGAGCATGAGCATGATGGGATCGCCGCGTTTCACGCCGAGGCTGCGCAGTTGATTGGCGACTTGCGAGGAGCGGGCACTCAGTTCCGCGAAGCTCGCGGTTTGCGGTTGCGGCGCACCGCCCACGATGACAAGGGCCGGATGCGGGTTGCCGCGGGCGATCACGTCGAACCAGTCGAGGGCCCAGTTGAAATGTGCGAGGCGCGGCCAGGTGAAATGCGCGACCGCGCCCGGATAGTCTTCGCGGTAGTGCAGCAGCGCGTCACGTGTTGCACGAAATGCCCGGCTGGCCTCGCTCATGCCGCCCTCCACGCCCACAGTGTCCACGTTCAGAATACGCCACGCCGTTGCGGCTGCAAACGCCACGCGGCGCACGGCCCACGGCGTAAAATTGCCGCGCACCGCTAACCGGGCCTGTTCAACCTTGCGTATCAATATCCTTTCGGATTTGCATCTGCGCCAGGGGAGTCTCGCGCCCCCGCGCACCGATGCCGATGTCGTGATCCTCGCGGGTGATGTGGATCGCCCGGAGCAGGCGATCGCCTGGGCGGGCGAAATCCGCCAGCCGGTGATCTACGTCCCCGGCAATCATGAGTTCTATGGCAGCAGCCTGCCCGCGACACTGGCGGAGATCAAGAGTCGTGCCGCGGACACGCGCATTCGTGTTCTCGATTGCGAGGAGTGGGCGTTCGGCGGCGTGCGGTTCCTCGGTGCGACGCTGTGGACGGATTTCGCACTTGCCGGAACGGGCGCCAAGCGTGCGGCGGCACTCACCGAGGCGCGCAAGCTCATGCGCGACTTCAGCCGCATCGAGTCCACGGAAAAGCCCGGGGCGAAGTTCACGCCGCTTGAGTCCATGCACCTGTTTCGCGAGCACTCGGCCTGGCTCACGCGCAAGCTCGCGGAGCGCTTTGACGGCCCGACGGTGGTGATCACGCACCACGCGCCCTCGACGCTGAGCATCCATCCGCGCTATGCCGGTTCAGCGCTGAACGGCGGCTTCGTGTCGGATCTCGAATATCTGATGGGCCGGGAGCGCGTGGTGCTCTGGGTGCACGGGCACACGCACAACAGCTTCGATTACCGCGTGCGCGGCACGCGCGTCATCTGCAATCCACGCGGCTACGCGCGGGGCGACGTCAACGAAAACCCAGAATTTGATCCCGCACTGATCGTGAGTGTATGACGAGTCGTGCCGCTTAAATCAGTACGCGGCGGGAACAACGGGCTGTTGCCGGCACGCGCTCGGCAAAATATCCACAAGGTACGGCGCGCGGTGCTTAGATTCCAGCGGCGCATGGCGTACCGTGCCTTATTGATCAAGCGCGGTGATGTCGCCAGGGTCGCAGCCGGTCGAGAGCGCGGCCAGCACCTGGCGTATGATCTTGCCGAAGCGGGTGTTGGGCATGTCGGGCAGGATCCACACGCGCCACATCGGCATCCTCTCGCTCAGCGTGCACACCATCTCGGTGCAACTGCTCGCTCACCATACCGCCCGGCAGCGCGGCACCGAGGCGGACAAGCCGAGCAATTTGGCGAAGTCTGTCGCCGGAGAGTGAACCCGGCTGCTTGTGTGGTCGTGATAGGCGTAAGCAATCTTCAGTGAGTCGTTGCGTTTGAAAACAGTACACCTGTTCTTCAGATCGGCCGAAGCTGATGACGCGCTCGCGGTGGCACGCGTGCACGTACGTTCCTGGCAGACAGGCTATCGGGGTCTGCTTCCAGACGTGTATCTCGACGGCTTGCGCCCTGAGGAACGTTACAGTTTCGGCAAGCTGGGTCCGAATCAGCCAGCGACTATGGTGGCGCTCATGAACGGAGCGATATGCGGTTTTGCGACCACCGCGCCCGCACGCGATCCCGAAGCGAGTGGCAACGGCGAGCTTTGCGCGCTTTACGTTGATCCGGAGTGGTGGGGGCGCGGCATCGGCGGTGTCTTGGTGGCAGCGGCGCGCGCCCGCCTCGCCGAACAGCGGTTCAGGGAGGCGGTCCTGTGGATGCTTAGCGGCAACGCGCGGGCACAGCGGTTTTACGGCAACAACGGCTGGCTTGCGGATGGCTTGGAGCGGAAGGTGGAGGTCTGGGGCCTGAAGGTCCAAGAGATTCGCTTCAGGCGGACCTTGCCGTAAGCTCATCTGCCGGGAACACCGCAAACGACGGCGATTCGCCGGACTGCGGTATACGGGTAGTCGAACTGCCGCTCAGCGCTGCGTTACTTGCGTGTGGATTTTCTATGCCACTCCGGGATTAGCGAGGGTGGTAATGGCGCTGGAGCCGCGAGGCTTTTACTCACCGGCTTTGCGGTATTCACAAGATCCCTCCCCGGACCCGTTCTCACAAAATTGCAGGACTGGTCAATCGTGGTCATCTAG
>JBOIBB010000188.1:0-8769 GCA_050739335.1 Gammaproteobacteria bacterium
GCGGGGATGATTTCCGCATCGGTGTGTACGGGATTGACGTCGCGCGCGATTTTGCCTGGGCGGGCCTGAGCGTGTTCATGGTGGACTACCGCGGCTATGGCGAGAGTAAGGGCCGGCCAAGCCTGGCGGCACTCAAATCAGACGCGCTGGCCGCGTATGACTACCTCTCGACACGGTCCGATATGCGTGACCGTTCGATTATCGTGCATGGACACTCCATGGGCAGTTTTGTCGCGCCCTATGTAGCGACCCATCGGTTGGTGGCCGCGCTGGTGCTGGAAAGCACTGCCACCAACGCTATGGATTACGTGCACGCTCAGATACCGTGGTATGCACGACTTTTCGTATCAGTGCACATTGCACCCGCCATCGCGCAGCAGAACAATATAGCAAGAGTGCGTGAGTATTCAGGACCGCTGTTGTTGATGACCGGCGCAGAGGATCACACCACGCCTGCGTGGATGGCCAGGAAACTTTATCAGGATGCTCGCACGCCTGTGGACCAGAAAGTGTTCTATCTCGTACCTGACTCCAACCATGATAACGTGATGTACAGTCAGG
The DNA here is from genome assembly GCA_050739335.1 of Gammaproteobacteria bacterium. GTDB lineage: Bacteria > Pseudomonadota > Gammaproteobacteria > Natronospirales > REEB76 > REEB76. The sequence continues at coordinate 562 of JBOIBB010000188.1, forward strand.
ATGCAGAACGGGATTATCACTGGTTCGTGTATTGCAAGGTACTGGCCAGAGCCGATGCTTGCCGCGGTGGCAGCATTGCCAGTCCGTGAGCGCGTGATTGTTGCAATTGCTTTCTGCGTCTTTCCGGAAAGACCACCGGTGCCGTATTTGATTGTTTTCCGATAATCATAGTAGGCTTTTCATTGCGACCAACAACCACATCGGGGCAAGCATGATCACCGTCCACCACCTCAACAATTCTCGCTCGCAGCGCGTGCTGTGGCTGCTGGAAGAACTCGGTGTGCCCTACGAAATCAAAAAGTACGCACGTGATCCGGACACCATGCTGGCGCCGCCTTCGTTCCTTCAGGTTCACCCGCTCGGCAAGTCGCCGGTAATCACCGACGGCCGCCTGACGCTGGCCGAGTCCGGAGCCATCATTGAATACCTGGTGGAGCGCTATGGGCGCGGGCGCCTGATACCGGCCGCGGGCACGCCCGAGCGCTTGCGCTACACCTACTGGCTGCATTTCGCGGAAGGTTCGGCCATGCCGCCGCTGCTGCTCAAACTAATCTTCGACCGTATCCCCAAGGTGCGGATGCCGTTCTTCATCAAACCGGTGGCGCGCGGCATCTCACGCAAAGTGCTGGCCATGCTGGTGGAGCCCAACCTCAAACGTCAGTTCGATTTCATGGAAACCGAACTCGGAAAGAGCGAGTGGTTCGCCAGCAATGAATTTAGCGCCGCCGATATCCAGATGAGCTTCCCGCTGGAAGCGGCCGCGCAGCGCGCCGGGCTCGATGCCGGCCGGCCCAAGCTAACGGCCTTTTTGAAGCGCATCCATGCGCGCCCCGCGTACCGGCGAGCGCTGGAACGTGGAGGATCGTACAGCTTTCGGAATGACTGAAGTCAGAACGCGCGGATCAGCGCGATGGCGATCAACACTTCCCCGACCACTCCCACCACGAAGCTCAGGGTGCGCAGTCCCGGAATTCCGAGCGTGTAGATAATGTAGTGGGCCAGGCGCGCCCAGAAATACAGGATACAGCCCAGCACCGTGAGTTCGTTGCTGATACCGGCAAACAGCGCGGCCGCGACCAGCGCGGCGAACACCACCAGATTTTCCACCGCATTGTAATGTGCCCGCTGGGCACGCTGCGCCCAACCGTGCAAGGGCTGGTCATCAGTGCTCGGATTATTCAGCGTTCCCAGAATGCCGCGTACCGCAAAACGGTCGAGCACGTAGGGAATGAAAAACAATCCCGTCATCATGGCGGTGATGGCCAGCCAGAAGATCTCGGGTTTCATGGGAGCGCTCCTTGTGTTGTTGATGATTGAGTGACGCGCAGCTTGGCAACAAATAGCAAAGCCCGGTGACAGGATCGTCAATTCAGTCCCGGCACCGGGCAATAGTATCGTCGGTTTTAGTGGACGGACGCGAGTTTCACGCTCTTGTCGCCCAGAGCCTGCGCGACGTCGTAGAACGCCTGATTGGTGATGACATGATAGTTGGCGTCATACGTTGAACCGTACTTGGCATCGGTGTCGTCCATCACCTAGATGTGGATGCCGTGCGACAAGGCATGATCGAACAGAAGACCCGCCCAAAAGGTATCGTTCGGCGCGGTGCCGGCGTTCACCAGAGTTTTGGCCAGTTCTACACCGGAAAGCTGCGCCGGTGCGGGCAACTGGATGTGCTTTTCCCGCACGATTTTCAGCGTGTCGTTTACGGCGAAGTCAATGCCGCTGACCCATTCACCCATGCGCTTCTTGTCATATTTTTTAGGGCTATTCGTGCATCCGATTGCTTATGCCGTGCGTATACGTGTAGTACGGCCATAAACCCGGTCATTTCCAACACCCGGAGCATGGTGCGTATCAAACCAGATAGTTATCCACAGGAGGACACCAATGAGAACCACTACACGATTGATCTTTACGTTCTTGCTGGGAAGCATACTGACGGCAGTGCTGGCAGTCGGTGGTGCTTATGCCCAATCGCTTAATCCCAATCAGACGATGGGATTCTCCCACGGCAAGATTGTCAAATTTACTTATCAGCAAAACTTCGCTTGCGTTGATCAGCCCCATGACGACCTCGACTACAACGGCGTACCGGCGGAATCGGACCCGGGTGAATTTCAGACGCCTATCTGTCAGGCCGGAATCCAGCCTACGATTGATCCTACCGGGGCGAATGCAAAACGGACGGCCATTCTGTATGTGTTAGTCCCCATGTTTTCGCTCGACAATGACCGGAACCCCAACGATGCCATCCCGTGCCCGGCCGAAGTCAGGTCGAGCACACTGTGCGGGCGGGCGTTGGGCAAAGTGTTGATCCAGCTTTTCGGTGCAATTCCGGCAGCCTACAAGGCCAAACCGCTGGTGTTCACCGATTGTCCCGGACCAGGCTTTATGCCGGGCACCTGCACCATGCACGCCTCCACGGTTGATCTTGGCAAGGTGTTGGTAGCGCTCGGTAAACTGCCTCCACCAGTGACGAATGTCTTCCTGCCCACGCCGAATCATAGCCACGTTATTGCCAATTCACGTGCCAACACCAAAAAAGCAATCTGGTGGGAGGTAGAGCCGGTACTAGTGACTAATCCGGCTGATTGGCCCCCGGAGGACGGCAGCTTCGGTATAACCTCTGTCAAGAAGCTGCATGAAGCAGAGCAGAGAGGTGAGGCAATCGAGGTGCCTTCCAATTTCTTCCTGTTCTTCAGCTCGCAACCCATGGGCCATATGTGATGGCTGAATGATTTGGTGCCATTGGGCGAACAGACAAAATGAGGTGGGTGGCGGCGGGCACTAACCGATCCCGCCGCCATCTGCATCAAGAACCTCATGATGGAGCGGGAGTCTTGGGGCGCTATTCGCAAAGATCGCAGATCAAACGTGACTTTGTTTACGCCGATGTCGGTAGACTGCGCGGACAACACCACAGCCACCAGCAATTCGTAGGGCGTGCGGTATTTGAGCTCCGTCGTGGGTCGGGGATTGGCGTTTCTGGGACGCGCAAAGATTGCGGCGCGCTTCGCGGAGTTTATGGCTTTTGCCACACCAACCGGCATTTCACGCTGAAGAAAAACCCGCTGCAGGCCGCCGACATTGACGACTTCAAGGCATGCCGCAAGTCAGGTCAGCGCGGCGCGCGTAAGGGGACCGCGCGTTTCCACAAATTCGACGTCGCAGGGCGTTTTGAAACGCGACACGCTCAACCTCGACATCTTCTGGTTCGAGGATGATAGCCTGGACGATGTGGGCAGCCTGCGGCCGCCGGATGAGATCGCGGCTGAAATCGTGGAGAATCTGCAAGCGGCGCTGGAAGCGTTCCAGTCGGTCACAGACGAACTGGCGAATCAGGAAAAGGTGTGAACGACAAGATGAGCGGCGTGCGCGGGAAGGGCCGGCGCAGCTATGCGCTGCGCTTCGTGATCGGCATCGGCATCGTCAGCCTGTTCGCGGACTTCACCTACGAAGGCGGACGCAGTATCGTCGGTCCGTATCTGGCGCTGCTCGGTGGCACGCCGGTGATCGTCGGCCTGGTTGCCGGACTCGGGGAGTTCCTCGGTTACGCGGTGCGCTTGCTCTCCGGGCGCTTTGTGGATCGCACGCGCCGCAACTGGCAGGTCATGGGCGTGGGTTACACGTTGAACTTGCTCTCCGTGCCCGCGTTGGCGCTCGCGCCGATGCTCTGGCCCGCAAGCGCGTTGGTATTCGGCGAGCGCATCGGCAAGGGCTTGCGCAGTCCGGCCAAGGATGCGCTCTTGTCACGTGCCGGCCGGGAATTGGGCCAGGGCTTCGCCTTCGGTTTGCATGAATTCCTCGACCAGACGGGCGCGGTCGTTGGGCCGCTGGTGGTTGCGGCCGCGGTCGCGTATTCCGGGTACCGCTTAGGCTTCGCAGTGCTGATCGTGCCGGCGCTGCTCGCGTTGTTTTTCCTGTGGCGGGCGCGTAGGTTGGAACCCGCTGCGCGGTCAGAACAACATGCGGCGGAGCGTGTGCACTTCGACCGCCGTTACTATCTCTACTTGGCGTTCGCCGCGGTCACGATTCTCGGCTTTGCGCATTTCATTTTGGTGTCTTATCACCTGGCTGCAAGCCATCGCATGGCGCCAGCGTTGATCCCGGTGCTGTTCGCGGTGGCGATGGGCGCCGATGCACTCGCCGCGATCGTGGCGGGGCGTTTCTTTGACCGCTACGGCTTGAAAGTGCTGTATGCGCTCCCGCTGCTGACCTTGCCGACGCTGCCGCTCTTGTTCCTCATGCACAATCCGTTGTGGATCTGGGTGGGCGCGGTACTTTGGGGGGCGGCGCTCGGCCTGCACGAAAGCACGGTGCGTGCGGGCGTTGCGACGCTCACGCCCGAGGCGCGGCGCGGTACGGCGTACGGTTTGTTCGATACGGTACTCGGCTCGGCGTGGTTCGTGGGCAGTGTAGGTTTAGGTGAGCTGTACGCGATCGGCCCGGCGTGGCTGGTTATAGTGGCATTGCTCCTGCAAGTAGCTGCACTGCCGTTGCTGGCTCTGCTTAATCACCAAACGTCAGTCTCAGCCTGAAAAAAGCATTTTTGAATGCATGCGCTTAACGACAGTCAAAAACGCTGCGTGCTCAGTATCCTCGCGCAGGTGGACCAATACCTCGGGAAGGTCGAGGCGCTGATCAATACGCGGTCGTCGGCATTCCGCAACATTCGGGATGATCTCGACGACGCGGAGCGCGTCGGGCTCTCGACCTTCACGCACGAGCTGCGCGCCGGACTTCTGGACATCAAGCGCAGCCTCGGTCTGCAGAATCCACGCGCGGCCGAGTCTGCGCGCTGGGTGATCCGCACCAACCTGGAATTCGCGGTGGTCGAGCTGCTCGAGCTTACCCAGACGAAACTCTCGGGCTACGGCGCGGTCGATGCGCAAGCCTTTGCCGAGCTCGACCAGAAAACTCACGCTGCGCGTGCACAGCTCGAAGCACGCATTGCCGAGATTCCTCCGCCCGGGGGACAGCGGGAGCCTCAGTAACGATTGCGGCGCTGCGTCAACACTGCAGAGTGCGATGCGCGGACCCTAAGATCAGGAAAGGTCGGACGTGCAGTTCGGGCAACGCGTGGCCTTGATGCTGATGGTTGAGAAACACTTCGGGCACTCCTTGGTGGTGGGAGCTGCGGCGGGCTTTTTCAGCCGGTTTTCCGCGCCCATCATGACTTTGATGACGAGGAACATCGCGATGGCGATGAGGATGAAGGTAATGATCGTATTGATGAAGGCGCCGTAACTCAGCGTCACGGCGCCGGCCGCTTGTGCTTGCGCAAGCGTTGTATACGGGGGCGCGGCTTTGGCGCCGTCCTTGAGTACCACGAAGAAGTTCGAGAAATCCACGTTGCCGAGTGCGAGACCGACCGGCGGCATGATCACATCGTCCACCAGCGATTTGACGATCGCGCCAAACGCGGTGCCGATGACGATACCGACCGCCATGTCGATCACGTTGCCACGCATGACAAAGGCCCGGAAATCTTTGAGCATGGACATGGGCATCTCCCGTTCGAATTGTTGGGTACGCGGAACCCGGTGCCGCGCGCCTAAATTACGCCCACGCTTGCGTGCCCGGCAACCTTGCCGCGCTCTGGTCGTCGGTGCACCCGCGGGCGTGCATTCCGCAGGCTGGCCGCCTCCCGTAAGATACGCGCATGCCGAACGCTACCCCTGCTGCTTCAGCCCCATCCAGTGCGCGCACCGGGGTACTGCTCGTCAACCTCGGCACGCCCGAGGCGCCGACGCCCAAAGCGCTGCGCCGCTATCTCTGCGAATTTCTCTCCGACCAGAATGTCGTGCAACTGCCGCGCCTTTTGTGGTGGCCGATCCTGCATGGCCTGATTCTGCGTACCCGGCCCAAGCATTCCGCGGCGGCTTACGGACGGATCTGGACCGACGCGGGCTCGCCGCTCCTCGTACACAGCCGTGCCATCGCCGTGGCGCTCACGCGTGAACTCGATATGCGCCTCGTCGCGCGGGCCGTACCGTTCGCGCTCGGCATGCGCTACGGGCGGCCTGCGCTCGCCCAGGCGCTCGCGGAACTCGGGGGCTGCGAGCGCATCCTGCTCCTGCCGCTCTTTCCGCAGTACTCGGGTGCGACCACCGGTTCAAACCTCGCGCGCGTCACAGAACTCAGCTCGAAACCGGTGACTTGCATCGATTCCTATGCCGGGCATCCTGGATACATCGCGGCGCTCGCCGCGAGCGTGCGTACGCACTGGCAGCAGCACGGATCGGGCGAGAAACTGCTGATCTCGTTTCACGGCATCCCGCAACTGATGGTCGAGCGCGGAGATCCGTACGCGGAGCAGTGTGCACTCACCGCGCGGTTGCTCGCGCAGGCGCTGGCACTCGCACCCGGGCAATGGCAGCTCGTGTTCCAGTCACGCTTCGGCCGTGCCGCGTGGCTCAAGCCCTATACGGAAGACACGCTGAAGCAGCTTGCGGCCGGCGGCACAACCACCGTAGATGTCATCTGCCCAGGCTTCGCCGCTGATTGCCTGGAAACTCTGGAAGAAATTGCGCTGCGTTATGCGGCGAGCTTCCGCGCAGCCGGCGGCCGGGAGCTGCGCTACATCCCGGCGCTCAACGCGCGCGCCGACCACGTGCGCATGCTCGCGGACCTCGTGACGTCCAGGCTTGACGTGCGGGCCACCGCGGCAACAGAGCATGACGTCCGCGCCTAGTGCGGCACCTGAGAGTCCCCTGCATGCATCCCACGCCCTCCGATATCGGCTTCACGCTGCTCCTCGCCGCCCTGGTGCTGTTTGTCATCTACCGGCGCTTTCGCCGCAACTTCGGGCGCCAGCCCGTGCGGCCCAAACGCATGATTGTCCGCATCGTGTTGTTGGCCGTGATCTGTGTGCTGGCGCTGGCCTCGCCGTTTCACGGCTTCGAGGGCGACGCCGCAGCGACGATTGGGGCCGTCGTGGGAATTGCCCTCGGGTTCTGGGCGCTCGCGCATACGCGCTTCGAAACCACGGCAGAAGGGCGCTTTTACACGCCGAACGGGTACATCGGCATGATCGTGGTGGCGCTTTTTATTGGCCGCCTGATCTACCGTTTCATCGTGATCTATCCGTTAATGCACGCGGCGGCGCGGGAAGCCGCCCAGAATCCCCAACTGCAATCGAGCCCACTCGGAGCCTATGAGCGTAACCCGCTCACGCTCGGGCTCTTCTTTCTGCTCGCCGGCTATTACATCTGCTATTACGTGAGTGTACTGATGAAAAGCCGCAGCGTTCAGCCCGTGCAAGACGACAACAAGCCGCGCGTCATCGACTGAACCGAAAGGCACTCAGCCGGCCGTTGCCTGACCGATCAAAAGCCCCGCGACCACGAGCCCGAGCACCACGAGCCCAATTACGGCGTAAAGCAGGTCGCGCATGCGCACGCTGATGAACACCCCGCTCAGCAGCCGCGCGATCGGTGTAAGCAGGAGCACCACCATGCCTGCGATCAAGAAGGCGCCCGCGTGCAGCCCGGTGCCGGCGCGGAACATGCGCACCACGATAGCCGAGAACTTGCCGCTCGGGCTCACCGGCACGTGCGTGCCGCCGCTGACAAAAAACACCGCCAGGCCGATGACGATGCACAGCAGACAGAGGCTGATGCTGGTGCGCAGGATCAGCCGCGCCAGGATGCGGCGCTCGTGCGTAAGCTCGTTCAAAACGACACCCCCGCGCCCTTCAAGAGCATCTGCAGCGCCACCAGGATCAGCACCACCGCGAACACGTGGCGCAGGGTCTTGACCCGCAACGTGGCCAGCCAGTGCGAGCCGAGGTAGGCGCCGGTCAGCACTCCCAATATCACCGCGCCCGCGAGCAACGGTGAGATGTCACCATGCGTGAGGTAATAGCCGGCGCTGGTCGCGGCGGTCATGCCGATCATGAAATTCGAGGTGGCCGTGGACACCCGGAACGGCATTTTCATGAGCTTGTCCATGGCCAGCACTTTAAAGGCGCCCGAGCCGATGCCCAGCAGCGCCGACAGAAAACCCGCGATGATCATCACACCGAACCCCGGCATCACGTGCGTCACGTGGTAGTGCACCCACTGGCCGTGTTCTTCATATTTGCTGTTGAGCCGCAGTTTGAGCGCGAGCGGCGAACTCGCGGCGGCGCCGACCGTGTCGCTGCGCACCGATTTGAAGGAAAGCGCGGCGGCCTGCAGCAGCACCACACCGAACACGATGAAC
>JBOIBB010000189.1:0-3447 GCA_050739335.1 Gammaproteobacteria bacterium
CCGCAACGCTTTCGCTGGCGCCTAGCGTCGGACGGCAAGAGCGCTTCGGCGGAGGATGCGATCAATACGGTACAGGAACTGGCGGCCGCGACGGTATCGATCAGCGTGAACGACGGTACCGGAGAGATCGGTATGGCCACATTCGAGCTCGCAGGCATCGATGTGGTTCGCCAAAAGCTCGCCGCGATGTGCCGATGGCCGGCCGTCGGCGCGCAATCCCGGGCGCGATGAGCGGTATTAGTCTCCTCTGAGCGCGGCCACGGGATCAAGCGCAGCGGCGCGCTTGGCAGGATAGTAGCCGAACAAGATTCCGACCAGTCCGGAAAACACGACGGCGCCCATCGCCGTCGCGGGATCGAGCGCCACCGGCCAGCCGGCTCCGTGGGCGACCAGGGAAGCGACGCCAAAACCGAGCGCAACACCGACCGCGCCGCCGCCGGTGCATAATCCGACCGCCTCGATCACGAACTGGCTGCGGATATCGCGCGGCCTTGCCCCGATCGCGAGGCGCAGCCCGATCTCGCGCGTTCTCTCCGTCACCGAGACCAGCATGATGTTCATGATGCCGATGCCGCCCACGAGGAGGGAGATGCCGACGATGCTCCCGAGTACCAGCGTGATGCCACCGATGATCGTGTTGAAGGTACCCAGGGTCTGCTCGGGAGTCTGAACAAGAAAATCATTGTCCTGCCCCGGCCGCAGATGGTGCATGCGCCTCAGTACTTCGGTGATACGGTTGCTGACGGCGGCAATGTCGAGGGTGCTGTTGACGGTCGCCTGTATCGTGATGTCCGGAACCTTGGACGCACCGAGCAGGCTGTGGGCGGTTCCATAGGGGATGTACACGACGTCATCCATGTCCTGACCGCCGATATTGCCGAGCTTCTTGGTCACACCGATGATCTTGAACCACTCACCGTACATCTTGACGTACTGTCCGATCGGGTCGGCCGGCAGATGCAAATTGGTAATGATCGTCTGGCCGATCACCGCGACACGCCGATCCGCAAGATCGTCGCTCGGCACGATAAGCCGGCCCATGGCAGGGTAGTAACCGGCGTTACCTGAGAAGCGCGACGTGACCCCGGAAATCGATGCACTGGTGGTTTGGCCACCTGCCTGCACTGTCCCCGAGCCGAAGCCCGCCAGGGCAAGCTCGGGCGCGAGGTTGCTGATCCCGGCGACCTCGTGCTGGATGGCTTGCAGGTCGGCGGGCGTCACTTTGGGGAATTTGCCGCTCAGGAAATCCTCTTGGGTGATATTCGACTGGATGGTGAGGACATTGGAACCGAGGTTGGCAAAGGTGTTGTTGACGGAGTGGCGGAAGCCCTGAAGCAGCGACACTACAGTAATGACTGCCGCGACGGCAATCATGATGCCGAGCGTGGTGAGGAAGCTGCGCAGCTTGTGGGCGCGGATTGCGGCCAAGGCCGAGCGCAAGCTTTCGAGCAGGTTATACACCGCTGGTCATCGCGCGGCGCTCAGCGTTCAAGGTGTCGCTGAGGATGCTTCCGTCCATGATGCGGATCACGCGGGCGCAATGTGCGGCGATGTTCGGATCGTGAGTCACGATGATGATGGTATTGCCGCTCTTATGCAGTACGTCGAACATGGCCATCACGTCCTTGGTAGTGGCGGAGTCGAGGTTGCCGGTGGGCTCATCGGCGAGCAGGATCGAGGGCTTGCCGACCAGTGCGCGTGCGATGGCGACGCGCTGGCGCTGGCCGCCGGAGAGCTGGTTTGGCAGGTGGTGCAGGCGGTCGCCCAGACCCACGTTGCTCAGGGCCTCGATGGCCAACTCCCGGCGCTTGCCAAACGGGATACCCCGGTAGACCAGCGGCTGCATGACGTTGTGCAGAGCGTTGGCGCGGCCGAGCAGGTTGAAATTCTGGAAGATGAAGCCGATCTCGCGGTTGCGGATGCGGGCGAGCGCGTTGTCGTCCAAATCCGCGACGCGTGTGCCGTTCAGGATGTAGTCGCCCGAGGTCGGCTTGTCGAGGCAGCCGACGATGTTCATGAGCGTGGATTTGCCCGAGCCCGATGGTCCGATGAAGGCCACGTACTCGTTTTTGGCAATGCTCAGGTTGATGTCCTTAAGGGCGTCGAGCAGGTTATCGCCCATGCGATACTGCTTGCCAACCTGGCGCAGCTCGAGCAGTGCGGGCCCGCTCATTTGGCAGGCGTCACGACCGCGGGCTTGGCCGGGGGCAGCACCGCGACGCTCGCGCCGTCACTGAGCGCGTGCAGCACGTTATACGGACCGGTCACCACCGTTGCGCCGGGCTTGAGTCCGGACACGATTTGCTGATAGGTGTCGCTCGAGACACCGGTAGTGACATCCACCTTGCGCGCCTTGCCGTCCTGCACAATATAAACATAGGCTCCGGACGTGGGCTCGAGGCTCTTGGAATCCGGGTTGTTGGCGTACAGGATGGCCTGCAGCGGTACCGCAATGGCGTCGGTGCTTTGCGTAAAGATTTCCGCGCGGCAGCTCATGCCCGGACGGATGTGTGGCAGGTCCTTTCCATTCAGCCCGATTTTCACCTCGAATGTCACTCCCTGCTGCGCTGCTCCGGAGCTGGTCGCGCCGGCCGTGTTATTGGTGACCGAGGCCGCGATGAACTGAACCTTGCCGAGAAAGGTGTCGTTCGGATAGGACACGGCGTTGATATCGGCATCCTCGCCCAGTTTCACATGCGCGATGTCGGCCTCGTCCACTTGCACGTCGGCCAGGACTTCCGCGGGATCGGCAATTTCCATCAAGGTGGAGCCGGGAATATTAGTGCCGGTGATCACGGTTTCCCCCACCTTCACCGGCAAGCTCGTGACCATGCCGTCAATCGGCGAAAGGATGACAGTCTTGGAGAGATTCTGTTGCGCTTGGTTGAGCAACGCCTGGGCGATGCGCAGCGCTTCCCGGTTCGAGTCGAGTTGTACTTTTGCGATTGCGAGTTGGCTGGTGAGCTGCGTGAAGCTGTTGGCGTCCACCAGGTGCTGCTGGTAGAGCGCGTGCTGGCGGTTCCATTGGGTTTGCAGGTTGGAAATCGTGAGTTTCTGGCTTTCGATAGCCATCTGCGCCTGCTGCACCCCGGCCTCGGCTTGCTGCACTGCCGCCTGGTAAAGAGTCGGATCTATGCGCAGCACCACCTGGTTGGCCTTGACCATCTGGCCTTCGACCACCGGAATGGCGCTGATTTTGCCGATGATCTCGGGCTTTAGTTCCACCGGGTTGAGGTAAATGAGCTGTCCCGAAGCGAGCACCGAGCTTTTGATGGTGCGCTTCTCGACCTTCGCGACCTCGACCTTTTGACGATCGCCGTGGCTGGCCAAGCGTCCGATCACGACCAGGATGACCACAGCCGCGATGATAGCCAGGGCGACCCAGAGTTTGCGCTTCTTTTGCATACAGCAGGCTCTATGTTTTGGTGCTATACGTGAGTATAGCAC
>JBOIBB010000190.1:0-9267 GCA_050739335.1 Gammaproteobacteria bacterium
TAGCGCGTGGAATACTGCTTGTCGTCACTGAGTCGCGCCTCTGGACTGACCAACTGGTCCTCGACTTCCAGTATTTGTGCGTTGAGTTGTGTAAGCGCGTTAGCTGTCGAGCCAGAAGAGTGCTTCTTGAGATCATCCTGGATCTGTTTGCTCCACTCCTCCATGGCGTTGACCATGCCGTCTGACTGGGTAAGGGCGTCCGCGATTTGTACTTGCAATGCGGTCGAGTCCCGCAGCACCGCATCGCTCGCAACGATGCGCGGATCTTTCAGAACCGTGAAGGGTTGAGTGTATGACTGGCCATCCACCGTCAATCTCACCTGATAATCGCCCGGCGCCACAATCGGCGTACCGGTGTGCGGATTGACACCCCAGTGAATGATAGTGCGGAAATCCTTGCCTTTGTACCGTGGTTCCTCCCAGATATAGGGGTTCTCGCTCGGCGTCGTAAGCAGCTTGACGTCGGTCGGCATGTCATAGAAAAGATCCCAATAGGCGCCGTTCAGCCCTTGGTGCGCGTCGAGATGCTCGGTGCGAATCACATTCTCCTGACTATCCAGAATCTGCAACTGTACGGGCTTCGCGGGTGCACTCGCCAGGTAAAACTGGAAGTTCGGCCGCGCAGGCTCCGCGGCGGTGGGATAGGCGCTGCGTGCCTGGCGGAATACCGGGCCCGGCTTGAAGAGTCGCGTCGCTCCGCTGTCGGGCGGATCCGGGCTCCCAGACTGCTCGAGAGTGATGATATCCGGCAGGATGTAGTCGCCGCGTCCGTAGGTGGACACGTCCACATCGTGCATGCGCGGCTCGACGTTGATCCAGGTCACCGGCGCCGACGGCAGGCCCTTGTTGAAGTGCACCCAGTGCTTGCCATTATCGAGCGTGTAATAGAAAGCGTGTCCCGTACCGGCGAACAGCATGCCTTCGCGATTCGGATTCTCGGCCACCGAGAGCGTGTAATCGAGCGGATTGCTGGAAGGCAGATTGCCGTCAATGTTTTTCCAGGTCTTGCCAAAATCGGTGGTCATCAGGATATAGGGCTTGAGGTCGTTCTTCCCCGCCCAGCGAAAATCCACGGCGATGTACACCGTGCCCGGGTTGAAATGGGAAGGTGCGATCTGGTCAATGTTGCCCCACGGCGGCAAATGCAGGTTCTTGGTTACCCCTATCCATTGCGGCTCCTGTGGAGACTCGGCGCCCTTCGTGTACCACAGCTTGCCGTCGTTGGTGCCCGCCCAGAGCAGTCCTTTCACGATCGGCGAGAAAGCCATGGACCAGACCACCTCGCCGTAATACTGACCGAGGTTATCCTGCATGATTCCGCCGCTCGGCACGATGCGCGAAGGATCACGCGTGGAAAGATCCGGACTGAACTCGATCCACGAATGCCCGGCGTCGCTGGTCTTCAGCACCATCTGGCAACCGAAGTAAACGTTGTTGTGGTCAAAAGGATCGATGGCGAGCGGCGGCGTCCAGTGGCAACGGTATTTCGTCTCATTGGGCGGCGAATCCAGCGCGATCTGGGACGGCGACACCGCATGTGGTGTGCCTTGGGTCAGGTCAAAGCGATAAAGATTATTGGCGTAACACGACGACCAGACTATGTTCGCGTCAGTCGGATCGGGAATCGTGAACCCTGACTCGCAAGCATTTGGGAAATATTCATAAGTAGACGGCGGGACATTGGGGCCTTCGAAGCCGCTGCGATCGGGAGGCAGCTTGGGCTCTCCGCCGGGCCCAAAGGCCAGGCCTTCTTGTGCCGGTGCCGCCTTCGGATACTGGGTGAGCAATTCCTTGTTTACCTTGAACTCGTTGTGATTTCTAAAGGGAAATCCCCCGAATGGTTTTCCTTGCGGCATGAACTCATTTTTGGGCAAGAGTCCATTACCACTCGGCTGCGAGATATCGCTCGACAGGCGCCACGCGCCGTCGTCTTGACGGTTTCCATAGATCCAGTACGGAACCCGGTTATCACTCGCGATATGATAAATCTGACCGTTTGGCAGCGCGACGTGTAGCGCGGTACCCGCTCCCGTTGCAATATTTGCTCCGCCGTCATCGGTCAATCCGTAGTGCGCCGGATTGGTCGGATCAATCCAGCCGTCATGGCAGTCGCCGCAGGACGCTGGGCCGATGGGTTTCACGTCGCCGCCTTCCCCCGAGAAGGTGTGGCCGCCGTCACGCGAATAATGTGGCCCGCTGTTCAATACCAACACTTCGTTATCGTGCTTGGGGTTGGCATCAATAAAGATGTAGTAGCCCGCACGCATGATGAGATTGCGATCGTGGCTCACCACCTTCCATCTCGATCCGCCGTCGTCCGTGCGCCACACGGAGCCCTGATCCTTGGTCTGAATCAATGCGTACATACGCTGCGGATTGGAAGGAGCAATGGTCACGTCAATCTTGCCCAGCGGCGGCTTGGGCAGCCCGTTGGTAAGATGCTTCCAAGTGCGGCCATTGTTATGCGAAATGTAAACGCCGCTCCCCGGGCCGCCGCTGTCTTCTGCCCAAGTGCGTCCCGTCACCTGCCACGTGCCCGCCAGCACGATATTGGGATCGCTCGGATCCACGCTGAGCCCACTGCAACCCGTATGCTCGTTGACGAATAGCGTCTGTTTCCAGGTCTTGCCCCCGTCCGTGGTGCGGAATATTCCCCGTTCGTGTTGCGGGCTGTTCCCGCGTCCTTCGGCGCACACGAGTACATCGTTGGTGTCTTTGAGATCAATGGCGATGCGAGCGATACGCCCGGTATTTACCAAACCCATGTGTTGCCAGGTTTTACCGGCATCGGTGGATTTGTACACACCGTCCCCCCAGATGTCGCTCGGACGGATGAACCACGGCTCGCCCGTACCCACCCAGACGGTATTGGGATCGGCGGGCGCAATCGCGATGGCGCCGATCGCGGCGGCGTCCTGATCGTCAAAAATGGATACAAACGAGTGCCCACCATCCGTGGATTTCCACAACCCGCCTGAGGCCGCACCAAGGTAATAGGTCGAGTAATTGCCGGGTATACCGGCCACTGAGGCAATACGTCCGCCAGCGGGCGGACCCATATAGTGGAACTGCAATGCGGGTGGGGTGGTGGTCTTTTGTGGCCCAGACGAGAAAAACTGTGCGTGCGCCAACATCGGAATGATAATGCCGGCCGCAATTGCAGCCACCCGAGAAAGGAATTTCCGCTCTGCCCAGCGAGTGGTGTGCATGATCCGTTCTCCAGAGGAATTATTGATCTAGGACAAGCGGCGCGCGCCTGGACGTACTCCGGAACCTAGACTGGCGCACTTGCCGCGCCGAAGCAAGCAGGTGCCCTAGGATTCCAACTATCCGGTTTACCCGCCACCCTCTGCCTGACAGAGGGCGAGAAACACCCAAACTCTGGCCAATTTAAACCTTACTCCTGCCGCGCACACCGAAGCCGCCCCGGTATGCGATAGCCTGAATTTGCGAAATCTGCAATGCTATTCTCCGAGCGGATCAATTCATCCGCCTTACGCTATAGAGCCTGCCAGACACCGTGAGCGATAATTCCTCCGCCAAAGAGCAAGTCCACGCACCCATGCCCATATACGGGGCATCGATGTTTGACAAGGAAATCACTTCGCCAGAATCTACACTGCACAGCATTGACCGAGTAATGCTACCGAAATACCAGCTCAGTTCTAGCGGATCACGCCAACATGCAAACTATTCACGTCATTGATTCGCACACCGCCGGCGAACCCACCCGAGTGGTCATCGGCGGCTTTCCGGATTTGGGAAGCGAATCGCTCGCGGCGCGGCGAGCCATGTTGACCACGCGTTTTGACCGTTGGCGCTCGGCCATCGCCTGCGAACCGCGGGGCTCGGACACCGTGGTCGGCGCGCTGCTCACACCGCCGGTCGCACCCGACTGCTGCACTGGAGTGATTTTCTTCAACAACGCCGGTACGCTCGGCATGTGCGGGCACGGCACCATCGGCGTGGTGCGCACGCTCGCGCATCTCGGCCGCATCACACCCGGTGCCTACCGCATCGAAACCCCGGTCGGCGTCGTTGGTATCACGCTGCATACCGATCTGAGTGTCACCGTCGACAACGTCGAATGCTGGCGGTATCGATCCGGTGTCGTCGTGGACGTGCCGGGTCATGGAAGCGTGCGGGGCGATGTCGCCTGGGGCGGCAACTGGTTTTTTCTCACCGAGCAGAGTCCGGCGCGCCTGGAGTACCAAGAGATCGACGCGCTCACGGCATACACCGAAGCCATCCGGCACGCGCTCGAACAGCATGCCATCACCGGCAAAGACGGCGCGCCGATTGACCACATCGAGGTCAACTTGACTCTGCACGATGGCACGGCCAACGCGCGCAATTTCGTGTTGTGCCCGGGCCTGGCTTACGATCGCTCCCCTTGCGGTACCGGCACCAGTGCCAAACTCGCCTGTCTCGCGGCCGACGGCAAGTTGAAACCCGGCGAAGTCTGGCGGCAAATGGGCATCCTCGGCACCACCTTCACGGGGAGCTATGTGGAGAGCACCCATGGTGTCCGGCCGAGCATCACCGGGAGCGCCTACATCACGGGCGAAGCGCAATTATTGCTCGATCCCGTCGATCCATTCGTCTGGGGCATCCGCAGTAACGGAGTATTCGAACCTACGAGCTCAGCGTGGTCGCGCGAGCATCACTAGTAACAGCACAGAGGCAAAGCATGCAATTCGATGGTATTTACGTTCCCTTGGTGACGCCGTTCGACAGTCGCAAGGAAATTGACCAAGCCAAGCTCGAAACGCTCGTGGATGCCATGATCGACAAAGGCGTAGCCGGAATTGCGGCCTGCGGTACGACGGGCGAGTATTACGCGCTGAACGATGCCGAACGCACGCAGGTGTTGCGCACCATACACCGCGTGGCGATGGGACGCGTTCAACTCATTGCCGGTATCAGCGACCTGTCCACCCGCCGCTCGATCGAGCGCGCCGCCGAAGCCAAGCTCATCGGCTACGATTACCTGCTGCTGTCACCGCCGCCCTACAGCCTGCCGAGTCAAGCGGGCATCCGCACACACTTCGAGTACGCGGCACAACACTGCGAGCTGCCGATCATCATCTACAACTTTCCGGCACGCACCGGCGTCAACGTAGAATTCGACACCGTCGCCGCTTTGGCGAGGAATCCGAAGATTGTCGGCATCAAGGAATCAAGCGGCAATTTCAGCCAGGCACTGCATATGTTGCAGGCCGGCTTCAGCGATTTCGAGGTGATCTGCGGTTGTGACGACCAGCCCGCGGACTTCTTTTTCTGGGGCTCCAAGGGTTGGATTGCCGGCGCCGGAAACGTCTTCCCGGGTGAGCAGGTGGCGCTCTATGCGGCTGCCCGCAAGGGCGACTGGGATCGCGTGCAGCAACTGATGCGTGCGATGTATCCGGCGTTGCACTCGATGGAATCGGGTGATTACAACCAGAAGGCCAAGGCGGGTTGTTTGAACGGCACCTTGGATGCCGGCGACGTGCGACTGCCGCTGGTGCCGTTGGACGCAGCCGCCAAGCAGGCCTTTCGTGAACTGGTTGCAAGAGGTTCCTGACCATGACATTGACCAAACAAGAGGTCTTCGCGCGCGCCGCGCGCGGCGAATTGAAGGCCCCACAACTCATCCCCGGTTTCCGCGGCAACGACGACGGCCTCGTTAACCGCACGCCGATCGACAACAGCGTCATCGGTACCCTCGGCGCGGGCGGCAAGGCCGAAGTAGACGCGGCCGTCAAGGCGGCGCGGGCCTGCTTTAACGGCGGCGAGTGGCGGAGCCGGAGTCCAAGCGCACGCAAAGCGGTGATGCGGCACTGGTGCGACGTACTGGCCGAACATGCCGAGGAACTCGCCGCGCTCGACTGCATCGACGCCGGCAAGCCGATCGATGAGTGTGAGCACACGGACATCCCGGCCGCCATCGACACCTTGCGCTGGTATGCGGAGTGTGCCGACAAGTGCTTTGGGAAGGTCGCGCCGACCGGCGCCAACGCGACCGGACTAATCGTCAAGGAACCGATCGGCGTCGTTGGTACCGTGTTGCCCTGGAATTTCCCGGCGCAAATGTACGCGTGGAAAGTTGGGCCGGCGCTCGTCACCGGCAACAGCGTCATCGTCAAGCCCGCCGAGCTTACGCCGCTCTCTGCGGTACGCATGACCGAACTTGCGCGCGACTGCGGGATCCCGGCCGCTGCGCTGATCGTGGTCAACGGGCGCGGCGAGCAGGCAGGCGAGGCTCTCGGCCGACACATGGACGTCGGCATGGTGTCGTTCACCGGCTCGACCGAAGTTGGGCGGCTGTTTCTCAAGTACTCAGCGGAAAGCAACCTCAAACGCATCGTGCTCGAGTGCGGTGGCAAGAACCCGCAGGTCGTGTTCGCCGACACCGACATTGACGCGGCGGTCGCCGACATCCTGAATGCGGCGTTCTGGAACATGAGCGAAAACTGCAGTTGCGGTTCGCGCCTGCTGGTCGCCAACGAGGTCAAGGACGTGCTCGTCAAGAAACTCGTGGCGGGCCTCAAGGACTGGAAGCTCGGCGATCCACGCGCGCCCGGCGTGCGGCTCGGGCCGATGGTCGAGGGACCGCACCTCGAGAAGGTCAAGGGCTTTCTCGATCAGGCCAAGGCCGATGGTTTGCATTGCGTCACCGGCGGACGCGTGCGCCGCGATTATCTGAGCGGCTGGTACATCGAGCCGACGGTCTATACCGAGGTCGGTCCGCGTACGCGTCTGTTCCAAGAAGAGGTCTTCGGTCCGTTGCTCGCCGTGACCGGCTTCGACAGCGAGGAGGAAGCCATTCGCCTCGCCAATGACACCAATTATGGTCTGGCCGCCTCGGTCTACACCGAGAACGTACACCGCGCGCGCCGCGTGGCCGCCGCGATCCGCGCCGGCACGGTATCAATCAACGGCTTTTCGGAGGGCGACATCACCACGCCTTTCGGCGGCTACAAGCTCTCGGGATTCGGCGGGCGCGACAACGGGCTGGAAGCGCTCGATCAATACCTGGAAACCAAAACCATCTGGTACGTAAACCGTTAGTGAGGAGCCGAGAACCGAGGGTCACTGTACCAACAGCACAATGGCGTACTGACCGCTTTATCCGCACTGGATTGCCGGCCGCGCGCTTCACAGCAGTGAACCGACACTTTTGTTTTTTACCCGCCGGGCTTGAATCTATCGAATCCGGCTGACTGCGATTGCGCTCGCAACCGCAAGCAAGGCGGTCGGCAGCCACGCGGCCAGCAGCGGATTCAACCCGAACACCACTCCGGCCTGCAGAAAAACGCTGTTGAAAATGAAAAACCCGATGCCGATGAGCATGCCGGTGACCAGGCGCTGCCCGGTGGTGGCCGAGCGCAGGGGCCCGAAGACAAACGGCAATGCCAGCAGCACCATGACCAGCAGAGCGATGGGACGTGCTACCCGGCTCCAGAACGCCGCAACGTAGCGCCGCGCGTCAATATGATTGCGCTGCAGATAGCTCACATACTGGCGCAAGCCGCGCGCCGAGAGCGTGCTGGTGTCGAGATTGAAGAGCTCGAGGAGCTTCGGGCTCAGGAACGTCCGCCACTCCTGGCTGACACTCTCGCTGCCGCGCGCGCCATCGCTGCCGAAACTCGTACTACGCACGTCCTGCAGTTGCCAGCGGCCGGCGACGAACTCCGCCGACGCCGCCTCGGTGATGGCGAGCAGGTGGTGCTGCGGATCGACGCGGTAAAGCAAAATCCCCCGCGCCTGATTGCTCCCGTGTATTTGTTTTACGTTCAGATACAGGTCGCCGTCACGCGCCCACACGCCGCCTGCCGTGCTGTCCGGGTTATAGCCGGTGAGCACCGCACGCCGGGCATCGGCAAACCGCTGTGCGGACGGTGCCACCCACTCTCCGATCACGGCGCACAGCACCAGCAATACCAACCCGCCGGCAAGCGCCGAAACTCCGAGCCGTGCAACCGAGAGGCCGGCGGTACGCATCACCATCAGTTCATTGTGGCTCGCGAGTTCCCCGAGTCCGAGCATGGTGCCCAGCAGAGTCGAGACCACGAACACCTGATAGGCCTGGGACGGCACATACAGCACGGTATAGAGCGCCGCATCCGCAAGCGTATAGCTGCCATCGCCAATGCTGCTGAATTCGCCGACGAAGGTCACGATGCTCATAAGCGCGGTCAGCACCAGCAGCACCAGCAGGGAATACGCAATGACCTGCAACGCGATATGCCGATCAATGACCCGCATCAGCCGCCACCCGTCGGGTAAAAATGATGCCGCGCCAGCCATACTGATGCAGCAGCATAGCCAAGGCCGCGGCGAGCAGCAGCACGAGTACCCACCACACACCCACACTCGCAGGCACCACACCGCGATCCAGCCACACGCGCGCCACGCCGAGCAGGTTGGTGTAAATCACGTATGCCAGGATCGCCACCAACAGGCGGCCATAACGGCCACGCCGCGGATTAGTGTGTGCGAGCGGCACGGCAAGGAACACCAGCAGCAGCGCCGAAAGCGGCACCGAGAGCCGCCACTGGAATTCCGAGGCAGCCCCCGGCGTGTGCGCCCGCAACAAGGCGGGCGTCGGCATGGCGGAATAACTCTCCGGGCCGAGCGCGGGCACGACCGGCGATAGGCGGATCGAATTCGCGGTGAACTTTACGATGCGGAAGTCGGCTTGCCCCGGGATGCCATCGTAACGATAGCCATCGTGCAGGACCAGAGTGCCGGCGCCGTGCTCGCCGTGCAGAACACGCGTACCGCTGACCGCAGTGATCACGTCCTGCCGCGGCCCGTTGGGTCCGGCCATGAAGACATCTTGCAGCGCACGCCCGTTGCGGCTCACGCTCGCGGCATACAGCACCCCTCGCCCATGCAGATCCTCCTTGAAGCTGCCCGAGGCGAGGTCCCCGACTTGGGCGTTGTGCTGCGCGTAGCTCTTGATCACCGTGGTCGTGCGCTGTGCCCAAGGCGCGACCTGCAGTGCCAGTACCGCGAGCAGCGCCGCCAGTACCACGGCAATCAGCATCAACGGCCGGTAGACCTGCCCCGGCCCGACGCCACAGGCGGCAAGCGTGGTCATCTCGCTGTCGCGATACAGCCGTCCGAGTGCCAGCATCACGGCCAGAAACAGCGCGACCGGAATCACCACGATGAAATAATTCACGGAGGCGAGCCCGAGGAGCGCAAACACCGTATCACGTGGCACCCGGCCCGCTGCGGCATCGCCGAGCAGCAGCGCGAAGCGGTTGCTCATGAGAATCA
>JBOIBB010000191.1:0-21672 GCA_050739335.1 Gammaproteobacteria bacterium
TGGTCGTGGACACCACCTACCCGTTCGGTCTGTTCCGTGCCTGGAGCTGGGTGTACATGCCGCTGCGCGTGCTGGTGTACCCGGCTCCGGCCACCGACGCCCCGCCGCTGCCACTGCCGGCCGGAAACACCGGCGTGGGCCGCAGCGCCGCGCAGGGCGAAGATGACTTTGCGGGCTTGCGTGACTATCGCGCGGGCGATTCGCCACGGCGCATCGCCTGGAAAGCATCGGCGCGCGAAAACCGCCTGCTCACCAAACAATTCTCGGGCAGTGGACCCGAGATCCACTGGCTTGACTTCGGGATGCTCGCAATGCGCGATCCCGAGGCGCGTCTCGCCGTCCTCTGTCGCTGGGTACTGCTGGCGCACGCCGAAGATCTCGAGTACGGACTCAAGCTTCCCGGCAAAATCATCGGCACCGGCCGCGGCGATCTGCACCGCGATGCTTGCCTGCGCGCGCTCGCGCTCTACGGCCACCCGCAGGAGCCAAGCGCATGAACACAGCGTCCACCGCGGTGCTGCATGACACAGAGCTCGAGCACGTGCGTTTATGGTGGGTACTCGCGGCGCTCACCGTCATGACTTTGCCATTCAGCCTGCACCTCGCGGGTTGGATCTCCACGGTTGCAGTCCTGCTGGCTCTCTGGCGACTTGCCATCGATTACCGGCACTGGTCGCGCCCGCATGGTTACGTGTTGGTCCTCCTCGGCCTATGCGTATTTATAGGCGTGTACGCCACCTACCACACCTTCAACGGTCCCCAAGCAGGCATGGCGATGCTGCTGCCGTTCGCGGCACTCAAGCTCATGGAAGCGCACAGCCTGCGCGATTACTTCCTGCTCATGGTGATCGCCTTCGGCATCGCCATCGCGAATTTCCTTTATGACCAAACCGTCCCGCTCGCGCTATACATGATTCCGGCTACCTGGATCGGTCTGGCCGCGCTACTGAACGTCGCGCATCCCGATCTGGAGCGCAGCCCCATCGTGTCACTCAAGCGCAGCGCACGCTTTGCGCTTCCCGCCGTGCTGATTGCCGCGGCCTTGTTCATGCTCTTCCCGCGCATCCCGGGACCATTGTGGGCACTCTCCCTGCCACAGTCCTCCGCCATTACCGGGCTCTCGCCGGACATGTCTCCGGGGAGTCTCAGCAAGCTTGCACGCTCCGACGCGATTGCTTTTCGCGTTGAGTTCGACGGACCCGCCCCGCCGCCCGACAAACGCTACTGGCGCGCACTGGTGCTGCACGACTACGACGGTGAAACCTGGAGCACCGGTGGCGTACTGCAGAACGGCGCAACCCGCATCACCCCGCTCGGTGCGCCTCTCAAATACCAGTTGACGCTTGCCCCGAACAACCTGCATGCACTGTACGCACTTGACGTGCCGGTGACGGTCGGCGGCGACGCCCGTCTTACCCCCGATCTGGAACTGCTCACCGCACGCCGCGTGACCGAACGCGTGCGCTACACGGTCACCAGCTATACGGACTACCGCTACGGCGCCGACACGCCCCACTGGCTGAGGCAACGCGATTTGCAACTGCCGCCGCGCATCGATCCTCGTGCCCGCGCACTCGCCGCACGCTGGCGCGCTACGGCGAGTACGCCCGAGCAGATCGTGAACGACGCGCTCCGCATGTTCCGCACGCAGCCCTTCCATTACACGCTCGATCCGGGGGTGCTGCACGGCCCGAACCGGATTGACGAATTCCTGTTCACTACGCGCCGCGGTTTCTGCGAGCACTACGCCAGCGCTTTCGTGTTCCTGATGCGTGCGGCGGGCATTCCGGCCCACGTGGTCATCGGCTACCAGGGCGGCACGCGCAACCCGGTCGATGGCTACTACGTGATCCGGCAGGAAGATGCCCACGCCTGGGCGGAAGTGTGGTTGGGCGCGCGCGGCTGGGTGCGCGTCGACCCGACGGCGGCGGTCGACCCGGCGCGCGTGGACCAGGGTCTTGCGGCAGCACTACCGGCGGCGGAACTCCCCGGGCTTTATTTCCGCACCCATCCGTGGATGAATTCGCTGCGCAATACCTGGGATGCCGTCAACAACGGCTGGAACCAATGGGTGCTGGCTTACGGACCGGAACTGCAGCAGCGCTTCTTTGCGCATCTCGGCCTTAATAATGGCAACTGGCTGCAGCTCGCACTGGTGCTGATCGGTGCCATCGGCGCAATCCTGCTCGGCCTATGGACCGTGTTGTGGTGGCGGCGGCGGGCACCGCAGCCGGCGGCAGTGCAACGCACCTATCTAAGGTTTTGTCGTAAGCTCGCGCGCCGTGGCTTGGCGCGTGCGCCGAGTGAAGGCCCGCTGGATTACGCCCGCCGCACAAGCCACGCACGCCCGGAACTCACCGGTGCAATCCAGGCGATCACTGCGCTATACATCCATCTTCGGTACTTAGGTACAGGTGATCTGCGCTCGCTCGACCGACAAGTACGATCGTTTCGACCATAACCGCAGACGCGCAAAGTCACCTGCCGCGCAGGCGCACGAGCGCTCGCGCACGTTACACGCACACGTACAACGCCCGATAGCAATCACTTCGCGGCAGGCGTGGCCTCGGTAAAGGTCGCCGGAAAGCCCACCGGCGGCTGTGACAGATTCCACGCCGTGGCATTCTTAAAGAACTGGAGCGTCCAGGACTGCTTGGCAGTCTGGGTGGACACCAACGATCCCGGAATGGCAACCGTCACGGAATCGCTGTCCCAGAACACCAGGCCGCAAGGCGTGCTCGTTGGAGTCTTGTCCGCGACGGGTGTGACCGTCATCGAGCAACTTGCGCCATCAACATGGATGGCCATGCCGGAATACGTGCTGCCTGCCGCTGTACTGTTGAGAATCATGTTTGTGTCCGGAGTGGCAATCGCCCAACTGTTCGGCAAAAACACACCGATGTCCGGGACGTCTTTCGCAGTCAAGGTATTGCCATTGCCACGTTTAAGCACAAGCACCCGTTGGCCCTTGTCTGTCGCGAATCCAATTTTCACTGAACTATGCGGCTGGCCCATCGCATTCGGCTGATCCTCCATCAGAGTGCAGCTCTTGGTCACTTGGGGCGGGCTGCTGCCATTACCGCGGTACACGTAGTAGCCGCAGCTGTTACCGCTGATCAGAAAATTGGCGCTCGCGGTGACGGCGGTAGAATTCAGCGCGCCGACAAGCACGAAGGCTGAACCGGGGTGCGCAGCTGACCCCGATGAACTGCACGCCGCGAGACCCAGTGCGGCCGTCACGGTTACGAGACCGATCAAAAATCGTTTCATTTCTCTACCCTCCTGCACCACTTCACACGCGGCAGAGTGCCGTTGTCCTGAGCAGATTTTGCCACTCCTGGCTGAAATTCTCAGGTGTGCAGGATCAACTCTCCGCGGCCGCGCGAACCTCTGTGGCATTTCGGCGCGTGCGGCTGTCCAGACGTGCGCAACACCGCCGTCACGACAAACAGCAGGAGCACCGAGAGAATGGCAATGCGCGGCTTCGCGCTCAGAAAACTCATCACACCGATCAGGAACGACCCGACAACAGCGCCGAATCCTCAAGACGCCGCGTTGCGCCGCCTGGTGCGAACGTTCCGACCTTGGCCTGACACCCGCGCGCTTGAATTGCAGCTTCGCGCGGCACCGTTACTTGGCCGGCGCAGCCTCGGTGTAGCTCGCCGGAAAACCCGTGGGCGGTTTCGCGAGATTCCAAGCTCCGGCCTTGGAGCTGTCACGCGAGAAATTCAGATTCCAGGGGTGACCGGTCCAGGCACTCGAGATCAGCGATCCCGGGATCGCGATCGAAACCACCGAGCCGCTCCAGAACATCAGGCCGCAAGGCATGCTCACCGGGGTATTGTCCGACACCGGGGTGATGGTGAGTGCGCAGCGTACGCCGTCGATATGGATCGCCAGGCCCGAGTAGACGCTGCCCGCGACGGCGCTGTTGAGAATCATGTCCGTCGCCGGCGCCGCGACCTTCCAGTTCTCCGGCAAGTACATGCCGATATCGGGAATGTTGGTCGCGGCGAGCGCATTGTTGCCTGCCTGGGTGAGCGTCAACACCTGCTCGCCCTTGGCCGTCGCAAAGCCGATCTTGACCAGCGCATGCGAATGTCCAAGTGAATTGGCCCGGTCCTCCATTACCGTGCAACCCTCGCCAACCTCCGGCGGATTGGTGCCGTCGCCCCGGTAGGTATAGTAATTGCAGGTCTTACCACTGATCAGAAAGTTGGCGCTGCTGGTAAATGAATCCTGGGCCGGTGCACCCACCAGAGCGAAAGTTGAACTCAAGCCGGACGAGCTGCAGGCGGCCAGTAGAATAGCGGCCGATACCGGTATGAGCGCAGATAGGTAACGTTGCATAGTCCCTCCACCACGACCCCGTGAGCGGCAGAATGCTGCCTTGGCTGAGCTAGATTCTGCCACGATGCGGTCAAATTCTCAGGTGCGTGGACGGCCCGTGCCGAGTTCAGCCGGGAGGCCCGGCATGCCTTGGCCCGCCCGGCCATCCACCAACGCCAAGAGCACTGCGCCCACGGCAAACAGCAGAATTACCGAAAGTATGGAAATACGCGGGTCACCACTCAGATAACTCACGATGCCGATCAGGAACGGCCCGATGATCGCGGCGAATT
Source organism: Gammaproteobacteria bacterium (assembly GCA_050739335.1). GTDB lineage: Bacteria > Pseudomonadota > Gammaproteobacteria > Natronospirales > REEB76 > REEB76. The sequence continues at coordinate 4,623 of JBOIBB010000191.1, forward strand.
CCCCGAGCATGTTGTAAAAGCCGAAAAACTCGCCGGCACGCTCGACTGGCACCAGACGTGCGTAGTACGAACGGCTGAGTAGCTGCACCCCACCCTGCACTAAGCCCACCATGATAGCGAGCAAAAAGAACTCCCAAGCACCTAGAAGCTCGGCAATACCGCGATTCAGCCCTATGGACATTGCGAATTCAGTCGCCCCCGGAGATTTATGCATGAAGGCCGCAAACACTGTCACGCATACATACACGGCAAGGCCGATAAAAATCATGATCTTGGGACCGATGCGCTCACCGAGCCGGCCGAACAGCAGCGCAGCGGGAACTCCCACGAATTGCACCAGCAGCACTGCCAGAATCAGGTTGGTAGTGGTGAAACCGATCGCCTGGCCATAGTCCACCGCCATCTGAATGATGGTGTTCACGCCATCTATGTAGACCCAGTAGGCAATCAGGAACATGAACACCGGCTTGTAGGCGCGCACATGCCGGAAAGTTTCAGCGAGTTGTGCCACACCGGCTTTCGCTGTCGGCCACAGACTCTGTTTCTTGGCGGGCTTGTGTGGTTCCGGCACCCAGAACAGCAAAGGCAGCGAAAATGCCACCCACCAGATAGAGGTCAGAATCAGAATTACTTTCACCGCGGCGGCGGCGTTATCGAGCCCGAACCATTGTGGTTTGAGACTCAAGACGACCCCCACGATCAGAAACAGTCCGCCACCCAGATAACCCGCGAAATAGCCGATTGCAGAAGTCATGTCCAGCTTGCCGGGCGGCGCCACCGACACCAGCATGGAATCGCCGAACACGTTGCCCCACCAGTAACAGATCGAGGCGATCACATAAAACAGCCAGGCCCATTGCCACTCGCCTCTTTGCACGAAATGCAGCGCCAGCACCATGACCGCGCCCAGAAACGCGGTGGTAATTAGAAACCGCTTTTTGTGACCGCCGCTGTCGGCAATCGCGCCCAGCACCGGCGCGGACAACGCCACTACCAAGCTGGCGATGGAATTCGCCAATCCCAAGCGGAAGGTCGTGAGTGTTATGGACGCGCCGTGATCCCAATACTCCCGGAAAAAGATCGGGAAAAACACCGTGATGATGGAAGTCGTGTAGGCATGATTGCCCCAGTAATACGCAGCCCAGCCCCACAGCTTGCGGCTCTTCGGCAACAACATGGCGCACTCCGGCAGGACAGCGACACTAGGCTAACAGGTAACCCGAACTGCGCGGGGACGCCGGCTTCGCGACCACGACGCACACGTGCGCTGTGCGAGTCTCGGACCGACCGCGGATTACAGCCACAACACGATTGCCGCAAGACGCCGCCAGAGGTAATAACCCATCGGCGATCCCGACCTGTCAGGCGGCAAGCTGTGCGCCCTGCTCTCGGGTAGCACGGAATTGGATGTCCGGCCAGCGCTGTTCGGTGAGACTCAGATTGATGCGGGTCGGCGCCACGTATACGAGACTGCCGGTGTGGTCGAGAGCGAGATTCTCAAACGCCTTGCTGCGGAGTTCCTCCAGCCGCCCGGCGTCGTTGCTCTCCACCCAGCGCGCGGTCGCCACATCGATATTATCGAACACGCAGTCCACGCCATATTCTTCCCGCAACCGGTAAGCCACGACATCGAATTGCAGCATGCCAATGGCTCCGAGAACCAGATCATTGTTGCGCAACGGACGGAACAACTGGGTGGCGCCTTCCTCGCAGAGCTGTTCCAGTCCCTTGCTCAAGGCCTTGGATTTGAGCGGATCTTTCAGCACGACGCGCCGAAAGATTTCCGGTGCGAAGTTGGGAATACCGGTGAATTGAAGCGCTTCACCCTCGGTAAAAGTGTCGCCGATTGCCACCGTACCGTGATTATGAATACCAAGTATGTCCCCCGCGTAAGCCTCTTCGGCACGCGCGCGCTCCGCGGCCATGAAGGTGAGCGCATCCGCGATCTTGATCTCGCGTCCAATACGCACATGCTTCACGTGCATACCCGGAGCGTAGCGGCCCGAACACAGGCGCAGGAACGCGATGCGGTCGTGATGACGTGGATCCATGTTGGCCTGGATTTTGAACACAAACCCACTGAGTTTTTCCTCGCGCGGATCGACCACGCGTGTCAGCGTGGCGCGCGGGCGCGGGGGCGGCGCGTACTTCACGAAGGCATCGAGTAATTCACGCACGCCGAAATTGGTAATGGCCGAGCCAAAGAACACCGGCGTCAACCGGCCGGCGAGATATTCGCCTTGATCGAACGCGTGAGAGGCGCCGCGCACCAGTTCCATTTCCGCCCAGAAGGCATCGGCATCGCGCCCGAGGAGCGCGTCGGCGGCGGCACTGTGCAACCCGTCAATGATCCGCACTTGACCAAGCCGGCCGGTTTTGTCTCCGGCATAGATATAAACACGATCCTCGGTCAGATGGTAAATGCCCTTGAGCTCGCGCCCCATGCCGATCGGCCAAGTCACAGGCGCGCAGCGGATCTTGAGCACGGATTCCACTTCATCCAGGAGCGCCATGGGGTCGCGGCCATCGCGGTCCAGTTTGTTGATAAAAGTCACGATCGGCGTCGCGCGTAACCGGCACACTTCCATGAGCTTGATGGTGCGCTCTTCGACGCCCTTGGCGCAGTCGATCACCATCAGCGCCGAATCCACCGCGGTGAGCGTGCGATAGGTGTCCTCGGAAAAATCCTCGTGGCCCGGGGTATCCAGAAGGTTGATGATGCGTTCCTTGTAGGGGAACTGCATCACCGAGGAGGTCACCGAGATACCGCGCTGTTGCTCGAGCTTCATCCAGTCGGAGGTGGCGTGTCGCGTGGCCTTGCGGCCCTTGACCGCACCCGCCATCTGGATGGCGCCGCCAAAGAGCAGCAACTTCTCGGTCAATGTGGTCTTGCCGGCGTCGGGGTGCGAAATGATCGCAAAGGTACGCCGCCGGCCGATTTCCTGGTCGAACATTCGGGCAAAACTCTCGGGAAAAAGCGCGCTATTTTAGCCGAAGCTCACGCGCGGCCTATAGCGGCAAACTCAGGATCAAGGCGTCTTCGCGTGCATGCTCACCCGGGTAGTAGTTCTTGCGCAGTCCGACCTGCTCGAAGCCGTGGCTGCGGTAGAGCTTGAGCGCCGACCGGTTCGAGGGGCGCACTTCGAGCAGCATCTGGTAGGCATGACGCTCGCGCGCGAGCGCGATGAAATGATCGAGCAGCAAGCTGCCATAGCCCTGCCCTTGCCATTCGGGTGCCACGCAGATATTGAGCAAATGTGCTTCGCCAACCACGAGCGACAAGACCCCGTAGCCGCCGACGCCGCTGCCGAGCTCCATCACCCAGCAACCGTAGCCGACCCGCAGGCAGTCACGGAAGATGCCTTCGCTCCAGTGAAAGCGGTAGGCACGCACTTCCACCGCCATCACGGCGCCGACATCGATTTCCCGCATCGGCCGGTAAAACGGGTCTTCGCCGAGGCGGACGACGGCACTCACTGCGGCACACCTTGCACAATGCGTGCGGCGAATTGCAAATCCGCCCAAGCCTTGCGCTTTTCGCTTGGGGTGCGCAGCAGATAAGCCGGATGATAAGTCACGACCACCGGGATACCGCGCAGTTCGTGTGCGTGGCCACGCAAGCGTGCGAGCGGCGCCTGGGTGCCGAGCAGGTTCTGCGCAGCCACACGCCCGAGCGCAAGGATCAGCTTGGGTTGCACCAGCTCGATCTGGCGCTCGAGAAACGGGCGGCAGGTCACGGCCTCGTCCGGCGCCGGGTCGCGATTCCCAGGCGGGCGGCACTTCACGACGTTGGTGATGTACACCGCCTCGCGCCGCAAGCCAATGGCCGTCAACATGGCATTCAGCAACTGCCCGGCACGGCCGACAAAGGGTTCCCCCTGGCGGTCTTCTTCGGCACCCGGTGCTTCCCCGACCAACATCCACTGTGCATGCCGATCGCCCACACCGAACACCGTGCGCGCACACCCGGCGCGCAAGCGGCAAGCCGTACAGTCCCGCACCGCCGCGGTAAGCGCTTCCCAGTCCATAGTGGCGATGGCTTCGGCGCGCGCGCGTGGTTCCTCGCCGAATTCAGCGTGCGCGTCCTCCGCCGGCTGATCACGCCGCACCCACACGGGAATGCCGAGTTCATAGAGGTAATCCGCGCGCCCGGTTTCCACGAAGACTCAAGCCGGGGCGCGCCGCGGGAAACGCCGGCGCAGCCGCCATAAGGCCATGACAGCGCCCGAGCAGGCGTAGAGAAAAAACGCACCGAACAATACCCACGGCGGGCTGAAAGAAATCACGATGATGGCGAGCGCCACAATCAGGAGGATCGTGAACGACACGCGTCCGGAGAGATGCAGATCCTTGAAGCTGTAATAGCCGATGCTGCTCACCATGAGTACGCCGGCCGCGATCGTCAACGCATACGCGGGTATCACGAGCGCCGGACCGGGGATGCCGAGCGTGGTGCCGAGCCACACGGCACCAGCCAGGATCCCCGCCGCCGCGGGGCTCGGCAGGCCCTGAAAATAACGCTTGTTGACCACGCCGGTGCGCACGTTGAAGCGCGCGAGACGCAGCGCCGCGGTAATCGCATAGAAAAACGCGCCCAACCAGCCGATCTTGCCCCAGGCCAGACCAAAACCCGCCATATCCCGGAAGGCCCATTCGTACATGACCAGCGCCGGCGCGAGGCCGAAAGACACCAGATCCGAGAGGCTGTCATATTCCTTGCCAAAGGCGCTCTCGGTATGTGTGAGCCGCGCGATGCGCCCGTCGAGGCCGTCGAAAATCATGGCCACGAACACCGCAATCGCGGCCGCCTCGAAGCGCCCGCTGATGGCCGCAACGATGGCGTAAAAACCGGCAAACAGTCCGGCGGTGGTAATCAGGTTCGGCAACAGATAAATGCCGCGGCGACGTGAGCCTTCAATACCGGATTCGGCGGCCTCGTCGATCTGCTCGTCCAGGCCGATTTCAGTTTCGACGTCCTCGTTGTCCGGATTGTCCGCCATGTACTACTCTCTGCCCCGGTCCCGGGGCATCATGATGCCACTTCAGGGATTTCCGCGCCCAAGCGCGTTTCAGCGGCGCGAGCCTGTGGCACGCATGTGTGCGCGCAATTTTCTGCCCACCGCTTCAATACGCTGATTGCGGGCGCGGATGCGCTCGACCTTGACGGTCGGCTTGCCCGACTTGACTTCGCGTTCCAGCTCCGCGACGAACGCGCCGTTGCGTATTTCCTCGAGCACCTCGGCCATGGCCTTGCGCGTGGCCTCGCCGATCACGCGCGGACCGCGCGTGTAATCGCCGAACTCGGCAGGCGTCGATATCGAATTGCGCATATCCGCAATGCCCTTGGAAGAAATCATGTCGGCCATGAATTTCACTTCATGCAAGCACGCGAAGTACGCGACTTCCGGCGCATAGCCGGCGTTTACCAGCGTGTCGAAACCAGCCTGGATCAGGTGCGTCAGGCCGCCACAGAGCACCGCCTGCTCGGCAAACAGATCCGTCTCGGTTTCCTCCTGGAAAGTCGACTCGATGATGCCAGCGCGCCCGTGGCCCTGGGCCCAGGCATAAGAAAGCGCCAGGTCCAGCGCCGAGCCCGTGGCATCCTGATGCACCGCCACGAGCGCTGGCACCCCGCTATCCTCCAGATACTTCGCTCGCACTTGTTCGCCGATTCCGTTGGGCGCGACCAGCATCACGTCGAGGTCGGCACGCGGCGTGATGTGCTTGAAATGGATGTTGTAGCCATGTGCAAAGATCAACGCGCCATTCTTTCTGAGCGCCGGCGCGACGCTCTCGCTATATAGCCGCGGTTGCTTCTCGTCCGGCACCAGCATCACTACCACATCGGCCTTGGACACTGCCGCGAGCGGCTCGGCGACCGGCAGGCCGGCTGCTTCGGCGGCGGCACGCGATACCGACTCCGGCCGCAAACCCACGGTCACATGTACACCGGAGTCCTTGAGGTTGAGCGCCTGCGCCCGCCCCTGTACGCCGAACCCCAGCACCGCAACCCGGCGCGGCCGGATCAGGGAAGGGTTGATCCCGGTGTCATAGTGCACAATGGCCATAGGGGGCTCCTTTTGCCGGGACACGCTAACCGCAGACTGCGCCGAAATCAACTGGACAGTAATCCGGCAATTCCGGCGTGCGCGGGGGTTTGGAAACCCGGAAACCGCCGTTAAAATACCGCTTTCAACATAAAAAACCATCGCCATGCGCGCCTCGCAATTCCCCCTGTTCACCATCAAGGAAACTCCGGCGGATGCTGATACGGTGAGCCACCGGCTCATGCTGCGCTCCGGAATGCTGCGCAAGCTCGCGGCGGGCATCTACACCTGGACGCCGCTCGGGCTGCGGGTCCTGCGCCGCGTGGAGACGGTGGTGCGGGAAGAAATGAACCGCGCCGGTGCGCTGGAATTGCTGCTGCCCTGCGTCCAGCCAAAAGAGCTCTGGGAAGAGTCGGGCCGTTGGGACAAGTACGGCGGACTGCTGCTGCGCATGGAAGACCGCAAGAAAGCCTGGTACTGCTTCGGGCCGACCCACGAAGAAGTGATCTGCGATCTGGTGCGCAACGAGATCAAGAGCTACAAACAGTTACCGGTAAGCTTTTATCAGATCCAGACCAAGTTCCGCGACGAAATCCGCCCGCGCTTCGGGGTGATGCGTGCACGCGAATTCATCATGAAAGATGCGTATTCGTTTCATTCCGACCAAGCGAGCCTCGATCAAACCTATCGCGTGATGTATGACGCCTACACCCGGATCTTTACGCGCTTGGGCCTCAAATTCCGCGCCGTCGCCGCGGACAGCGGCGACATCGGCGGCGACGTGAGCCATGAATTCCAGGTGCTCGCGGATTCCGGCGAAGACGCCATCGCATTTTCGGATGGCTCGGACTACGCCGCGAACGTGGAATTGGCCGAGGCCGTGGCACCCTCCGCACCGCGCCCGGCACCCAACGCGAAGCTCGAACTCGTAGAGACGCCCGGCCAAAAAACCATGGATGATGTCACCGCATTCCTCGCAGTGGCTCCCCGCGAATGTGTCAAGGCGCTCGCCATCGTGGGTTCCAGCGGCTTTGTCATGCTGCTGGTGCGTGGGGACCATGAAGTGAACGAGACCAAGGTCAGGAAGATCGCGGGGCTCGGCGATTACCGCTTGGCGACGGAGGAAGAAATCGAACAGCACTTGGGGTGCCCTGCAGGATACATCGGACCCGCGGACCTCCAGTCGCGTGCCGGTGCCATCGGCAATCCGGCTGGTAAGCCCTTTATTGGCCTGATAAAAAGCACACCGTACGTTCGCAAAGGTGTTGATACCCCGTTCAGCCTGATCGTAGACCGCGCCGTCAACGCGATGGCGGATTTCGTCTGCGGATCAAATCAGAAGGGACAGCACTATCGCGGATTCAATCTTGACCGCGACATCAACCCGGGGTACTTGGTCGCAGACATCCGCAAAGTAGTGGCGGGCGATCCGTCGCCGGACGGCAAGGGCAAGCTCGCGATCGCACGCGGCATCGAAGTCGGCCACATCTTCGAGAACGGCCGCAAGTACACGGCGGCCATGCACGTGAGCGTGTTGGGCCAGGACGGCAAGACGCTCACCCCGCTCACCGGTTGTTACGGCATCGGCGTCTCACGCATCGTGGCCGCCGCGATCGAACAAAACCATGACGAGCGCGGTATCGTCTGGCCTGCGGCATTAGCGCCCTTCCAGATTGCGCTCTTGCCGCTCAACATGCACAAATCGGCGGCGCTGCGCCGCGCCGCGGAGAGCCTTCATGACGAGCTCGCGGCCGCGGGCTACGAGGTACTGATGGACGACCGCGAGCTCCGGCCGGGGCCGATGTTCGCCGATGCCGAGCTCATCGGCTGCCCGCACCGGCTGGTGCTTTCCGAGCGCGGACTCGGCGCCGGCACAGTCGAATACAAAGGTCGCCGCGACCAGGACTCACAGGATGTGCCACACGCCGAGCTTTTCGCATTTCTGCATGCGCGCCTCAGCCAGGCGAACGCCGCACGCGGTTGACACGCTATCTGCGCTTCGCTTGGACTTTGGCGCTGTGCGCGATGCTGCTCGTCCCCGCCGCACACGCACAGAAATTCCTTCCGCCGAGTCCCGAGCTTATCCAGCTTGTACAAAAAGCGGCGGCTGATCACTCGAGCTTCAAGGATAAATACGACGCCCAGGTCTGGCTGATGACCATGTCCAACCGGCTGGCTCCGACCGTTCTCGACCTCCGCAAGCGCCTCGCGCTGCTCGAGCTGATCCATGCCGAGGCCACGCGCTCCGGAGTCTCTCCCGAGCTGGTACTCGCCATCATCAACGTGGAAAGCGACTTCAACCGCTTCGCGGTCTCCGAGGCCGGCGCCCAGGGACTCATGCAGATCATGCCGTTCTGGCTCAAGTTGAGCGGTCAGCCACACGGTAACCTGTTTCACGAGACCACCAATCTGCGGCTCGGCTGCACCATCCTCAAGTACTATCTCGGACGATCCCACGGCGACATCCGTGAAGCCCTGCAGCGCTACAACGGCGCCACCGTCGGGATTGATTACTCGGACCGGGTGCTGGAAGCCCTGAGTGTAAAGTGGCGTTGGGACTGAGCGGCCAGCCGCGTCCGGCCGGATGGCGAAAATGCCTGCCGCAAGCGTCAGGCCGCAGCCAGCCTAGTCGGTCTTAAACACCGCGGGGATGTCGCTGCACTCGACGCCGCGTACAACCACCTCATCCACGCGCGCCGCGGGAGGGCCGTCCCACAACCACTCGCAGAGTTCTGCCACGGCGGCCGGCGCACCACAGGCCAACACCTCTACACGACCATCGGCCAGGTTGCGCGCGTAGCCCGTAATCTTCAGTTCGCGCGCGCGCCGGCCGGTGCTGGCACGGTAATACACTCCCTGCACGCGGCCGGATACAAAACAGTGCTTGCAGATCGTAGCGGATGCCGTACTCGTGCCCCCAACAAAAAGAGGGCCCCGCAGGGCCCTCTCCATGTGTCACATCCAAACCGCGATCAATTATTGCCGCTGCCGGAAGCGGGCGGCGTGAGCGTGCCGTTCAGCCATTCTTGGTCGCGGTGATCCGCTTTGTGGTTCTGCCAGGGACCACGATGCGTCGCATACCAAGTAGCCGAGCCGACGTCATTCTTGAGCGGGTTGGTCACCACGTTCAGGTTTTGCTTGGGGAAGATCAGATCCGCGTGCTTGATCGAGCTAGCGTTGGCCTTGAAGATCAACGGCCACTCGAGCGGATTGCCGTACACGTCAGACTTGCCGGCGATGCGCCACAGGCTGTCGCCCTTGACAACCGTGTAGGTGCTCTGCGCTGCCTGCAATTGCGCGACCAGCGCCGACAGCGTGTCGTAGGCTGGTTTGCCCTGATTGTTGTTAATGTAGTTCTCGCCCTGATTGAGGCTGTTTTGCTCATCCGCATTCAGATTGGTGTACTGCTGCGCCTGGGTGAGCAGATCACGCGCGTGGCTCATGTAGCAGTTGTTGATGGTCGTCTCGGCATCCTGCTTCGCTTGCGCCGCGAGTTGCTGAGCCTTGGCGTTGTCACCAGCCTGGCCTGCCTGCTGCGCCTGCGCGAGCAACTGCGAAGCGTCACCGGTGTCGGTGCATGGTGCCTGTGCGCCATTGATCACTGCCTGCGCGTCCGCAATCGCTTGCGTTGTAGCCGCATTCGGACCCGATGGCGGGGGCGGAGGCGGGGGCGGTGCAACCTTGTGAGTCGCGCAACCGACTGCAAGACCTGCAGTCAGCAATACGATGGCGAGTGGCTTGGCGTAATTCCTGATCATGTTAAATCTCCGACCTTTGTTGTTTCGAGCAACAGTAACGTGAATTGGAAACCGTTGAACGGGTTTGGAAATTCGGTATACATAGTCTAAAGCCCGATAAACTTCGGGTCAAGTGAGCATCCAGCCTTAACATAAGGAAAACATGAGGATTTTCAGGATGTAGGCGGTGTCCGTGATCCCGGCTTCTCGGTCGTCTGCAACGCTTTGAGCGCGGCTTCGCGGGCTAGCTCTGCGTTTTTGCGTGCGCTCGAGTAGTCCCCAGCGTCCAGAGCCGCCTGGGCCTTGGCCAAATACTTCTGCGCCTGCGCCATGAGGCGCGGCGCCGAGGTTACGGCGCCCGACTGTTGCGCGGCCATAACGCTCTGGCGAGCGTTGCTCATCTCCTGAATCGGCGCGCCTGCACACGCCGTCAAGACCAGCGGCAACACCAGCGGAGCAAACCGCAGCAAGGTGAAATGCTTGCGTAGAGACAAGTAAACAGCCACGCGTGGAGGCACCTGACGCCACCACGCTAGCAACGCGCCGGAACGCCGTCAAGCTGGCGGGCTTGGGTTATAGTGGCCGGGCGACCATCGCCAGAAACGGCTTGCGCATGTCTGAAGTCAGCATTTGGCACGATCCACACTACTCGAAATTCAGGGAGACCTTGCGACCGTTGCAATCCGGCTACGGTAAAAACCACGCAGCGGAGTTTCCAAAAACTCCACCATCGGAGCCTGAGATCGAGTGCATCCTCACACTGCAATCGCGCGCGCTCATGCGGCGCACTGACAACGCTCACCGCGAGCACGCCTTGAACAACCCGACGCTCATACGTGCACGGCTCGCAGCTGCTTCGCACAACGATCCGCCGCTGATTCAATCACCGGCCTTGTTTGCCGACGGGATCGCCCGAATCGGCCGACCGCCGGAGCGCGTGTTCGACACCCTCTGAAATGGAAATCCTGGTTCTGTATTACAGCCGTTATGGCGCCACGGCCGAGATGGCAAGCCAAGTGTGCCGCGGCGTAGAAAGCGTGGCGGGAGTGCATGCGCGCTTGCGCACGGTTCCGCCGGTGTCTCCGGTAACCGAGGCGGCTAGCGCGGACAGCGTCCCCACTTCAGGCCCACCCTACGCAACTCACGCCGACCTGAAGGAATGCGCGGGACTGATCCTCGGTAGTCCCACGCGTTTCGGCAATATGGCAGCACCGCTCAAGTATTTCTTCGACAGCACCGGTGCACTCTGGCTCTCGGGCGTGCTCGCCGGCAAACCGGCCGGCGTCTTCACCTCGACAAGTTCCCTGCACGGCGGCCAGGAAACCACGCTGCTATCAATGCTGCTGCCGCTGCTGCATCACGGTATGTTGATCGTCGGCATCCCCTATACCGAAGTGCAGCTCATGGAGACCCGCACCGGCGGCACGCCATACGGCCCCAGCCATCAGGCCGGCGTCAACAGCGACCATGCACTCGATAACCTGGAAAAGCAGTTGTGCCAGACGCTCGGTGCACGTGTAGCGGGCATAGCGCAACGGCTGCAGGAATCGTGAGCATCCGGCTGAGCGGCCGCGCGCTGGTGCTCGCGGCGCTCGTGCTGCTCGTGCTGTGGCTGTTCCCGTGGCTCGGCTGGCTCACCGAGGCTCGGCCGGCTCAAAGAATCACCTGGCTCGTGCTCGCACTCGCACCACTGGCCGTCACCGGTTTCTTCGTGAGCCGTGACTCGGTGGGCGGCTTCGCCTGGAGCGGCTTTTTGTCGCTCGCCTATTTTGCCCAGGGCGTAACCGTGGTGCTCACGAGCCGCAGTGACGCAGGTTTCGCCGCTGTGGAAATTTTCCTGAGCCTGCTCCTGTTCAGCGCGGCAGGAGCAGCGCTTCGCCTGCGCCGGCGGATGCTCGGCTGATCAGCCGCTGCCCGGACCCTTGGCGAGCAGTGCACGCACGAACGGCAGCGTCAGGCGCCGCTGCGCCGCCAACGACGCGTTGTCGAGTGTATCCAGAAGCGCGCACAGGTTACGCATATCGCGCTGCTGACGCTTGAGCAGGAACCGCGCGGTTTCCTCCGGCAGGTCGAAGCCACGGCGCGCCGCTCGCTGGCGGAGCGCCGCGATCTTCTCGTCATCCGTCAAGGGTTCGAGCTTGAACACCGGGCCCCAAGCGAGCCGCGAGGCCAAGTCCGGCATCAGGCGTTTGATCGCGTTGGGCGCGTTGCGGGCGCTCGCGACAAAGCTCCCGCCTTTCTCGCCGAGCGCATTGAACAGCTTGAACAAGGCGAATTGCCAGGCTTCGATCCCCGCCGCACGATGCACATCATCCACACAGACCAGCGCGTAGTGTTCGAGATTGTCCAGCACCTCGGGGTCGAGCAGCACGGTTTGCGCCATGGGCAGATATACCGCGTGGCGGCCGTGCGCCGCCGCGAGCCGGCACGCCGCTTGCAACAAGTGCGACTTGCCGCGGCCATCGCCTCCCCACAGAAAAAGCGCTCGCGAACCGCCGGCCCGCGCGAGTTCGCGCAGCGTGTCCACCGCCGCCTGATTGGCGCCGGCATGGAAAGTCTCGAAGGTCGCGCCCTCGTCAAGCGAGATCGGCAGCGCCAACTGCGGGCCTGATACATCCGCGGTCACTCGCGCCCACCGTTTCCATGGAAAAGCCGGCTTTCCAGATAACGCTCGCGTGCGTAGCGCACCAGCACGGTGCCGGCCGCGGCCACCGGCAGCGCCAGCAGGATCCCGGCGAACCCAAACAGCGCGCCGCCAACCAGAATCGCAAAAATCACCAGCGCCGGATGCACGCCGATACGCGCACCGATAAGCCGCGGGGTTAGCACCAGGTCCGAGAGCAACTGCGCAACGGCGAAGGTGATGACCACCCACAAAAGCAGCCAGCCGCCGCCCTGCAAGAGCGCGGTAATCAGTGCGAGCGCCAGCCCGGTTATGATGCCAAGGTAGGGCACAAAGCTCAGCACGCCTGCGACCACGCCGATGGCGACCGCGTTGTCGAGCCCGACGAGGTACAAGACCACGCTGTAGAACACCGCGAGTACCGCCATGACCAGCAACTGACCGCGCAGGAACGCCGCAAGCACCCGGTCACAGTCGCGCGCGAGACGCAATACCGTAGGTGCCGCCTGGCGCGGCAAGAGCGCGTGTGCACGTTCGCGCAGGCTGTTCCAGTCACGCAACAGATAAAACGTCACTACCGGGATCAGAATCAGGTTCATGAAGAATTCGAACACCGCCGCGCCGGAACTCGAAACCTTTACGAAAGCCTGACCGGCAAGCTTGCCGGCCGAGGCAAAATTGCCACTCACCAGATTCATCAGCTTGGCGGGCTGCAAATCTGCCGGCTGCAGCCCGAGATGCACGGTAAGCCAGGGCAGCAGATGCGTTTGCAGCCATTGCATCACTTCCGGAGCGCGGGTAAACAGCGCGGTGATTTCACGCACCACCATTGGAATGACCAGCAGCAGAATCAACGCCAGAATTACCAGCGTCAACACGAACACCGTGAGCACGGCGAGCGTGCGGGGAAACTTCCAGCGCTCCAGGCGATCCACGAGAGGATTGCCGAGATAGGCCAGGATGAAGCTCGCAAAAAACGGCACTAGCACCGGCCGCAGATAGTGGATGAGCAGAGCCACAATGACGAGGATGACCAGCGTCCAGATCTTGTGTGCGGTCGTCATCACCTACCCCTCGCCAGCGTGTCCCGGCAGCCGCTGTTCAGCCCGGCGGCTGTGACATCAGAGTTTCAGGACCAGAGTCCACACACGCTCATTGCACGTATTGAAACTGTAGGCTCGCCGCAGCCGCCGACGCAGCCGTCACCGCCGCGGGCGCTGCAGATTTCAGCAAACCACCGAGCCGCACGGCCTGCGCAAGATTCTGCACGCTACCCCGGGTATCGATACTGAAATATACGGTGTCACCGTCAACACGTGCCACCTGCACGCCCTTCACTGGCGTTAGATTCCCGAGATAGTCGAGCACTTTCGCGTAGGCCGTGACCCCGGTAATCCCGCTCACGCTCAGCGCGACGCCGTTCAGGCCGTTTGCACCCGGAGCAATCGCAAACCATTTGGCATAGTCATCCGCTGCGACTTGCACGCCCTCGGCCGCGACGCTCGCAAGATCCGCCGGTACGCCATTCCAGGCGGCCGTCTCATTGCCCGCCCGGAGCTGCCAGTGAGCGGTAAAGGTCCCGGAAGCCGCCGCACGCGTGCTGCCGATGAGCGTGGCGTCGGGCTTGTAGCGTGCCGACGCCGCGGCGACACGCGCACCGTTGCCAAGCGTGATGTCAGGCACGCCGATGGCCTGCTGATCCACGGCATCCATGCTCGGAAATGTCAGCGGCACACCGCGCTGCGCGGCGGCGCTTTGCAGCGCTTGCAGAACCGCAACATTGCCGCCAGCGGAGAGAATGTGTGTACCTGAGGCATCGATCACCGTGAGCCACACCAGAGTCGCCGGGCGCTCCGCGCCCCATAATGGCTCGTTCGCAGCACGCACCGCCTGGTTTAACAGGTCCGCATCGAATTTTGCCGACAGCAACAGGCCGGTGAGTGCAATCGCCGGCGCACCGGTGCGCGTCAGGTCGTAATAGGTCACGGGCGGTGCCGCGGTGGTGCTGGCGGCCGGCGCCTGATCATATCGGTACTGCTGCAGGAATTGCGATGGATCCTGCGCAAGCTTGGCGAGCGCCGGTACGCTCGCGGCGCTACGCTCACCGGTAATCTTCACCAGCACCGCGGCGAGTGCTTGCTGCAGCGCTACGCCGCGTGCCGCCGCGGATTGATTCGGCACCGGTACGCTGGCTTCGTACAAGCCGGTCACGACGGCCGCGCGTGCGCCGAAGGGCGCGGCGAGCAACATCAACGTAAACGCGGCGGCTAACCAGAGTCGAGTCTGCTTCACGATTTCTCCATGCGCCAAACCGGTGTCACCCGGCAAGCCGCCGGGTGGTGGCGTGTAGAATATACAGTCTCGAGCCCATGCACGGCGAGCCACCCGCCGTCGACAGCAGACGAGACCCGCAGCATGCCCCACAACTCGCTCACCTACCGAGATGCCGGCGTAAACATTGACGCCGGGGACGCACTGGTGGAGCGCATTGCCGCCACCGCCCAGCGCACCCACCGGCCGGAAGTGCTGGGCGGCATCGGCGGCTTTGGGGCCCTGGTGGAGATTCCGGCGGGTTACCGGCAGCCGGTGCTGGTGTCGGGCACCGATGGAGTCGGCACCAAGCTCAAGCTGGCGCTGGCGGCCAAGCGTCACGACACTATCGGCATCGACCTGGTCGCGATGTGCGTGAATGACATCGTGGTCTCGGGCGCCGAGCCGCTTTTTTTCCTTGACTACTACGCCAGCGGGAAACTTGATGTCGACACCGCGGCAGCGGTGATCCGCGGCATCGCCCGAGGTTGCGAACTGGCCGGCTGCGCACTCGTGGGCGGAGAAACCGCGGAGCTGCCGGGCATGTACCAGGGAGAGGACTACGATCTCGCCGGTTTCGCCGTTGGGGTGGTGGAGAAAGACAAAATCATCGATGGGTCCGCGGTCGAAGCCGGCGATGCAATCATCGGCCTGGCCTCTTCCGGACCGCATTCCAACGGTTATGCACTGATCCGCAAGATCGTCGAGCAGAGCGGCGCAAAGTTCGAGCAACGCATTGGCGACCGGGAGTTGATCGAGGTGCTGCTCACACCCACGCGCATTTACGTCAAAACTCTGTTGGCACTCCTGCGCGAAGTGCCCCTGCATGCGCTCGCACACATCACGGGCGGCGGCCTGCTGGAAAACATCCCGCGCGTGATTCCCGCCGGCCTGAGCGTGGCGCTCGATTCCGAATCCTGGCCGCGACCCGCGGTGTTCGACTGGCTCGCGGCTCAAGGCAAGGTGGACAACCACGAGATGTACCGCACCTTCAATATGGGCATCGGCATGACGCTGTGCGTGGCCTCCGCCGATGTCGAACCCACGCTCGCGTGGCTCGCGCGCGCCGGTGAACCGGCTTGGCGCATCGGCGAGGTGCGGGCAGGCGGCGGCGGAGTCGTCGTTTCCTGATGGCCATGAAGTCAGATCGCGCGCCGCTACGTTTGGCAGTGTTGATCTCGGGCGAAGGCAGCAACCTGCAGGCCATCCTCGACAACTGCCAGAGTGGCGCGCTCAAGGCCGAAGTGTGCACCGTGATCAGCGACCGGGCCGACGCGCGTGGCCTGCGACGCGCAACGGTAGCGCGCGTGCCGGTGCATACGATGATTGCATGTTCTGGCACGGCGCGGGATGAATACGACAATGCGCTATGCACCCTGGTCGAACGCCACCGCGCAGAGTTCATCCTCCTCGCCGGGTTCATGCGCGTGCTCGGCCGTGCGTTCGCAGAGAAATTCCGCGGCCGAGTGCTGAACATCCACCCAGCGCTGCTGCCCAAATACCCGGGCTTGCACACTCACCGCCGGGCACTCGCCGCCCACGAACGCGAGCACGGTTGCAGCGTGCACTTCGTGACTGCAGAACTCGACCGGGGACCGGTGATCGCGCAGGCAAAGGTAAGAATTGCGCCGGACGACACGGAGGCAAGCCTCATGGCCCGCGTGCAGGCACGCGAACATGCTCTATACCCTCTGGTCATACATTGGCTCGTGGAAGGTCGTGTGTCATTGGATGCAAACCGTGTGCTCCTCGACGGTCAACCACTTGCCAGGCCACGGGTTTTTGAAAGTACCGAGGAGATTGTGTGATCCACCGGACCTGCAACGCTCGCCGTAACTCACCAACAGACCGCCCCGGGCGTGCGATCCGCCGCATTTCGGCGCTGGCCGGCGTCGTGGCGCTTTTGCTCGCAACGCTGAACGTTGCCGCGGGCGCCACCCTGACTGTCCCGCTTTATCACGCAACCTATGCCGTCAGACGCAACGATTTGCATATCGGCGATGCGCGCTTCTCGCTCACCCGCGAACCAAACGGCACCTACGATTACCAGTCGGTCACGCAGGCCTCCGGCCTGGTGGCACTGTTCGTCGGTGACATCATCACCGAGACCAGCTACTTCGCGGAACGCGACGGTCATCTCTTCCCGCTGCTGTATAGCTACACGCATTCCGGTCACGGCAACGATCGCGGGCAGACCATACACTTCGATTGGAACCGGCACACAGCCGAAAGCACCGATGGAGACAAGCACAAAAGCTTCCCGATCACACCCGGTGTTTACGACCGCGCGCTCGCGCAACTCGCACTCTCAGTGGACATGCAGGCAGGCCGGC
>JBOIBB010000192.1:0-2694 GCA_050739335.1 Gammaproteobacteria bacterium
TGCGCCAGCCCGGGCACCAGAATCAGGAACGGAATCACCGCGATATCCTGAAAAAGCAGTACCGCAATCGTGAGCCGGCCATGCGCGCGGCTGAGTTCATTCTGCTCCGCGAGCTGCTTCACGACGATGGCCGTCGAGGACATGGCGAACGCGCCGCCGAGAACCACCGCGACCGGCACGCGCGTGCCGAAGAGCCACGCCGCCAGTGTCACGCCGCCCGCCGTCAGCGCCACCTGCAGTCCGCCGAGAACGAACACCGCCTTGCGCATCGCGACGAGGCGCGCCATGGAAAACTCGAGCCCGAGCGTGAACAGCAGAAACACCACGCCGAATTCCGCGAGATTGCGGGTGTCGGCGCTGTTGGCGATCCAGCCAAGACCGTAGGGCCCGACCACAAACCCGGTGACCAGGTACGCGATCAGGGTCGGCAGCCGTACGCGTTTCAACACCACGACGATCAATACCGCCGCGGCCAGCAGGATCAGGACGGAGCGGAGTGCGGCGTGTTCCATGGATGCGCAGGTACGATGCCTGCGCGCAATCTTACCGGAACCCCCGGGTTATACTGATTGCGGGTACAGGACGACGCGATCATGGTCAAACGGATGATCTATCTCGCCGGCATCGGTTTGTGTGCCGCGGCGTTGCTGGGCTCGACCCAATGCCAGAGTACGGACAACAACGGCATCGGCTCGAACGGCGCCAATTTCGTGACCACGCTGGCCGTGGAAGACACCAATGGCAATGCCACCGGCAGTTTTGCGCCCAGCCAACAGATCCAGTTCGTGCTGAGCGTGCGCAACCGCACCACCACCAGCCAAACCATCAGCTTCAACACCGGGCAGCAATACAACTTCTCGGTGTTCAACAGCGGCACCGCCACCGAAGTCTGGACTTGGTCGCCGCACCAAGCATTTACCCAAGACCCCACTACGCTGACCATCCCGGCCGGCGAGACCCAAACGTTTACGGTGGTCTGGAACCAGCTCGACGATGCGGGCCAGTTGGTGCCGTCCGGCGATTATGAGGTGATCGCCGGGGTGACCTGCAATTACACCGGCAGTTCAAACAGCTCCACTTCTTCTGCGAGCGCCGCGTGCATGCCGACCGGCGTGCCCGGTTCCGGCGCTTTGGTACCGAGTGTGTTCGTTTCCACCTTGGTAGCGCTTACCATTCAGTAAGGATTGTCTGTACCAATGCTTCGCAGTTTCAGCAACACCTTGAGTTGAAAGCCGCGCAGGCTTGCACGGGGAGGCATGTTTATGGATCGTCTCTTGCGCCTCAGCGGAATATTCCTGATCGCGGCCCTGACGCTCGGGAACTCGCAGTGCCAGCAATCCAGCAAGTCGCAAATCAACCCGCCCACCGGAATACCACCGACCCCGGCCCCGCCCGGCAACGGCCCGGCCTTCGTAACCAGCGTGACCGTCGAAGACGGCAACGGCGACGTCACCAGCAGTTTTGCCTCGGGTGAGAATATCCAGTTCGTGGTGAGCGTACGCAATCGCACTAACTCTCAGCAGAGCGTGACCATCCAGGTCTGCGGCCCATTCGCGGAAACCGCGGTGGTCGAGGCTGGCACGGCCGACGTGGTGGCCACCGGTGTTGCGCCGCAAGTGAATTGCGACGCCGTGAACCTCGACGGCGTGCCGCTGACCTTCGCGCCGGATCAGACCGTGACCTACACCATCCCGTGGAATCAGTTGACCGGCGCGGGCACTCTGGTGCCGCCTGGCAACTACGAAGTCATGGGCGGCATTTACTGCTGGAATCCGCCGCCCGGGGGCGGACCCGTAGGCTCCTACGACACCACGGATTGCATGGCGCCCGGTGTTCCTACACCGGCGGAACTCATGCCCACTCAGTTCCGTTCAAACCTGGTGGCGTTCACGATTCAATAAATTCTTTTCTCGTCATGTAGTGCGGAGGCTTTATGAAAACCGGTTATTTACTCGGCTGCTTGTTACTGGTCTTGGCATTCTTGCCCGCGAATGCGCTGCTCGCCGCCGAACCGGCGGCGCATTGCGACACGGGCAACGGTGGCATCACTTTGCCCAAGGGATTTTGCGCCACGGTGTTCGCGGATAACCTCGGCACCGCGCGTAACCTTACGGTCAACAGCAACGGCGATGTGTATGTAGCGCTGCTCAGCCCCGAGCACGGCGGCGGCATCGTGGCCCTGCGGCCGGGCGCGGACGGGCACGCCGCCCAAACCCAATACTTCGGCAAGCTCGGCGGCACCGGCATCGGTATCCATGCGGGCTACTTGTATTTCGCCACGCCGACCGAAGTGCTGCGCTATAAATTGGTGCCCGGAGAACTTCTGCCGGACACCACGCCTGAAGTGGTGGTGGCTGGGTTCCCCGAGCAAAACGAACACGCCGCCAAAACCTTCGCATTCGATGGCGCGGGGCATCTATACGTGAACGTCGGTGCGCCTTCCAACGCCTGCCAGCGCCAGGATCGGCGCGCGGGCTCACCCGGCATCCGCCCCTGCCCGTATCTCACCGAACACGGCGGAATCTGGGAATTCAGCGCGGACAAAATCAACCAGCATTTTCCGCGGGACGGCGAACGCTACGCCAGCGGCATCCGCAACGGCATGGCGATCGCGTGGAACCCGCGGGTGCAGCGGTTATATGACGTGCAGATGGGCCGCGACCAGTTGTACGACAACTGGCCGAAGCTCTACAC
>JBOIBB010000193.1:0-27404 GCA_050739335.1 Gammaproteobacteria bacterium
CGGATAAATGTTCATGACCGCAAAAGCGCCTCCCGTCACCCCCGAAACTCTTGAAGCGGCGCTCTCAAAAGCCGAAAACAGTTTCGACAGTCATCGAAATATCCTCGAAATGTTGTTCAACGCTCGCGTGTACGTGGTGCTAGACAGGCCCTGGAGCGGGGGCGGCATGCCGAACAAAGAAATCCAGGTGATGATGGTCAGCGACGGGGGTAACCGTGAGCAGCCGATGCTGGCGCTGTTCACCAGCCCGGACAAGCCCGAATCCATAGCGCGGGGCGACAGCCTGTTTCAGTATACGGCCGAAGTGGAGGCGCGGTGGGCACTGCTCAAAACCGACCAACAAACCGGCATCGTCATCAATCCGACAACAATTCCGACCTTTCGGATCCTGCCAGAAATGGCCTGCAAATTGCGCGCACTCGCAGAACAATATCTCGCCAGCCACCTTTGACGGCGCCGGTTCGATTGAGAAGCAGCTTGGTTTCCTGGGCCGTGTGCACCTGGCGTGATTGCTACCGGCAGATCTCAGCGCCAGCGTTTACCTGAGCGAATCGCACGGCATCCCGTGGTCCAGCGACCGTTGCCGGCTTGTGGCGAATACGGCCCGCCAAATCGAAAGCCGAGAAAGGTTCCAGATACAGTAGCAACCCGCTGGTGACGGTACCCCCGCTCTTCATGGATGCATCGCCGATACGAAGCACCCCAAGACAGACCAAGTGTCGAAGTCCGGATAACACCTGCGCTCTTGACACTCGCGTGCTGCTGCAGTCTATTAGTCCGCGCTATCGGTGCCGCTATTCGCTTCTGCCAACGTTGCGGCTGTGCATATTGGGTGTCAGCGGGAATGCGCAATGTGCTCATTCAGCATCCGAAGCACTCTAGAATCGGAGGTTTTATGTACCGGATATCCGTACGCGGTCTGCGTTCCGGCTTGTTGCCGGCAGTAATCGTCTTTACAGCAGCCGCAGCAGTCTTCGGCACGGCGGCAGCACAGACGCCACCCACACGTACCCCGCTCGACCAGGCCTCGATCGCCGAATTGCACCAACGGTTATATGACGGCACCCTGACGGTACAGGAATTGACTCAGTATTTTATTAACCGTATTGCCAAATACGACCACGCGGGTCCGCATGTAAATTCTGTCATCGAGGTCAATCCGGACGCGCTCAAGAATGCCCGGGCGCTCGATGCGGAGCCGAAAACCTTGGCACGCAGCCAGCCACTCTATGGAATTCCCGTGCTGCTCAAAGCCAACATCGATACCCATGGTCCGATGCTGACCACCGCTGGTTCGCTGGCACTCGCCGGCGCACCGGCCGCCAGTGACGCCACAATCGTCACCAAGCTGCGCCGGGCTGGCGCGGTAATTCTCGGCAAGACCAACCTGAGTGAATGGGCGAACTTCCGCTCGTTTCACTCGAGCAGCGGCTGGAGCGCCGTGGGTGGCCTGACGCACAACCCCTACGTGCTTGACCGCACCGCCTGCGGCTCGAGCGCGGGTTCGGCGGCCGCGGTCGCGGCCGGCTTTACGACCGTGGCCATCGGCACCGAGACCGATGGTTCGATTGTGTGTCCCTCGTCATCGAACGGTGTCGTGGGTATCAAGCCAAGCCTCGGCCTGGTGAGCCGCGCAGGCATCGTTCCAATCAGCCACAATCAGGACACGGCCGGTCCGATCGCACGCAGCGTGGCAGATGCCGCGGCGGTGTTGAGCGTGATTGCCGGCAGCGATGCCGCAGACCCTTACACCAAAGACGCCAACGAACACAAAACCGATTACAGCAACTTTCTGAATGCCGATGCGCTCAAAGGCAAGCGCATCGGTGTAGTGCGGGTGCTGGCACGTAACGATCCGAACGTCGTGCCGATACTGGACCACACGATCGCGGTACTGCGCGCCGAGGGCGCTACGGTGATTGATCCGGTCACCGTTCCGAATCTCGGAAAATACAGCAAGGACGAACAGACCGTGCTGCTCTACGACTTCAAACACGACATCAACGCCTACCTGGCCACGCGCAAAGGCTTGGCGGTGCATAACCTGGCCGATCTCATCGCATTCAACAAGCAACACGCCGCTCAGGAAATGCCGTGGTTCGGCCAGGGTGAATTCATCGCCGCCGAAGCCAAAGGTCCGTTAACCGACAAGGCCTACCAAGACGCCCTCGCGCAGGCCAAGAGCTTGTCGGGCCCGGAAGGCATCGACGCCGCGCTCAAGCATTACCACTTGGATGCCCTGCTCGCCCCGACTTCTGGGCCAGCCTGGACGATCGATCTTGTGAACGGCGACCATTTCAGCGTGTCGAGCTCGCAACCGGCGGCGGTCGCGGGCTATCCCGACATCACGGTCCCGGCGGGATTTGTCCACTGCCTGCCGGTCGGCATGAGCTTCTTCGCCGGCAAGTGGAGCGAGCCCGAATTGATCGGCATCGCTTATGCCTTCGAGCAGGCTACGCACGTTTACCAGCCACCGCAGTTCCTGCCGAACGTGCGGGACTGCGGCGCAACACCCGCGGCACACGCGGCGGCAACGACCTAGCCGCTTTCGGATCCCGGTGCGCCCGCTCCGGACTGCGGTGGCGGGTAGTCCACGCTGACGCGCGTGCGTGGCAGGCAATCGGGGTAATTCCGCTGCAGGAACGTGACGAGCTGTTCACGTACCAAACACTGCAGGTTGAAACCATCGCTGGAATTGGCCGCGCTCACCACCGCACGCAGCTCGACCACGCGTTCGCTGAGATTGGTCACGGCAAGTGACCAGGTTCGCCCGTCCCACAGCGGCGTGGCCTGCAGAATACGCTGCAATTCATTCCGCACCGCCTGTACGGGCACGGTGTAATCCGCGTAGATAAACGCCGTACGCAACAAGGAAGTTGTGGTGCGCGTCCAGTTCTGGAAAGGCTGTTCGATGAAATAAGTGAGCGGCAAAATCAGCCGGCGCAGATCCCAGAGGCGTACCACCACATAGGTACCAGTGATCTCCTCCACCGTGCCCGATTCACCCTCCACCACCACCGAGTCATCGAGGCGAATGGGCTGGGCGAGCGCGATCTGGATGCCAGCGAGCATATTGGTAAGCACCGGGCGTGCGGCCAGCCCGAGCACGATGCCGGCCGCACCCGCCGAGGCGAACACCGCCGTACCCAGCGCGCGTATTCCCGGGAAGGTAATCAACATGAGCCCGAGCGCCAGCAGGCTGATCAGCACCAGACAGATACGCCGCAGCACCTGGAACTGCGTCCGCACTTTGCGCGCGCGCAGGTTGTTGACGGCGTCTACCGGATAGCGCGACGCCAGCATGTCGCCCACGAGATCGACCAGGCGCATCGCAAGCCAGGCCGCCAGGGCAATCACCAGGATCGCGATTGCGTGTTGGGCCGCATCGGCCAGACGCGTAGTGACCGGCAAGACTTCGAGCGCCAACCACAAGCCGACGAGCGGCAGCATCCACTCGCAAGGTGCATAACAGCGACGCAGCATCGCCTGCCCGAGCGTGGCAAAACGCAGGCGCAAGGTATGGCGCAAAATAAAAAATAGCAGCCAGCAGGCAATCCAGCCGAGCACCGCGCTGGCGATCAGCACGGCGACCAGCATGTACCAGCGGCTAAAGTCCGGTACCCAGACCATGCTGCCCAGTACCTCCCTGCTGATAAGAACCTTCGGGCCCGCCGCCGGCAATCCGCAGCGCCCGTAACGCAGGCAAAACTCAGCCGGCGTTCACGGCCTTCATGCTCAGGCGTATGCGGCCCTGTTTGTCGACCTCGAGGACCTTGACGTCGATGACGTCGCCTTCGTGCAGCTTGTCGCTGACGCGCTCGACGCGTTCTTCGGAAATCTGCGAGATGTGCACCAGGCCATCGCGCCCCGGCAGGATGGTGACAAAAGCTCCGAAGTCCATGAGCTTTACGACCTTGCCGTGGTAGATGCGGCCGACCTCGACGTCGGCGGTGATCTCCTCAATGCGGTGCTTCGCGGCTTCGCCTGCCGCCTTGTCCACCGAGGCGATCTTCACCGTGCCGTCATCTTCGATGTCGATGGTGGTGCCGGTCTCTTCGGTGAGCGCACGGATCACGGAGCCGCCCTTGCCGATCACGTCGCGGATCTTGTCGGGATGGATCTTCATGGTGATGATGCGCGGCGCAAACTCGGAGAGTTCCGAGCGCGGCTGCGCAATCACCGCGTTCATCTTGCCGAGGATGTGCAAACGCCCGGCGTGCGCCTGGGTGAGTGCCTGCTGCATGATCTCACGGGTGATGCCCTCGATCTTGATGTCCATCTGCAGCGCCGTCACGCCCTCGCTGGTGCCGGCCACCTTGAAGTCCATGTCGCCCAGGTGATCCTCGTCACCGAGGATGTCGGTGAGCACCGCGAATTTGTCGCCATCCTTGATCAGGCCCATGGCCACTCCTGCGACCGGCGCCTTGAGCGGCACGCCGGCGTCCATGAGCGACAGACTCGAGCCGCACACCGAGGCCATGGAACTCGAACCGTTCGATTCGGTGATTTCGGAAACCACACGGATCGTGTAGGGATAGGTGGCCATATCCGGCATCACTGCCTGGATGCCGCGCTTGGCGAGCCGTCCATGGCCGATCTCACGGCGCTTGGGGGACCCCATGCGGCCCACTTCCCCGACCGAGTAGGGCGGGAAGTTGT
Organism: Gammaproteobacteria bacterium; assembly: GCA_050739335.1. Lineage (GTDB taxonomy): Bacteria > Pseudomonadota > Gammaproteobacteria > Natronospirales > REEB76 > REEB76. Next base: position 4,660 of record JBOIBB010000193.1, read on the forward strand.
AGTGCAGCATGAACGGCTCTTTGTGTTCGCCTTCGAGGGCGTCGATGATCTGCGCGTCGCGCGCGGTACCGAGCGTAGTCGTGACCAAGGCCTGGGTCTCACCGCGGGTGAACAGCGCCGAGCCGTGGGTGCGTGGCAACACACCGACGCGAATCGCGATCGGACGTACCGTCTTGGTATCGCGTCCGTCGATACGCGGCTGGCCCTCGAGCACGCGCCCGCGCACGATCTTGCGCTCGAGATCCATGAACGCATTGCCGACCAGATTGGCCGGCCACTGTGGGTTCTCCGCCGCAGCGAACTTGGTAAGCGCCGCCGCACGCAATTCCTCGATACGCGCGTAGCGCGTGAGCTTTTCACTGATGTGATAAGCCTCGCGCAGCGGCGGCTCGACCTCGGCGGCCAGAGCCTGTGCGAGACCCTTGTCTTTCTCGCCGGGCTTCCAGTCCCACGCGGGTTTGCCGGCCTCGCGCGCCAACTCCCGGATGGCCTGGATCGCGGTCTGCAACTGTTCGTGGCCGAACATCACTGCGCCGAGCATCACGTCTTCGGATAGGCATTCGGCTTCGGACTCGACCATGAGCACGGCTTTCTCGGTTCCGGCGACCACCAGATCAAGCTGCGATTCCTGCAGTTGGCTCTTGGTGGGATTCAACACGTACTGACCGTTGAGGTAGCCGACGCGCGCGGCGCCGATGGGCCCATGAAACGGAATTCCGGACAGCGCAAGTGCCGCGGAAGCTCCGAGCAGCGCGGGCACGTCGGGGTCGACTTCCGGATTGACCGAGATCACGGTCGCGACGACCTGCACTTCATTATAAAAATCTTTGGGGAACAGCGGACGGAGGGGACGATCGATGAGGCGTGAGGTAAGCGTGGCCTTCTCGCTGGGACGACCTTCACGCTTGAAAAAACCGCCGGGTATTTTGCCGGCGGCGTAGGTCTTTTCCTGGTAATCCACGGTCAACGGGAAAAAGTCGCGGCCCTCGACCGCCGCCTTGGAACCGACTGCGGTCACCAGCACCACGGTGTCCGCCATGTTGACGAGCACCGCACCATCGGCCTGGCGGGCGATCTCACCGGTTTCCAGGGACACTTGATGTGCGCCGTATTGAAAGCTTTTCTTGATTGCCGTCACGGTAAACCCCTCGCGAACTTCGCGAAATGACTCAAAGTTGAAAACAAAAAAGCGTGGCCGCTCAGCGGCGCAGACCGAGGCGTCCGATCAGTGCCTCATAACGTGATGCGTCCCGGCCCTTCAGATAGTCGAGCAACTTGCGGCGTTGGTTCACCATCTTCAGCAAGCCGCGGCGCGAATGATGATCCTGCTTGTGCTGGCTGAAGTGCGGAGCCAGGCCGTCGATGCGAGCCGAGAGGATGGCCACTTGAACCTCCGGCGAACCCGTATCCTTGGGATCACGCCGGTAAGCGGCGATGATTTCCTGCTTTTTCTCTGCGGTAAAGGCCATAAACACCCAACTCCAGTATAGTTTCAGACGTCCGGTTCGCGGGCGCGTATTGTAGTCGTGCCCTGGGGTTCGAACAAGCAAAAGCCCAATAGAATCAGCCGCGAACCCGCGTTTCAACCAAGATTCAACAAACGGCGCGGCGCAATTCGCCCGTCGGTGAGCGCCTCACCGATACCCAGCAGGCGCTGGGTACCGTAGACACGCACCGGTCCGGGCGCGACCACCTGACCGGTCATGATCGTTTGGCCGCGGCAAAAATACCATTCCGCGTCGACGCCCAAGCGCGCTTCCGGCCAGTGCGCGAGCGCGCTCTCGATCGGCAGCAGCCACTCATCCGTTGCATCCGGCGCGAGCGCCGCGCGCTGCTGCACTTCGGCGAGCGTCTGCATGCGGTGCTCACGGCCGAAAGGACCCACGGCCAAACGCCGCAGCGCGACCACGTAGGCGCAGGTGCCGAGTGCGTGCGCAATGTCTTCGACGAGCGTGCGCACGTACAAACCCTTCGAGCAGCGCACCTGCAAACTCAAGTGCGGCGGGTCGAACCCCAGCAGCTCGAGCGCGTGCACCTGCATCGCACGTGGTGCGCGCGGGACTTCGATCCCTGCACGCGCGAGATCATACAAGCGCTGGCCCTGATGTTTGAGCGCGGAGTACATCGGCGGCGTCTGCCGGATCTCGCCACGAAACCCGGCAAGCACCAGTTCGATTGCGGCCGCATCCAGCTCGGGCACCGCGCAGGTCGCGATTACGGCGCCTTCGGCGTCACCGGTTGCGGTCCGGTTGCCGAGCCGGCCGGTGACTTCATATTCCTTGTCAGCCTCCAGCAAAAACGCCGAGACCTTGGTGGCCTCACCCAGGCAAATTGGCAACAGACCGCTCGCGAGCGGATCGAGGCTGCCGGTATGCCCGGCTTTCCTGGCGCGGAGAGCACGTTTGACCGCCTGCAGCGCCTGATTCGAGGTCATGCGCTCGGGCTTGTCGAGCAGCACGATGCCATGCAGGTCGCGCCGCGCATCCGCTCTCGTGTTCATGCGCCGACACCGCTGCAGCGCATCGCGGGCGCCGCGCGCGACAGCAGCGGTTCACTTTTGCGCATCGGGTGCAAGATTTGCGCGCGCAATCAGGGCCTCAAGACGCGCGGCCCGCTCCAGGCTCTCGTCGTAATGGAAGTGCAGCTCCGGCACGCTGCGCAGGCGCAGGCGTTTACCCAGACTCGCGCGCAGAAAGCCGGCGGCATGGTTAAGCGCCGTCACCACTTCGGTCTGGGGCCCCTCGGCCGCCAACACCGTGATGCCCACCTTGGCGTGCGCCAGATCCGGCGACACATCCACTTGCGTGACCGTCACGCGCGACACGCGCGGGTCCTTGACACCGCGCAGGATCAAGCTCGCCAGTTCGCACTGCAGCAACTCTTCGATGCGGCGTTTGCGCGGGTAATCACGCGGCATGTGCGCTGCACCTGCCGTCACTCACAGCGTGCGTGCCACTTCGATACGCTCATAACACTCGATCTGGTCACCCACCTGCACATCGTTGTAATCCTTCACGCCGATGCCGCACTCGGTGCCGGCGTGCACTTCAGCGGCGTCGTCCTTGAAACGCCGCAGGGATTCCAGTTGCCCTTCGTAGATCACCACGTCGTTGCGCAGCACGCGAATCGGGAGATTGTGCTTGACGTAGCCGTCCACCACCAGGCAGCCTGCGATCGCCCCGAGCTTCGAGGAGCGGAACACTTCGCGCACCTCGGCGAGCCCGACGATCTGCTCGCGCAACTCCGGCTTGAGCATGCCGCTCACCGCCTGTTTCACATCGTCGATCGCCTGGTAAATGATGCCGTAGTAGCGTACGTCCAGACCCGATTCGCTGATCATGCGGCGCGCGCCGGCCGCAGCACGCACGTTGAAGCCGATGATGACCGCCTTCGAGGCCAGCGCCAGATTCACGTCCGATTCGGAAATACCGCCGACGCCGCTGCCGATCACTTTGACCTTGACCTCATCGGTGGAGAGCGCCAGCAGCGCATCACGCAAGGCTTCAGCGCTGCCCTGCACATCGGACTTGATGAATACGTTGAGCGCCTTCTGCTCGCCCTCCTGCATCTGCTGGAAAGCATCGTCGAGTTTCACAGCCTGGCGCGCGAGCTTCACGTCGCGGAATTTGCCCTGCCGATAGAGCGCCACTTCACGCGCCTTGTGTTCATCGGTCACCACAACCGCCTCATCGCCGGCATTGGGCGTGCCGGAAAGCCCCAGCACCAGCGCTGGAGTCGACGGTCCAGCCGCTTCGATCGGCTTGCCATCCTCGTCGAACAAGGCGCGCACACGCCCATACTCACGCCCGGTGAGCAGGATGTCGCCCGGCTTGAGCAGTCCGCCTTGCACCAGCACGGTGGCCACCGGACCTCGGCCCTTCTCGAGACTGGACTCGAGCACAAAGCCCGTCGCCGGGCCGGTCGGCACCGCCTTGAGTTCCAGCACCTCGGCCTGCACCAGGATCGAGTCGAGCAGCGCATCCACGCCTTCGCCGGTCTTGGACGATACGTTCACGAACATGTTCTCGCCGCCCCAGGCCTCGGGAATGATTTCTTGCTTGGCGAGCTCGCTGCGCACGCGTTCCGAATCGGCTTCGGGTTTGTCCATCTTGGTCACTGCCACCACGATCGGTTTCTTGGCGGCACGCGCATGTTGAATAGCTTCGATGGTCTGCGGCATCACGCCGTCGTCGGCCGCGACCACCAAGATCACGATATCCGCCACGTCCGCACCGCGCGCCCGCATCGCGGTAAACGCGGCGTGTCCCGGTGTGTCGAGAAATGTGATCACGCCTTTCGCGGTCTCCACGCGATAAGCGCCGATGTGCTGGGTAATGCCGCCAGCCTCGTGGACCGCTACACGTGTACTGCGGATGTAATCGAGCAACGAGGTTTTGCCGTGGTCAACATGGCCGACGATGGTAACCACCGGCGGACGGACCACGGATTCGCCGCCCTCGGCGACCTGCAGCACCTGCTCCTCGAGATCGGTTTCCTTGCGGAGCACCGCCTTGTGGCCCATTTCGTCGACCACCAAGGCGGCGGTTTCCTGATCGATCACCTGATTGATGGTGGCCATGACCCCCATCTTCATCATCACCTTGATGACCTCGGTAGATTTCACCGCCATGCGTTGCGCGAGCTCGCTCACCGTGATCGTCTCGGGAATCGAAACCTCGCGTACTTGCGGCGCCACCGGCTTTTCGAATCCATGCCGGGCTTCGATCTGCACATTGACCACCGCCCGCGCCTTGGTAGCGCGCTTGCGCCGGCGCGTCGACAGCTCGTGCCCGACGTGCAGCTCGGCGCGCCCGTATTTGGTGCTGGTGCGCTTGTCGTCGGCCGCGGTCGCCGCCGGCTTGCCACGCCCGAGGGCCGCGCGCATGCGCCGGTCTTCTTCTTCGGCTTCACGCCGCGCATCGGCTTCCGCCTTGAGGCGCTCGGCATCGGCTTTGGCCTTGGCTTCTTCCTCGCGCTGCTTGCGCGCGGTTTCCTCGGCCTCCTTGCGGCGCGCCGCCTCCTCGGCCGCGATCTTCTGTGCACGGTCCGCGGACAGCCGCGCCTCTTCCGCGCGTTGCCGGTCGAGTTCAGCCTGCTGGTGGGCGTCTTCCTCGGCACGCTGCCGGGCTTCGTCTTCCAACACCGCGCTGCGCTTCACGTAGGTGCGTTTCTGGCGCACTTCGACGCTTACCGTCTTGGCGCGCCCCTGGATGCCATTCAACTTGATTTCAGATACTGAACGCCGTTTGAGCGTGATTTTGCGCGGCTCGCCGTGCTGGCCTTCGCCATGAGCGTTGCGCAGGTGCGTCAGCAATTGCATCTTCTGTTCATCACTGATGGCGATATCGGGGTCCGTCACCTCGATACCGGCCTCGGCCAGCTGCACCAGCAGGCGATCCACCGGTGTGCCGACGACTTCGGCGAATTGTCTAACGGTAACTTCCGGCATGCTGTTATTCCTCGTGCTCGGTTACTTCGCCGCGGCGGATTCATCCGCAAACCAGGGCGCACGTGCCGCCATGATCAACTCGGCCGCCTTGACCTCGTCCAGCCCTTCGATGTCTTTGATGTCGTCTACCGCCTGGTCCGCCAAATCCTCCTGGGTCACGATACCGCGGCCCGCCAGGCGATAGGCCAGCGACTTGTCCATGCCGGAGAGGTTCAGCAGGTCCTCGGCCGGCCCAGCCTCGCCCACCTGCTCTTCGTTGGCGATGGCCTGCGTCAGCAGCACGTCGCGGGCCCGGCCGCGCAACTCTTCGACGATGGTCTCATCGAATTCCTCCACCGATAAAAGCTCGGAAGCCGGCACATAAGCGATTTCCTCGATGCTGGAAAAGCCTTCCTGCACCAGAATGGCGGCCACATCCTCGTCGACGTCGAGCTGCTCCATGAACAGCTTCTGCAGCTCCTGCACCTCGGCCTCGCTCTTCTGCGTGGCCTGCTCCTGGGTCATAACGTTCAGTTCCCAGCCGGTGAGTTGAGTAGCCAAGCGCACGTTCTGTCCGCCACGCCCGATGGCGCGCGCCAGATTTTCCTCGCTGACCGCGATATCCATGCTGTGCGACTCTTCGTCCATGACGATGGACTGCACCTCCGCGGGCGCCATGGCGTTGATCACGAATTGTGCGGGATTGTCATTCCAAGGCACGATATCCACGCGCTCGCCGGAAAGCTCGTTGGACACGGCTTGCACGCGCGAACCACGCATGCCGACGCAGGCGCCCACGGGATCAATGCGCGAGTCATTGCTCTTGACCGCCACCTTGGCGCGGGCCCCGGGGTCGCGCGCGGCCCCCTTGATCTCGATCAGCCCCTGCCCGACCTCGGGCACCTCGAGCTTGAAGAGCTCGATCAGGAACTGCGGCGCGGTACGCGTCACAAACAATTGCGGACCGCGCAACTCGGCGCGCACCTCGCGCAGGTAACCGCGAACACGGTCGTTGGCACGCACCGCCTCACGCGGAATCATTTCTTCGCGGGCAATGTAGGCCTCGGCGTTGTTGCCGAGGTCGATGTAAACGCTGCCGCGCTCCACGCGCTTCACCACGCCGGTCACGAGTTCGCCCACGCGGTCCTTGTACGCCTCGACCACCTGCGCACGCTCGGCTTCACGCACCTTTTGCACGATCACCTGTTTAGCAGTCTGCGCCGCGATCCTCCCGAAAATCACCGATTCCATCGGCTCTTCGATGTACTCGCCGATCTGAATGCCAGGCTTGAGGTCCACAGCATCCATGAGGCGCAGCTCGCGCTCCGGCGATTCCAGCACCTCGTCGTCGGCGTGCACCAACCAGCGGCGGAAGGTCTCATAGTCCCCGGTGGCCCGGTCGATGGCTACACGTGCATCGATTTCGCCGCCATGTTTCTTGCGGGTGGCCGACGCCAGCGCCGCCTCCAGGGCCTCGAAAATGATATTTTTATCGACGCCTTTCTCATTAGAGACAGCATCTACGACCAGCAGTATCTCTTTGTTCATAAATATGTTTTCCGTCCAAGCGAATTACACGGTTCCTTTGTACTCGGGCGCCAGCCGCGCCTTGGCGATCTGTTCAAATGGCAGACGGAACTGCGCGCCATCGACCTCGATCAACACCTTGTCCTCTTCCAAGCCTTGCAGAGTGCCAGAAAAACGCCGCCGTCCGTTCAGAGGCAGGCGTAACTCAAGGCGCGCGCGCTTGCCGATGCTGCGTTCGAAGTCGCCGGGCTTGCGCAGCGGCCGGTCGAGCCCGGGCGAAGACACCTCAAGCGTATAGGCCTGCAGAATCGGGTCCGCCACGTCCAGCACGGCGCCCACCTCCCGGCTGACCTTCTCGCAGTCATCCAGCGTGACCCCCTGCGGCTGATCTATATATAGACGCAGTGCGCGGCCTTGGAACTCCAGTTCCACAAGCTCGTAGCCCATGGCACCCACCGCCGGCTCCAGCAATTTCAGCAAAACTTCGCGCATCTGCATAATCCACAGACAAAAAATGGGCCCAAGGCCCATTCACAAATGCCCCGCGAAACGCGGAGCCTGGATAGCGCCGGCGACCTGCAAACCTGCCGTCCATTCGGCATGGTCCGGCCGACACTAAAAAGCCCCTGCGCGGGGCCCTGTCTCCAAGATCATTGGTAGCGGGGGCAGGATTTGAACCTGCGACCTTCGGGTTATGAGCCCGACGAGCTGCCAGACTGCTCCACCCCGCACCCGGCAGGCGCGCAATATATAGGGTTGGAGGCCTTTTTTCAAGACAATATAGGAGCTTAGCCACGCTTTGACCGGCGACCCTGGGATTCTCGGCAGGCTTCGCCGCACGCGCTGATGCTCTCCCTGCGGCGCCACCCACGGACAGGTACAGATAATTGGGCACCGGCAAAAGCTTTCCGTACTCATGCGGCTCCCGAGTGAAGGCTCGGCTTGGGATGTTACTTGATGCAACCTGAACGCCCTGCCCGAGTGCGCGACGCGAAGAAGTCCTTATTGTTCGAATTGATTGGGTTAGATCCCCGTCAAGCGCCCCTGAGTAACCGGCTGCCGCGGTCTCGAGCGCGCAGGGGGGTGCGAGCCACACTCGGGTGTTGATCATCACGCAACCGGGTTCCTGTTCGAACTCCGCGCACCGCGTAATTCCGCTGCCTGCCGTTTTACTCGAACCGCCGCGCGCATAGAATTGATACTCCACGCGGACGGTTGTGATTTACGCTCGCCGGTCGCTGTGGAATACTACAGCCTCGCCCACGCGGCCAAGTGGATGACCCCGCGCCTGATCAATCGCAGACTGAAGTGCTGACGACTGATTGAGCCTGCAGATCCGACGATTCCAGGCGACGCACAAGGAGGAAGTGCCCCACAAACGAGCCTAAGCAGGTGCAAAGCCCACACCAGCGGTGCCGGGCCGCGTGCCTGCGGAGAAACGCAACATGTCCAGCTCTCGCACTCTTCTCGAGCCGATGTCCTGCCTCGCCCTGATAGCTGTTGCGACTCTTGCCATTCCCGCCTTGGCGCAGGCACAGTTCCGGCCGGGTGGCACTCCGCCCACCGCGACCCCACCCGCGCTTCAATTTCATTACATGGGTCCGCCTGCGGGCAGCCGCATCGCATCGGCGGCGGGCGTACCGGGGGATAATTCCATCGTCTATTTGGGCGCGGCCTCGGGCGGCTTGTGGAAATCCACGGATGGCGGCCACACCTTCCTGCCGATCTTCGACGATCAGGACGCGTCGGCCATCGGCGCCATCGCGGTTGCAGCGTCAAATCCCAATATCGTCTGGGTGGGTACCGGCGAACCTTGGTTGATCCGCGTGAGCGACATCATCGGCGACGGCGTGTACAAATCCACCGATGCCGGCAAGACCTGGCAACACATGGGCCTGGTGGACACCGGGCGAATCTCGCGCATCGTGATCAATCCGCGCGATCCGAATAACGTGTTTGTATGTGCAATCGGCCGGGCCAGCAGCCCGCAGCAAGCACGCGGCGTGTTCCGCACGACCGACGGCGGCAAGACCTGGAAGCGCACGCTGTTCGTGAACGCGAACACTGGCTGCAGCGGACTGAGTATGGACCCGAGTGACCCCAACATCTTGCTGGCCGGCACCTGGGAGATCAAGCAACGCACCTGGGAAGAAGCCGAGGGCGGCCCCGGAAGCGGCGTCTACATCTCACACGACAACGGCCGCAACTGGCAGCACCTGACGACGGCCAACGGCCTGCCGAAGCCCCCACTCGGAAAGATCAGCGTGGGAATCGCGCCCTCCAACCCGCAACGCATGTACGCCGTGATTCCGACGCTTGATCAAGGCTCACTCTGGCGCAGTGACGATGGCGGAAAGAATTGGAAGGTGGTGAGCTGGAACCGCAACCTCACCTCGCGCGCCGGCTACTACGACCGCATCGCCGTCAATCCCAAAGACGCCAACGGCGTGCTGATCGTGAACTCGTTCCCGCAGTATTCCTCGGATGGCGGTCGCACCTTCTCGGGGTCGGGCGGCAAGGGCGTAAAGCCCTTCGGTCCCGCAGCCTGCGGCGATTGCCACGATTCCTGGATTGACCCAACCAACCCTGCTCACTATATCCTCACCGGTGACGGCGGCGCGGAAATCGCCACCGGCGCCGGCACCGCACTCGGCGTGGCGCTGCCGATCGGACAGATTTACCACGTGACCAGCGACAACCGCGTGCCCTACCGGCTGTATGGAAACCGCCAGGACGACGGCACCTGGTGGCTGTCGAGCGATGTGTCACAACCGAGCGGCAACGGCCTGCTGCCCAAAAACGAGTTCATGCCTGAAGGCCGTGGATTCTTTTTCGGTTTTGGCGGCGAGTCCAAGGTGAACCAGGCGCTGCTCGCGCAGTACCCGAAGGCCGCGCCGGTACCCCGGGGCTGGGCTCTCGGGCCGAACGGCGAACCGCCAACGCCGCCGCAACGCGTGGGCTTCGAGACCCCTAGCCCTCCACTACCGACCTACCATGATTTTCCGAATGGTTGCGAGTCCGGGCTGACCCTTCCCGATCCGGTCGATCCGGACATCGTGTGGTCTTCGTGTTGGGGCAATCAGTTGATGCGCTTTAATCTGGTCTCGAACGACGTGCACGAAGTGTCACCTTCGGAGATTTCCATCGATTCGCCGCCGAGCCTGACCAAGTACCGCTGCCACTGGACTACACCGATCGCGATCGACCCCTACGATCACAACAACGTGTACTACGGCTGCCAGTGGGTGCTGCGCACGAGCGACGCCGGCCACACCTGGATACAGTTCAGCCCCGACTTGACTACAAACGATCCGAACCATCTGCAGGGTGGTATCGGCGTGCCCCCCGACAACCTCGGACAATCGGTGGGCGAGACGCTCTGGTCGCTGGCTTTTTCGCCGATTCAGAAAGGCCTGCTCTGGGCCGGCACCAACGACGGCCAGCTCTGGTACACCACGGGCGCCGAATCGCCGACCGCGCCCCGGTGGATCAATGTCACCAGGAACCTGCATCTGCCGCCCTGGGGCGAGATTAACCAGATTGCACCTTCGCATTTCAATGCGGGCACGGTATACATCGCAGAAGATTTTCGGCTGGCAGGGGAAAACAACTACAAGCCCTACATTCTCATGACCACGGACTACGGCAAAACCTGGAAGAACATCGACGGGGACATCCCGGCGAATAATCCGCTGGACTATGTGCTCTCGATTGCCGAAGACCCCTATCGCTCCGGGATGCTCTTCGCCGGCACGGCGCACGCCTTTTACTACACGCTCGACAACGGCACGCACTGGGTGCAGTTCAAGAAAGGCCTGCCGCCCGCCCCGGTCGACTGGATCAACATCCAGCCTGAAATGCACGATATCGACGTGTCCACCTACGGGCGCGGCGTCTATATCCTTCCGGACATCGAGGTCTTCGAGCAGACCGGCAGCCCCGAGCCGCCAGCGAGCGGATCTACGCGTCTCTTCAAGTCGGGGCCGGTGTTCCGCATGACGGATTCCGGTTACCCGACATTCATGCAGCCCGCGCGTCCGCAGTTTCAGTTCTACCTCGCGAGTGCGCCACAGAAACCGGTGCAAATCCAGATACTCGACGCGACGGGCCAGCCCATCCGCAGCGAATCACTCAAAGCGCATCCGGGATTGAACGCCTTTGACTGGAACCTCATGTACGACACCCCGACGCACGTGAAGCTCTTGACCACGCCGCGTGCCGATCCGCACATCTGGGAGGAGGCGCGCTTTCAGGGCAAGAACGAGCGCCCGGCGCTGCACTGGGGTATCAACCCCGGCACCGGGACGCCGATTGCCGCGCCGGGAAATTATCAGATCCGGCTTACTGTGGATGGTCAGTCCTATATGCAAGCGTTCGAAGTATTGAAGAACCCACTGATCGTCGAGAGCGCGGCGGCCATGCAGGCGTCGACCGCCGTCCAGGTGCAGATCGCCGACGCCATCACCGACACCTCGAAGCTGATCAACACCATGGAAAGCTGGCGCAAACAGATCCAGGATCAACTCGCCAACCACGCTTCGGGAGCCGCCGGCAAGGCACTCGAAGAGCTCAACACCCGAATCCTCGCAGTCGAGAATCAGCTCATCAGCCCCGAGATGGGGCTGAGCGAGGCCAAACAATTCGGCTCGCCCTTCAAGCTCTATATGAACCTCATGTGGCTCTCGGGACAAGTCGGGCAAGGCGTGGAAATGGCGGGCGGCGGCTCGGATTACGCGCCGACCGAAGCGCAGCTCGCGCTGATCTCCCGCTACCAAGGCGAGCTCGCAAAGACCCGTTCTCAATTCGAGACCTTGAAGTCCAATGTGCTGCCTGGGTTCAACCGGAGCATGCAAACTGCGGGAGTCACAATCAAGATCGGGGGCTGATTACCGGGCGGAACAGCCAAAGCACTGCGGGAGTGTCGCACTCTGCGGTGCCGAGTTGCCGCGCTCCGAGTGGAGTCGTAAGCTTCCAACCGGCGTGCGGCAGTGGGTAAGTGCCGTACCTGAGCCGGGCACTCCGGCTTGGGTTTCCTTATCGAATGACTACCAGCAGATTCATGGCTGGAAGACGCTGGCCGCAGGGACGCGCTACGTCTCCATTTCTTCGGGAGGTTGGTCATGGCGCGTTCTAATTTCCGTTGGCTTTTCATTCTTCCGTTCCTGGCGCTGGCCGGCGTGGCCATCGGCCTTCCCGCGGCGCAGTCGGCCGCCCTGGCGCCTGCCGAACTCACCGCCGCACTCCAGTGGCGCAGCGTCGGTCCCTACGTCGGCGGGCGCACGATCGCGGTCAGTGGTGTCGCGCAACAACCCAACGTTTTCTTCGTGGGCGCGACCGGCGGCGGCGTATGGAAAAGCGAGAATTACGGCGCCACCTGGCGCAACATTTCCGACGGCTATTTCAGTAACGCCAACATCGGCGCCATCGCGGTTGCGCCCTCGAATCCCGATGTCATCTACGTGGGCACCGGCGAATCCGATATCCGCAATACCCTCCTGACCGGCGACGGCATGTACAAGAGCACCGACGCGGGAAAGACCTGGAAACACGTCGGGCTCGCCGATACGCATATCATCAGCTGGATCGTCGTCGATCCAAACAATCCGGATGTCGTTTACGCAGCCGCTATGGGTCACGTGTGGGCTCCGAACGCCGAGCGCGGCGTGTTCAAGAGTACCGACGGCGGTGCCACTTGGAACAAAGTGCTGTACGTCAACGACCAGACCGGCGCCATTACTCTCGCCATGGACCCCGCCAATCCGCAGGTGCTCTATGCCACGATGTGGCAGGCCTATCGGCGCCACTGGACGATGTCGAGCGGCGGACCCGGCAGCGGCATCTACAAGACCACCGACGGCGGCGCGCATTGGACCAACATTACCCACAACGCCGGCTTGCCGAGCGGCATTTTCGGCAAGGCTGGTATTGCAGTCGCGCCCAGCAATCCCAACGTGGTGTACGCGTTGATTCAGGCCAAAACCAGCAACCCGGCCAAGCCCGGTGGATTGTTCCGCTCTGACAACGCCGGCCAGACCTGGGCCATGGTCAACGACAGTTCGAACATCACGCAACGCGCCTTTTACTACATGCGCGTGTACGTGAACCCCAAAGACCCCAACACTATTTACTTGCCGAACGTCGGTGTCTGGGAATCGCACGACGCTGGCAAAACGCTCATCGAACTTCACCCGCCGCATGGCGACAATCACGCCTTCTGGATCAACCCGAACAATCCCGAAATCTTGATCGAAGGCAATGATGGCGGCGCCACCGTGACTCAGGACGGCGGCAAGACCTGGAGTCAGGAACACAATCAACCGACCGGCCAGTTTTACCACGTGAACCTGGACAACCAGTTCCCGTTTCATATCTACGGCGCACAGCAGGACGAAGGCTCCACCGAAGGGCCAAGCGCGGTCGCTGCCGGCGGCATCCCCGGCACCTGGACCAGGATCCAAGGCGGGGAAAGCGCCTGGGTCGTGCCGCAACCGGGTGCGCCGTGGATTACCTATGCGAGCGGCTATTACTCGCTCCTCTGGCGCGAGGACCGTAAAACCGGGCTGATCCAGAGCATCAACCCGACCGGAGATTTCGCCGAGGGCGCTGCGGCCGATGAACTCAAATATCGGTTTGCCTGGATCCACCATCCGATCCTGTTCGCACCCGGCAATCCGCAGGAGCTGCTCGAAGGCTCGCAATACGTACTGAAGAGCATGGATCACGGCCAGACCTGGACCGAAATCAGCCCCGACCTCACGCGCAACGACAAGAGTAAACAAGTGAGACCAGGCGGCCCGATCAGCGCGGACGTTTCGGGCGCTGAAGCCTACGAGACCATCTCGTCGATCGCGGTCTCGCCGCTCAACGACAACGTGATCTGGGCCGGTACCGACGACGGACTGGTGCACGTCACGACGGACGGCGGTGTGCATTGGAGCGCCGTGCATCCGGCGGGCTTGCCCGAATGGATCACCATCACCTGCATCGAGGCGTCGCACGACGCGCCCGGGACCGCGTACCTCACCGCCAGCCATTACCAGTGGGACGACTTCAAGCCCTACGTCTACATGACCACGGATTACGGCGCGCACTGGATCGAACTCGCTGCGGGTCTGCCGGACAATCAATACGTCGAAAGCATCCGCCAGGATCCCAACGATCCAAACCTGCTCTTCCTCGGCACCAGCAAAACCGTGTTCGTGAGCTTCGACGGCGGGCTGCACTGGTCATCGCTCGCGCTCAACCTGCCGCCGGTGCGGGTGAGCGACATTGCCATCCAGCCCGATCAACACGCGGTGGTGCTCGCCACTCACGGCCGTGCATTCTGGGTACTGGATAACCTTCAGTTCCTCGAACAAGCCGGCAAGGCGCAGGTCGCCGCTGATGAACCGTATTTGTTCGCCCCGCAGCAAACCTGGCTCGTGAAGCGCAGCTCCGGCGGGTTTTTCTCCGCGCCTGACCAGGGCGAGAACCTCGCGACCGGTGCCACTGTGTTTTTCCACCTGCCCGCGAACTTCAACAGCCATACTCCGGTGAAGCTCAGCTTCACGACCGCGAGCGGTGCGTTGATCCGCAGCTTCACGCTGCCCGTCGCGCCGGTAAAGAACCTGGGCGTGCCGGATGAGACCTTGAAGTCTCCGCCCTTGCATCCCGGCATGAACCGCTTCCAGTGGGATCTGCGTTACCCGAATGCGGTCGAGGTGCAGGGATTCTGGGTGCCCTCCCCGGCCGGCGGCGACAACGCCACGACCATCGGCCCCCAAGTGGTGCCCGGCACGTATTACGCCGTGCTCGATTACAACGGTAGGGTTTCCAAACAGCCATTTGCAGTCAAGCTCGATCCGCGGCTCAGCACTACACAAGCAGAGCTCCAGGCACGTTTCGATCTCCTGATGCAGTTGCATGTTGCGCTGAACACCCTGGACACCCGGCTCAATCAGGCAATTGACGCCCGCGACCAGTTGCAAAAAGCGGTGAGCAGTAGGCAAGTCTCGGCGAGCCGCGCGCAAGCGGCGCTCAGCGCCTTGGACAACACCATGGGCCAACTGGTCGAGCTGCGCATCCAGTCCGCCGAAGGCACGCTGGTGTACGAACCAAAACTGCGTACACATCTCGCCTACATCGCGGATGACACCAGTCTTGGATTCGTTGCACCCACGGTGGCCCAGCAACAGGCGGCCGCAAAGCGCATGGCGGAAGCCCGGGTCGGTGAGGCCTCACTGCAAACGGCCATATCACAGGCCGACGCATTGCTTCGCCATTGATTGCTCCGGGCAGTATCCCGCGGTGATCTACGTCACCGCGGATACTCATAAATTTAAATCTCTGGAGGTTCGGCGTGAAGATGTTCAAAACAGTCTCAAGCCGCCTGTGCGTATCAGCGCTCGTGTTCGTGGCCGCCGGTTTGACGTTACCGGCTGCGCAGGCGGCGGCGTTGGGGCCGGCGCAACTCACGAGTGCGCTGCACTGGCGCAACGTCGGGCCGTTTGTTGGTGGGCGCGTAATCACCGTGGCCGGCGTGGCGCAGCAGCCAAACCTCTACTACATGGGTGCAGTCGGCGGCGGCGTGTGGAAGAGCGACAACTACGGCGCGACCTGGGAAAACATCTCCGACAAGTATTTCGGCAACAACAACATCGGCGCGCTCGCGGTCGCGCCGTCGAACCCCAAGATCATTTACGTCGGCACCGGCGAATCCGACATCCGCAACACATTTTTGACCGGCGATGGCATGTACAAATCTACCGATGGCGGCGAGACTTGGACACACATCGGGCTCGAAAATACTCACATCATCAGTTGGATCGTGGTGGATCCCAACAATCCCGATATCGTGTATGCAGCAGCGATGGGCCACGTCTGGGCGCCGAATGCCGAGCGCGGCGTGTTCAAGAGCACGGACGGCGGCCAGAATTGGAAAAAAATCCTGTACGTCAATGACAAAACCGGCGGCCTCACGCTCGCTATGGACCCCACCAATCCACAGGTGCTCTACGCCACGATGTGGGAGGCCTACCGTCGCCCCTGGACGCTTTCGAGCGGCGGCCCCGGCAGCGGCATTTTCAAGACCACCGACGGTGGCGCGCACTGGACCAATATCACCCACAACACCGGCTTGCCCAGCGGCATCTTCGGCAAGGCCGGTATCGCCGTGGCGCCCAGCAGTCCCAACGTGGTGTACGCGCTGATCCAGGCGAATTACAAGCCCGGGCATCCGGGCGGCCTGTTCCGTTCCGATAACGGCGGCCAGACCTGGACACTGACGAACGACAGCCTGCGCATCACGCAACGCGCGTTTTACTACATGCGTGTATTCGTGGATCCGAAAGACCCGAACACGGTGTATCTCCCGAACGTCAGCGTGTTCGTGTCGCACGACAGCGGCAAGACCTTGATCGCGTTGCACCCGCCGCATGGCGACAACCACGCCTTCTGGATCAATCCCGGCAATCCGCAGATCTTCATCGAAGGCAATGATGGCGGCGCCACGGTGACGCTCAACGGCGGCAAGACCTGGAGCCCGGAGCACAACCAGCCGACCGGTCAGTTTTATCACGCCAATCTGGACAATCAATTCCCGTTCCATATATACGGGGCCCAGCAGGACGAAGGATCCACGGAAGGGCCGAGCGCGGTGCCGTCGGGCGGCATTCCCACCACGGAGTGGAAAACCGTGCGCGGCGGCGAAAGCAGTTGGGTCGTGCCACAGCCGGATGACCCCTGGATCACTTATACCAGCGGCTACTACGCGGTCATGTACAGCGACGATCGCCGCATCCCCGGCGCCACCGGCGTGACGAGCATTACGCCCTCCCCCATTTATCGCGACGGTGCCGCGGCCTTGGAACTGCAATATCGCTTCAGTTGGATTCACCACCCGATTCTGTTCGCCCCCGAAAATCCACGTGCGCTCTTCACGGGTTCCCAGTACGTTCTGAACAGTCTGAATTACGGCGCTACCTGGAGTGAAATCAGCCCCGACCTGACGCGCGACGACAAGAGTACCGAGGGCAAGCCCGGCGGTCCGATCAGCGCGGACGCCACCGGTGCCGAGGTTTATCCCGCGATTACTGCCATGGCGATTTCGCCTCTCAACGACAGCATCATCTGGACCGGTTCCAGCGATGGCCTGGTGTACGTCACCACGGACGGCGGCGCCCATTGGAACGCCGTGCGACCGCCCGCGTTGCCAGCTTGGTCGCAGCTCACCTGCATCGAAGCTTCGCACACCGATCCCGGCACCGCCTACCTTACTGCCAGCCGTTATCAGTGGGACGATTTCAAACCCTACGTGTACATGACCACGGACTACGGCAAGCACTGGTCAGCACTCGATGCCGGTTTGCCGGACAACCAATATCTGGAAAGTATCCGCCAGGATCCGAACGATCCGAATCTGCTATTCCTCGGCACCAGCAAGACGGTGTTCGTAAGTTTCGATAACGGCGCGCATTGGGCGCCGCTCACACTCAACCTCCCGCCGGTGCGGGTGAGCGACGTAGAGATCCAGCCTGAACAACACGCCGTGGTGCTTGCAACACACGGGCGCGCGTTCTGGGTGCTCGACAATCTGCAATTCCTGGAGCAGGCCGCAAAGGCGCAGGTAGCGAGTGATCAGCCGTATCTGTTTGCGCCACAGCAGACATGGCTCACCAAGCGTTCCGGTGGCGGGCCCAATCCACTCGAAGGCGAAAACAAGCCGGCCGGTGCAGCCGTGTTCTTCAACCTGCCGGCCAACTACCACGGCCAGACCCCCGTGAATCTCAGTTTCACGACGGCGGATGGCCAGCTGGTGAACAGCTTCACGCTGCCGCTGAAGCCCAAAGAAACAGATCTTGAGGATGAAGGCGAAGCGCCAAAAGTCGAGAAGCTTCACGCCGGCATGAACCGCTTCCAGTGGGATCTGCATTACCCGGATGCTACCGAGGTCACGGGCTTCCATCCGCCGTTCGTGGACGACGGTTATGACGATCAGTTGACCGGCCCGGATATCCTGCCCGGCACCTACTTCGCAGTGCTTAATTACGGAGGCAGCGTGCAGAAGCAGGCCTTCCGGGTGCGGCTCGATCCGCGGCTCTCCACCACGCCGGTACAACTGCAGGCGCGCTTCAATCTGCTCATGCGCATCCATGACACGCTGAATCGCCTCAACAGCAAGCTCAATGCCGCCATCGCGGTGCGCAGCCAGTTGCAGACCGCCGTGGGCGCCAAAAAGCTCTCGGCAAAACAAACACGGATGGCTCTGGATGCACTCGATCGCGATATCGGCAATCTCGTGCAACTCCAGATCCAGTCGAGTGAAGGCGACGTGGTGTACGAGCCTAAGCTGCGCAGTCATCTGGCACTGCTCGCCAACGACCTCGAAATCAACTTCAAGCCGGTCAGGACGGTACAGGAACACGGCTACGCCATGCTCTCCGCACAAGCCAAGGCTGGCGTAGCCGCACTGGACAAGGACATTGCCGAAGCCCAGAGTTTATTGACGCCCTGAGCACTGCGCGAACGCGATCATCCGGGAACGCCCGCAACACCGGCGGGCGTTCCCGGGATGTCATTCGCCCGCCCGGCGCTGTGCGGTCGGGTGCATCCAGAAGTAAAACGCCGGCATCAGGACCAGCACCAGCGGGAATTCAACCAGCAGACCAAAGATGATGGCGCGCGCGAGCGGCGCGAGCATCGCGGAGCCGCGGCCAACATTGAATGCGAGCGGCAAGAGCGCCAGGATGAACGCGAGCGCGGTCAGCGCAATCGGACGTGCCCGGTTCACTCCGGCCTGCACGATGGCCCTTGAAAAGGGCATTGTGCCTTCCAGTTCATAGAATTCCGAAAAGTAGAAAATTGCGACTTCGGTCACGATGCCGATGATCATCGTGAGCCCGACCATGGCCGTGATATTGAGTTCTGTGCCGGTAACCCACAGGCCGAAAAAGACCGCGAAAATCGCAAGCAAGGGCTGCACGATGATCGCGAATACCACGCGGAAGCGTTCATAGAGAAACAGCAGAAGCACAAACACCAGGGCGAGCGCAATCACGAAGACCACGATCAGGCCGTGAAACGCGATCTGCTGTTGCTGGTAAAGGCCGCCCAGCTCGTAATACACGCCGGGCGGAATGACCCCCGGCTGGTCCAAGGCCTGCTTGACGGCCGCGATCGTGGACCCGAGATCACGGCCGCTGATGCGGGCGGTCACTTCGACGGTGCGCTTGAGGTTATCGCTGGTGATCTCCGGCTGGCCGGTGATCTCCTGGACTGTTGCCACTTCACTCAGCGGAAACAGCGCACCGGCTGACGCACGGATCATGAGTCCCGAGACCTGTTCCGTCGTGGCTCTCAGGTCATGGGGCACCCATACCCGCACGCCGACGAACTGGATCCCCTGTTGCACCTGTGTCGCGACGATCCCCTGCAGATAGGCCTGGACTTGCGCGCCCACGGCCGCGGGAGTCATCCCCTTGAGCGCAGTACGCACCGGATCAATGTGGATGTTGAGCGAATCGCCCGCAATCACGATACCGTTGGCGACTTCCACAATGCCGCGGATCTTCGCGATGCGGTCGCCGATTTTCGGTGCCAGGTCCATTAATTGCTGGTTGTTGTCGCCAAAGAGTTTGATGACCACAGGCTCGGGTTTGGCGGTGAGGTCGCCGATGATATCTTCCATGAGCTGGCCGGTATCTATCTGCAACGCTGGCACCCGGGTTCCCACCTGGGTACGAATCCGGTCCATGACCGCTCCGATGGATGGCCGCGGAAACGGCTTGAGCTTGATGAAAAAATCGCCGGTGTCGGCCTCGGTGATGCCGCCACCCAACTGGGTACCGGTGCGCAGCGACCAGGTCGCGACCGCCGGATCGGCATCAATAATCTTGCCGACCTCGGCAAGCAACCGGTTGGTCTCCGCGAGCGAAGCGCCGGGCGGCGCAAGATAATCGAGCACGAACCCGCCTTCGTCCATCTTCGGCAGGAAGCCCGAGCCAACCTGGGTGTAACCCACGACGCCAAGCACCAGCAGCGGCACCAGACCCACTGCAAGCCACCACGGTTTGCGCAGTACCGCACCCATGACTCGCTGATAGCGCTGCTTGAAAGGCCGTGCGATGAACCCGTCGCGCTCCATGCGCGCGTCGCGCACACGCAGAAACCAGCTTGCCAGCACGGGAACGATGAGCCAGGCAATAAAGAATGAAATCACCAGCCCGCTCGCCATCGTGAGCGACAGCGCCTTGAAAAACGCTCCGGTAACGCCGCCGAGAAATGCGAGCGGTACAAAAATAATGATCGTGGATAGTGAGGATCCCATGAGCGGACGGGTGAATTCCTGCGCTGCGCCAAACAACGTGGCCGGCGCGTGATTGCCCGCCTCACGCATGCGCCGCACCAGGTGCTCAACGACGACCACGACATCGTCTATGAACAACCCGATGGCGGCGGCCATTCCGCCGAGGGTCATGATATTGAAGCCTTGGCCGAACACCTTGAGCAGCAGCGCGGTAATCAGCAACACCACCGGCACTGCAATGCAGGCGATGACTGCCACCTTCCAACTGCGCAAGAATACGAGCAGCACCAACGCCGCCAGAATCACTCCGATGACCAACGCATCGCGCACGCTGCTCGCGGAGGCCGCGACCAATTCACTCTGGTCGTACCATTGGTGCAATTCGACGCCCTTGGGTAATTGCGCGCGGAAGGCCGCAAGCTTGGCGGCGACGGCATGCGCAATGTCGAGCGTGCTACCGCCCGGCTGCTGCATGATGTTGATGAGCACCGCCGGCTGATCGTCGGCGCGCACACTCACCCAGCGCGGTACCACTGAGTTGGTTACCGTGGCCACATCACGCAGGCGCACCACGCCGTCGGCGGCGTGCTTGAGAACGACGTCGCCGATGCTTTGCAGGCTCTCGAGACGGCTGTCGGCGACCGCCAGATAAAGTTGATAGTGGTCGGCCAAGCGCCCGACCGAGGTAAAAACATTCTGATCGGCAAGCGCTTGGGCTACGTCCTGAAAGCTCAAACCCAACGCTCGCAGGCGCGCCGGGTCTACATCCACGTGGTACTCGCCAATCTGTCCACCCTGAATCTGGACTCGAAGCACCCCAGGAATCGCCGCGAGCAGCGGTCGCAACTCGAACTCCGCGAGGTTGCGTAGCGCCACCGGCGACTCCGATTTCGAGGTCAGGCTGTAGGCGACCACCGGGTACAGCGTGGTCTCCATGCGGTGGATGTCGAAGCTCGTGCCGGGCGGAGCTTTGGGGAGCGCCCGATTCACGGCGCCCTCGACCTCGAGCATCTTCTGCACCATGTCGGTGCCCCAGGCGAAGTCCGCGATGATGTCCGTGGTACCACGGCTCGTGGTGGATTGAATGTTGATCACGCCGGGCACAGCGCGCACCGCGAGCTCCATGGGCCGTGTCACTTGGAGTTCCATGATTTGCGCGGGGCGATCGCCGGAATCGAGGCTCACGCGGATACGCGGGAACTGTACGTGAGGAAACAGCGAGGTGGGTAACCCCAAGGCGCTGAAGATACCGGCGGCGGCGAGAATCACCGCGAGGAAAACCAACGAGCGCCGATGCCGCTCCACCCATTCAACAAACGACGTTTTCACCGTGCGGAATCCGCCCCAGACACGATCCGCACCGGCGCGCCGGTGCTCAGCTCAAAGTTGCCCGTGGTAACCACCACCGCTCCGGGCGCGAGACCGGCGAGACCCACCAGACCATTGGCGCGGATGAGCGGCTTCACATCCACACGCTGGGCCACGTCCTTGCGCACAACGTAAACGTAATAGCCCTGAGCATCCTGAAGCACTGCCGAGCGCGGCACGGCCGGCAGTTCCACGCGACGCAGCGTGATCGCGCCGCTCACCCACTCCCCGGCAAACGGACCGCTCGGTCCCGTCTTGACCGGCACCTCGGCGTCAATGAGGCCGGTCGTCGCATCGGCCTGCGCGTTCACCTTGGCCACGTGACTTTGCAGCGTCTGGCCGCCGAAAACCGGAGTCAGTTGCACTGCATCGCCAGCGCGGACCTTGGCGGCGGTTTCCGGCGTGAGTCCGAGGCGTACCCACAAGGCGCCGAGCGGCGCGAGCGCGACAATCCGCGCGCCCGCGTTGGCCCACTCGCCGGGGGTCACGGCAAGCTGACTGATCACCCCAGCGTTACTAGCCTTGAGAATTTGACCCTTAGCGCTTACACCCGCAGCGGTCAGAGCACTGAAAGCCGCCTGCGCGCTCGCCGCCTGGCCCTCGGCTGAAGCCAGATCGGCACGCGTCGCCAGTCCATTCTTGAACAGGGTTTGCGTCTGCTGGAGTTTGGCTTCCCCGGCCCGGTCGGTCCCGTGGGCGGTCTTGAAAGCGGCGAGCGTTTGCGGCGTCGGCGCAATCTTGACCAACGTCTGCCCGGCGGCAACTTTCGTGCCGGCGGTAACCAGCACGGCGGACACGCGCCCGCCCGCGGCCGCGCTCAGCCATTCGAGCATGCCGGGCGCAGGCACCAACTGACCATAGGCGTTGACGGTTTCGGTGAGGGTCTGCACTTTCACGGTTTGCGTGGTAACGGCGTTGGTCGGCGTTTGCGCTCCGGCGGCGCAGGCAAACGTGAGGATGGCGGCAGACCAAAGGAGCCGTAAATTCATCGTGCATTTCCCCCGATAAGTAATAGGTTCTTCGCTTGGCCTGCACTCAATTTGGCATTACTGATCGTGGCGGGCAGCGTGGCGGCAGACGCCGCCGGCAAAGCCAGCAAGGTTTGCAGGGTGTACGCGAGTTGTGCCGTAGTAGCGCGCA
>JBOIBB010000194.1:0-2900 GCA_050739335.1 Gammaproteobacteria bacterium
GAATAACACGAACACCGCGCGTGCCGCTGGCGGCAGCGTGGCGATCAGCTTTTCCATGTCCGCGTCCGTATCGGGTGCCTCGGCGGGCGCGGGCTCGAGTTCCATGAGTTTGCCGCTGTCCGGCAAAACGAGCTGCAGGTAACGGCGATCGAGTTTCAGACGCTGCAGCGCCGCATTGATGGCGATGCGCGTGAGCCAGGTGCCGAAACTGCTCGCGCCGCGAAACCGCGGCAGGGCTTTCCAGGCGAGCACGAAGGCCTCCTGGGTGCAGTCTTCGGCAGCACTGCGGTCCGCGAGGATACGCACGCAAACGGCAAACACGTGGCCCGCGTGGCGGCGGTAGAGGCTCTCGAACGCTCGCGCGTCACCGTCGCGCGCGCGCTCGGCCAGATCAGCGGGGTTCTCGTCGCCCGGGGCTGAATTCCCGGTGGAATCCGGGGTGGTGGTCGCGACTTCCATACCTTTTGGATGGCAGGCACCGAAGAACGGTTTAATCCGGTGGACAATATACCTGCGATGCGGCTGGTTTTGTGGCAGTCTATCGCCCCTTCGCGGCGCACCCGTTGGTGCCAGCGCCCGCGGAGAGCACCCCATTTCAGGAGAACGCCATGAAAAGATTTGCACTCACCCTGGTCAGTGCCGGACTCGTGTGGTCCGGATTCGCGCTGGCCGCGCCGGCCGGCAAACTGGCTTACCCCGCCGCGCATCGTGAGAATACGGTGGATACCTATTTTGGTACCAAGGTGCCGGCTCCCTACCAGTGGATGGAGAATCTCAACAGCCCGGCGCTGCACGCGTGGGTGGACCAGGAGAACAAGCTTACCGATGACTATTTCGCAAAGATCCCGGTACGCGGGTGGATCGACCATCGCCTGACGGAGCTGTGGAATTATCCGAAGGAGGGCACGCCCCAGCAGCTCAAGAACGGCATGCTGTTTTTCAAGCGCAATTCCGGGTTGCAGAACCAGAGCGTGCTGTACGTGCAAGCCTCGGCGACCGCGAAAGCCCGGGTGCTGCTCGATCCGAATGAGCTCTCCCCGGACGGCTCAATCGCGCTGGTGGGCGCTGCGCCGTCACCGGACGGCAAATACCTGGCCTATGCCTTGTCGCAGGGCGGCTCGGACTGGGAAACGGTCCACGTGATGGATGTCGCGACCGGCAAGCAGTTGCCGGATGAAGTCCACTGGGTAAAGTTTTCGGGTATCTCCTGGACCAATGACAACCGGGGTTTTTATTATTCACGTTATCCCGAGCCGCCCAGCAACACGGAAAGCCGCATCAACCAGAAGGTGGTGGACCAGAAGCTCTACTACCACAAGCTCGGCGCGCCGCAGGCGGACGACAAACTCATCTATTCGATCCCCACGCATCCTGAGTGGATAGTGAGCGGTTTCGTGAGCGAAGACGGGCGCTATCTCTTCGTGACCGCGGTGAACGGCACTTCACCCAACAACCAGTTGTTCTACGCCGACCTCGGCAATCCCGAGCATCCGGATATCGGCGCGCCACTCAAGCCGCTCTACACCAAAAACAATGCTACGTATGCACCGATTGGTCTCATCGGTGACACGCTATATCTGCAAACCACTCTCGATGCTCCGAATGGGCGCATCGTCGCTACGACATTCAGCGACCCCAGCCCCGAGCATTGGCGCAGCGTGGTACCCAACGGAGCGCGTGGGGTGGTTCTCCAGGGCGCGACCCTTGCCGATGGCCGAATCCTTGCGAATTATGAGGTGGTCGCCAAGAGCCGCCTGGAGTTGTTCGATACCACGGGCAAACGGCTGCGCACATTGATGCTGCCGACGCTCGGCAGCGTCGATGGGATCTCGGCGCGCAACGACAGCTCCAATGTTTACTATGCATTCACCTCCTATCTCTATCCGACAACGCTGTATCACTACGATGTGGCGGACGGCCGGACCACGGTGTATTTCAAGCCGAACGTGAAGTTTGATCCCGCGGCGTACGTAACCAAACAAGTGTTCTACACCTCGAAGGATGGCACGCGGGTGCCAATGTTCATCGTCGCCAAGCGCGGCATCAAACTCGACGGCAGTCATCCGACCGTGCTTTACGGTTATGGCGGTTTCGACATTTCTTTGACACCCTCGTTCAGCCCGATGTTACCGGTGTGGCTGGAACTGGGTGGCGTGTATGCTGTGGCAAACCTGCGTGGCGGTGGCGAATACGGCGAGGCCTGGCACAAGGCCGGCATGCTCGGCAACAAGCAGAACGTGTTCGATGATTTCGCCTGGGCGGCGAAGTACCTCATTAGTCAGGGTTACACGTCATCGAAACACCTCGGCATTCAGGGCTATTCCAACGGCGGCCTGCTGACGGGAGCTTCGATTACCCAGAACCCCGAGCTTTTCGGTGCCGCGTATATCGGTCACGGCGTGCTCGACATGCTGCGCTACCAGAAATTTTCCGGCGGCGCACTGTGGGCACCCGAATACGGGACGTCGGATGTGAAAAAGGACTTTGAATGGCTGATCAAGTATTCGCCGCTGCAGAACGTTCATGCGGGCACCTGTTATCCGCCGACCTTGATCACGACGTCCTGGGACGATGATCGCGTGGTGCCGAGCCACGAGTTCAAGTTCACAGCCAAGATCCAGCAGTCCCAGGGCTGTGACCATCCGATTCTCCTGCGGACCACCGGCAGCACCAGCCATGTGTACATGCCGACCGACAAGAACATTGCCCAGACCGCGGACGTCTGGGCATTCGAGGCTTACAACCTGGGAATAAAAGAAGCGCCTAAGAATTAAGTGCGGCGCGGTTTGATAATATCGACGATGCAGCTCGCCATGCGGCGGGCCGCATCAATTTGCAACCAACAACTTCAGCTCGGGGTGCTTCATGAACGGCAGACTGCGTAACGCAATGTTTGGCGG
>JBOIBB010000195.1:0-6474 GCA_050739335.1 Gammaproteobacteria bacterium
CTTTTAAATACACCGGGATTGTCCTGCTGGCCGGTGTATTGGCTGCATGTGGGGGCGGTGGCTTCAACAGTGGTTCGAGCAGCAGCAGCACTGGCGGTGGTGGGACTGGCACCGGCAACACCGGCGCGGTATCCATCGGCAGCGTCAGCGGTGGCTCCTTCCAGCCGGGCGTGCTGGCACTTTCCTCGACCAGCCTGTCCGCCGGCGGCTCCACGTCCGTGACCGCAACCTTGCAAAACGCAAGTGGCACGCCCTATACCCAATCCACAACCATTACCTTCAATTCTCCCTGTTTCCAGAACGGACTGGCTACTTTCACCGTCAACGGCACTGCCGGCAACTCAGTTACAACTTCGACCGGACTTGCAAGCATCACTTATGCGGCCAACGGCTGCAGCGGCAGCGACACCATTACGGCGACCACCAGCGTGAACGGCGCCACCCTCACCGCGACCGGCACCGTGACAGTTGCCGCCGCCGCCATCGGCTCGATTCAGTTTGTTTCCGCCACGCCTTCGACCATCACCTTGCAAGGCGTGGGTGGAACTGAAACCTCGACGGTGATTTTCAAGGTGATTAACTCAACTGGCGGTCCAGTGCCGGGGGCCAGCGTTTCCTTCAGCCTGGATAGCGCAGCGGGCGGGATGTCTTTAAGTCCAACCACGGCAACATCAGGCAATAACGGTTCGGTACAAACTGTCGTGCAGTCGGGGACGGTACCGACGACCGTACGGGTAACTGCAACCGTCACGGTTCCGGGCGGCGCGTCGATATCAACACAATCCAACGCGCTGATAGTCAGTACCGGTTTTCCCACTGAAAATGGATTTTCTCTTTCTGCAGTGACCTACAACGTCGAAGGCGGTGACCTGGATGGCACAACCAATGCTATTACTGCGCGCCTGGCGGATAATTTCGGCAATCCTGTACCCGACGGCACAGCGGTATATTTCACGGCCACAGGTGGAGCCATCCAACCCGGCTGCACCACCACGGGTGGCGCCTGCACAGTAACTTGGACCAGTCAGAACCCGCGACCGGATCCCAGTATTAAGGGGCCTGCGGTGAAAGACCATGCGGAAATCCTGGCTTATGCCATTGGCGAGGAAAGCTGGACAGACACCAACGCGAACGGAATCTTCGATGGCCCCGACGAATTCAGCGTCTACCCGGGTGGAGCCGGCGACAATTTTTATCTTCAAGGCCCTCGGTACGATGACATCGGCGAACTTTACATAGATCAAGATGAGAGCGGTGTCTACAAATCAGGCGATTATTTTTACGATTTCAATCACAACGGTGTGCGCGATCCTCCGGACGGTATGTACCACGGCGCCGGCTGCAAGGGTAACGGTACGGTAACTTGCTCCCCCGTCAGCAGCATCGCCGTGGGCCGCCAAATTTGTCTGGTGATGTCAACTTCGCAGGTGACCATCAGCGGGCCAGGCAGCATATCTCCGGGCAGCACCGCGCTGTATCAGGTGTCGGATACGAATGGAAACGTTCCGGCGGCTGGCTCAGCCCTTGCGATCGTGGCCAGCGGCCCGAGTGTGACGATCCTGAATGCCACAGTGCCGAACATTCCCTGCTCGAGTTCACCTGCGGGCAGTGCCTCGTACACCATCAGCGTCAGCGTATCGCCCACGTCACAGGCGGGCAGCTTCGTGATTACGGCGACCGCGCCTAGTGGCTTGGTAAGCTATAGCAGCAGCATTACCGTTCCATGAGGAGTGCCTGGGCTGTTTGATACCCCAGAGTATTAGCAGCATCGCCAGCAACCGCCTGTTTCTCATCGGTCCCATGGGGGCCGGGAAAACCGCCATCGGACGGGAACTCGCGCGCCTCCTGACGCGCGAGTTTTTTGACAGCGACCAGGAGATCGTGCGGCGCACGGGCGCCGACATCCCGCTGATCTTCGAGAAAGAGGGCGAGGTCGGCTTCCGCCGCCGCGAGCGCCAGGTCATCGAGGATCTCACCCGCACGCCCAACATCGTGCTGGCCACCGGCGGCGGCGCGGTGCTGGATCCCGTCAACCGCGAATGTCTGCAAACTCGCGGCTTCGTTATTTACCTCAAGACTTCGGTGGCCGCGCAGTTGATCCGCACGGCACGCAGTGGGCGTCGCCCCTTGCTGGCCACCCCGGATCGGGAGGCGCGCTTGCAGGAATTGTACGAGACACGTGCGCCGCTCTATGCAGGACTCGCACAACTCACCGTCAATACAGACCAGGGCCCGGTGCGCACACTCGCCGAACAAATCCTGCAAGAACTGCGCGCGGCTGCCATAATTGCGCCTTCAAAGCCCTGAACAAAGCAAAGTACCGCACATGGGCGTGTTGACCGTCGAACTCGGCAAACGCAGTTATCCCATCCACATCGACCATGGGTTGCTCACGCGCCGTGCACGCTATCCCGAGCAACTGCAAAAAGGCGCGGTCTGCATCGTCACCGATGACAATGTAGCGCCGCTCTACCTAAAGCGCTTGGCCCAGGCACTCGCGCCATTCACGCCGTGCAACGTGGTATTGCCGCACGGCGAGGCACATAAGGATTGGCCGGCGCTGGACTTGATATTCGGTACGCTGTTGCAACACCACCTCGGGCGCGACGCCACCCTCTTCGCGCTTGGCGGCGGGGTGGTTGGCGATGTTACGGGGTTCGCGGCCGCCTGCTACCAGCGCGGAATTGCTTACGTGCAGGTGCCTACCACGCTGCTCGCGCAGGTGGACTCGTCGATCGGCGGCAAGACCGCCATCAATCACCGCGACGGCAAAAACATGATCGGCGCGTTCCACCAACCTCTGGCCGTGCTCAGCGATCTCGACACGCTCAAGACCCTGCCGCCACGCGAGTTGAGTTCCGGACTCGCCGAAGTCATCAAGGCGGCGCTGATCTGTGACCTGGATTTTTTCCTCTGGCTCGAAACCCACATTCAGGAACTCCTGGCGCTTGAACCCGAGGCCTGCCTGCACGCGATCACCCGGGCTTGTGAGATCAAGCAGCAAATCGTGACCGAGGACGAATACGAGCAGGGCCGGCGCACGCTGCTGAATCTGGGCCACACCTTCGGCCATGCCATCGAAAACGCACTCGGTTACGGCGAGTGGCTGCACGGCGAAGCAGTAGGCGCCGGGCTCGCGATGTCGGCCGATCTCTCGGTGCGCATGGGCTGGCTCAAAGCTGCTGAATACCGGCGCATTTGCCGGTTGCTCGAGCGTGCCGGCCTGCCGAACCGCCCGCCGGCATCGCTTACCCCCATGCAGCTTCTTGCGCCGATGCGCAACGACAAGAAAAACCGCAAAGGCCACCTGCGCCTGATTCTTCTCAAGGGCATCGGCCAAGCGGTCGTGAGCGAGGACTTCAAACTAAAGCTCCTCGGAGACACCCTGACCGGGCAGCCCTTGTGAGCGCGTTGGCCGCGTATGCCGCGCAGGCCGCCCATTCACGTGGCCGTCGTTACCCGGAGCCGCCGCCCAAATACCGCAGCGAATATCAGCGCGATCGCGACCGGGTTATCCACAGCAACGCGTTTCGCCGGCTCATGTACAAGACCCAAGTGTTTGTGGCGGGCGAGGGGGATCTTTACCGCACCCGGCTCACGCACTCGCTCGAGGTCGCTCAAGTGGCACGCAGCGTGGCCGTGGCCCTGCAGCTCGATGAGCCGATCACCGAAGCCATTGCGCTCGCCCACGACCTCGGACATACACCCTTCGGTCACGTCGGTCAGGATGCCCTCAACCGCGCGATGCGGGATTTCGGAGGTTTCGAACACAACCTGCAATCCTTGCGGGTCGTAGACCTGATCGAGGAGAAGTACGCGGAGTTCCCAGGCCTGAACCTGACTTTCGAAACCCGCGAAGGCATACTCAAGCACTGCTCGCTCGCCAACGCAGGCCGGCTCGGCGAACTTGGCCGCCGCTTCATCGATCATCACCAGCCGGGACTCGAAGCCCAGCTCGTCGATATTGCCGACCAGATCGCCTACAACAACCACGATGTCGACGACGGCCTGCGCTCCGGTCTGCTCGCGATCGCACAATTGCGGGAAACTGAGCTCTTCGACCGGGCCTACACCGAGACCGCGCGGCGTTACCCGGTCCTCGGCGAGCGGCGCAGCATCCACGAAACCGTGCGCCGCATGATCAATCTCTTGATTACCGATCTCATCGAGTACAGCCGCGCGAAGCTCGAGGCCGCGGCGCCCTCGGACATCGACGCGGTGCGCGCGGCGCCCGCGCCACTGATCGCCTTCAGCCCCGGCATGCAGACCGTCAATCAGGCGCTGGCGCGCTTCCTGCGTGCGGAACTCTATTTTCATCCAAGGGTGCGGCAAGTCGCCGCGCAGGCCGAAGAGGTCATCGAAGAATTATTCCGCCGCTACCTCGCCGAACCCGCATTGCTTCCCGACAAACCTGCCTTTGAACGGCCGGACGAGCCGCTGGCGCGCCACGCCGCCGATTACATCGCCGGCATGACCGACCGTTTCGCGGTACGCGAATACACGCGGCTCACCGGCAAAGAACTCACGCTCATCGGCACCCTGTAGGTGCGTGTTAAAATCCGGGCACTTCGCCGGGAATCACACCGATGCTGAGCAGCAATGCCGTACCGCGCCGGGAGCGCCTGATCGTGGCGCTCGACGTGCCGGACACCGAACAGGCGCGCGCATTGGTCACGCAGCTCGGCACGGCCGCGGTGTTCTACAAGATCGGTCTAGAACTTTTCATGGCCGGTGGTTATTTCGAGCTCCTCGACTGGCTTGGTGCGTGTGACAAGAAAGTCTTTGTGGATCTCAAATTCTTCGACATCCCCGCCACTGTGCAGGCCGCGGTGCGCCAGCTTGCAAAACGCGGCGCGAGCTTCTGCACTGTTCACGGTAACCAGGCGCTCATGGAAGCCGCTGTCAAGGTCAAGGGCGAACTCAAAGTGTTGGCGGTCACGGCGCTCACCAGCCTCGACCGAGGTGACCTCGATGATCTCGGGTTCCATTGCGATGTCGAGCAATTGGTGTTGTCGCGTGCGCGCCGGGCCTTCGAGGCCGGCTGCGACGGCGTCGTGTCTTCCGGGCTCGAAGCCGCGCGCCTGCGGGCCTTCATCGACCACCGCCTGCTGGTAATCACGCCCGGCATCCGTCCGGTCGAGAACCGTCCGGTGGATGACCAGAAGCGCGCGGTGAGCGTCGAGCAGGCGTTTCACAGCGGGGCTGATTACATCGTGGTCGGTCGCCCGATTCGCAACGCCGCGGATCCGTGCGCCGCCGCCGAGGCGATTCAGAACACCATCGCATCCCTGTTTCACGACTAAACGGCGGAGTTTTTGATTCCTGCTGTCGCCGCAAGGGTGCGGGGGTGAGGAAGTGAGGGGTGATGCCAGTGACACAAGCCGCGCTCAAAAACGATCTGCTGCTGCGCGCGCTGCAGCGCGAGCCGACCGAACGCACACCGGTCTGGCTCATGCGCCAGGCCGGCCGCTATCTGCCGGAATACAGGGAAACCCGCGAGCGTGCCGGGAGCTTCATCAAGCTCATGCGTACACCCGAACTCGCCTGCGAAGTTACGCTGCAGCCAGTCAGGCGTTTTCCGCTGGATGCCGCCATCCTGTTTTCCGACATCCTTACTATTCCTGCCGCCATGGGCCTCGGCTTGCACTTTATCGAAGGCGAAGGCCCGGCATTCGAGCACCCGGTGCGCGACGCTGCCGCAGTCGCCAAGCTCGGCATCCCCGATCCCGAAGAAGATTTGCGTTACGTGACCGACACGCTACGTCTCGTTCGCCGCGAACTCGCGGGTGACGTACCGGTGATCGGTTTTGCCGGCAGTCCTTGGACACTCGCCTGTTACATGGTGGAAGGCGGCGCTAGCAAGGAATTTGCGCGTATCAAAGGCATGCTTTACAGCGAGCCAGGAACCTTGCACAAACTTTTGGATGTGCTATCACGCAGCGTAGCTGCGTACCTCAACGCGCAAATCGCCGCTGGCGCGCAAGCGGTGATGCTGTTCGATACCTGGGGCGGAGTACTGACCGGCGCCGCGTACCGGGAATTCTCCCTGCATTACATGCGCGCGATCATCACGCAACTACAACGCGAAAGTGAAGGGCGTACGGTCCCGGTGATTCTATTTACCAAGGGCGGCAGCACATGGCTCGAAGTCATGGCCGAATCCGGTGCCGACGCTCTCGGCGTGGACTGGACTCAGGAGCTCGGCGACGCGCGGCGCCGCGTCGGCGCCAAAGTGGCCCTGCAAGGCAACCTCGATCCCGGTGCGCTGTATGCGTCGCCGGAGCGTATCCGTGCGGAAGTTGGGAAAGTTCTGGCGAGTTTCGGTCACGGCAGCGGCCATGCGTTCAATCTGGGGCATGGCATTCAAGTAGGTGTGAAACCCGAGAGCGTCGCAGCGATGATCGCGGCAGTGCACGATCTGAGTCCGGCGTATCACCGTTGAGTGGCTCATACGGCTGCGCCGCAGCCGTGTCT
>JBOIBB010000196.1:0-22262 GCA_050739335.1 Gammaproteobacteria bacterium
GTGCAGTTCGACTTCCCCGACGCCCAGGGCCGCCCCTACAAGTCCGGCGGCGGCGCAATGGTCTGGAACGACACCCTCAAGCGCGAGATTCCGGAGGGGTGGGAAGTCGGTCCGCTTGGAAAATGGCTCAGCTTCCAACGTGGCATCTCGTACCGGGCGGCTGAGATTGGAGATGAAGGCACCCCGTTGATCAACCTGAATTCGTTCTGGCTCGATGGCTCGGTCAAACTCGACGGTACAAAGCAGTATTCCGGGAAGTTTCGTGACGACCAGCGCGTTCGTCCCGGCGATCTGGTGATCGCAATCACGGATGTCACGAGGAACGCCGACATCACGGGACGCGCATTCGTTGTGCCCGACCTGTTTGGTGAAAGCCCCTTGATTTCATGCGACGTTGCGGGAGTGCATGGACAGCCGCATTTGCCTGCGCACTACTTGGAAAGATTGTTCAACTCGGAGCACTACCACAACTACCTCAGGCCCTTTGCGTCTGGCACCTTGGTGCTGCATTTGAACCTTGATGGTGTGCGCTGGTTTGAATCATTCTTGCCGCCTCGGTCACTTCTCGACAAGTACGAAGCGGTTGCGGTCGCAGCACGAAGCCAAGTCAATGCGAACCTCGTGCAAAACCGCGAACTCACCCAACTCCGCGACTGGCTCCTCCCCCTGCTGATGAACGGCCAGGTGCGCGTGGCGTGACCGTGCTGCGCTGTACCGGCAAACTGCTCAAGCGCCTGAAGCAACCGGCCAAGCCGCCTGAGCCCGCGCCCGCGGCCAACCCGCTGGGCGAGTGGTATGCCAACATTGACGTCTGGCGTCGCCAGCCGTTCGTGGTGATGCTGAACGCCGCCACCGGTGTAGTGCTGGCACTGCCGGGCGATGCGGCAGGGCTGCGTCGGATCAACGAACGCGCGTTATTGCAGTTTGCGGGTTTGTGCGAACACTTCGGCCTGCATGGCGCAGGCGTGGACGCGGAGTTGCACGGCTTCGACGCCGGTTTCGCGTTTGCGGTCACCCGCGACCGCAGCCTGTTGTCCTCGCTCAATCAGCGCAAGGCCAGCGTGTGGATGCGGTTGGAAGATAGCAACGGCGGACTTGCCAACGCCGCGGCTATGGAGTGGGAAGGTTTATTCCAGCATCCCGCGCTGGGTCGCGACAAACGCTCCAACATGGACTACCACCAGCCGCTTGATCTCGTCCGCCAGCGGCTGATGCCGTCCGCGAACGTCATACCGTTCCGGTAACCACCAGTCGCGGTGCGGGCGGATGTAGTGTGGATGCTTTGCGCTGATTCATTTGTGGTGCTCATCGCCTGCTCTCGCGAAGGCGGTGGCGGGAACCACGGAGATTGGCTTGATCAGAAACTCTTTGATCTAAGCCTGACTCAAGTGCAGGTTCGAAGCGGCTTTCTTGATCCGGGGACGACGTTTGCGGCTGGCGTGCCACAGGTCATAAGCCGCCTGCATGCGCAGCCAACTCTCCGCACTCGGCGGCAGCCAGTCAGCCAGGCGCAAGGCCAGATCGGCGCTGATTGCCGCGCGGCCGTTAATTACGCGCGAGAACGCCACGCGCGACATGCTCAAGTGCTCGGCCGCCTCTGTGACAGTGAGGCCCAAATCGGGCAGTACATCCTGCTTCAGAATTTCGCCGGGGTGGGGCGGGTTGTACATGCGATTCATAGCGGTTCCTCAATGATAGTCACGGTAGTCCACCAAGATGGCGTCCTGTTCCTTCAGTGCGGAAGAACGCCTCCAGTTCCTTGTGGCGGAATGATCTAATCACATTAAGGTTGTATCTCTATACGATACAGGCAGCAACGACCAGGTGATCCGTGTCGAACATCACCGGGTTGGAAAATAACACCCATCGACGATGTGCGATTAAAAGGCGTGAATACAGATCGCGACAATCATTGGATTTCTTGGGTGGTACCCGGGAGAGAGCGCGAGCCGGCGCATTTAAGCGAGCACAGTCCGCAATGGCGGGTTATCTCGCGGGAATTCTACTGGTTCGATATGACCGGAATCCTGGACTATCGCCCATCGGAACGCTGGAGTAAGGCCGTGCCGGCAAGTGAGAGGTGCTTGATGGGCGGCTTATCTGTGAGCCGCCGGTGACGCGATGCACGTCGATACGCCCGGATCTGGAGTCTCGAGCGGCGCAAATGTGCCGACGGATGGCACAAGTGGACGAATATCGTTATGGTAAATTGAGTTGCGCCAACGCGATGGCCGATCACTTCAATTGTGGTTTGCCACGAAGGACGCAGTTGGCAATTGGGGAGCGCAAAGCTGGCGCCGTTCGCATCGAGCGACGGGGATTGCCGCAACGGGAGAGGGAAGATGCTCCGAACATTGGTCGTGGATGATCATGCTCTTTTTCGGGCCGGCGTCGTCAAGTTGCTTCAGGACATGGCGGACGTCGAGGTGGTGGGAGAAGCGGCGGATGGACGGCCGGCCTTGGAGCTCGTCGATACGCTGCACCCGGATGTGGTGATCATGGATCTCGCCATGCGGGCGATGAACGGGCTTGAGGCGACCGCGGCAATTCACGCGCGGCATGGGGCGGTGAAGGTCATCGTGTTGACGATGCACGCGAACGAAGAATATGTGCAGGCGGCTCTGAAGGCCGGGGCATCCGCTTACGTGCTGAAACATTCGACGCCCGAGGAACTCAGGCTCGCGATTGAGGCGGTTGCTCAGGGTGGCATCTTTCTCAGCGCCGAGGTTTCCGGCGACGTGGCGGGCGCAGGCCCGGACGCGGAGGGTCAGACGGGAAGCCACCCGCATCTGACGCGCCGCCAGAAAGAGGTGCTCCGATTGCTTGCACGCGGCAAGAGCACGAAGGAGATTGCATTGGCTCTCAACCTCAGTATCAAGACCATTGAAAGTCACCGGGCGGAACTCATGGAACGGCTCCACATTGCGAACGCCGCCGCGCTTGTGCGCTATGCCGCGCGTCTGTCGCCGCTGTTTGGTTGACACTGCATTGTTCGCCACGATTCTCGCAGCCTGGTAGGCGAGTACACCGGAAGCTTATGCGTAAAATCGTAGTCCCAGGCGTTGCGGCGTGTGAACGGCGAATCCCTGACCACGGGCGCACCGCGGTTCGCTCGCGCCGGTCTAAATTGCAGGCCTTCTTGCTGCGGCCCGGAGAATTCCAGCGGCGTTCGTCGCAGCGGCCGCGTAGCCGTGCGTGCACTTGGAGCGCTGTATGAAGCGAATTCCGGTGCCGAGCCTGAGAGTAGGCCTGGTCGTGCTGGTCGTGGCCTGCACTCTGCCCGCGATCGGGGTGCTCGTCTTCAATGCCCTTCGCAGTTACCACACGGCGCTCACGCAAGCGTACCGCACCGCGACGGTCGCCACCCACGATGTCGAGATCCGGTACAACGATCTGAGCACAGGCAGTCGCAATACGCTTGCGCTCATGGCGGCGTTGCCGGCGGTCGAGGCCTCCCCGCAGGCCTGCAGCACGGCGCTCGGGAAGCTGCAGGAGGCTATGCCGCTTTACGCCAATCTCACCGTGGTTTCGCTCGACGGCGAATTCCGCTGCAGCGCTGTGCCGCTCGGCACGGGACACAACGTGGCACAACGCAAGTGGTTCGAGCAGGTGAGGGCGAGCGGGCAATTCACCAGCGCCGTGGTATCACGGGGATTCATCACACAGCAAAGCCTCCTGGTATTTTCCGGTCCACATTTTGACCCCCAGGGCCGTCTCGACGGCGTACTGACGGCGGCAGTCTCGCCGCAGGCGCTCATCCCGTCCAGCCTTGCCGCGGGGCTTTCCCCGTACGGTGAGCTGAGCATATTTGGCGGCGGCGGCACGCTCCTCGCACGCTCGCCAGCCGCGCCTGCGTTCCACCGTACGGATCAGTCGCGGACCCGATTGTTTCAGGCCGTGCGCGCGCCTTCCGGCAACGCGCGGCGCCTGCTGCCCGGCCTCGATGGAAGGCCGCGCTTTTATCTGCTGTCGCGCGTTGGCATCGGAGATTCCGATGCCGCGCTCTTCATTGCGAGCGGCATCGATCGGTCGGCGGTGCGCAGGATTACGCTCTTGCCGCTGGTGCGCGATCTCGGGGTCGTGGTCGGTATCTCGCTGCTCATGTTGCTCTGGGCATGGTGGGGCACCACGTTCCTGGTCGCTCAGCGCCTGCGGCCGCTTGTGAAGACGCTCCGGCGGATCAGCGCCGGGGACCACAGCGCGCGTACCGATGCCCGCCTGCGCCGCGACGAGTTCACGGGCCTGCGCCGCAATATCGATGCCCTCGCGGAACATTTGCAGGCGCAAACCGCGGTTCGCAAGTCCGCGAATCTCGCGCGTGAACTGAGTCAA
Organism: Gammaproteobacteria bacterium; assembly: GCA_050739335.1. Classification (GTDB taxonomy): domain Bacteria; phylum Pseudomonadota; class Gammaproteobacteria; order Natronospirales; family REEB76; genus REEB76. Next base: position 4,333 of record JBOIBB010000196.1, read on the forward strand.
CGTCTTTACAAGGATCTGGTTGAGCAATCCGCCGCCGGTATCAGCGTGCGGCATCAAAGCGGTGAATTCGTGGTGGTGAACGACGCTTTGTGCAAGATGCTGGGTTATGCCTCGGATGAGCTCCTCCAAATGCGTCTCACCGATGTGATCGAGCCGACCGAGGAGCGCGGACATCTGCTGGCGCCCGGCGCTTCGGTGCAATTCGAGTCGTGGATGCTGCACAAGGACGGCCACTGCGTGCCCGTTTCGGTGAGCAGCGTGCGTCTTCCGAGTGGCGATATTCAGTCGGTGCAGACCGACCTGAGCGCGCAGCAGCGGACCGAACGCCAGCTCGCCGAGGAGCGGCTCTTTGAATTCAACGCACTTACCGTACTGCCCGGTGCATTTTTCGTGTTCAATCCCAAGGATGAACTGGTGCGCTGGAACCGTGGCTTGGAAGAGGCGACGGGTTACGACACCGACGAGCTCAAACGGATGCACGCGGCCGACATAGTGCCGCCCGAGCTTCGCGAGCAGCGCGCACGCAAAGCAGTCGACCTTTTGGCCGGCAAGAGCGCGGAGGGCGACACGTTGCTTTACACCAAGGCCGGCGCACGCGTTCCCTACTACTTTGTGTCGCGCGGGTTCCGCTGGCGCGGCGAGAGTTGCGTGGTCGGGATGGGAGTGGATGTCAGTGCACGCACCCGTGCCCAGCGGGAACTGGAAGAGGAACGGTTGCTGCAGCGCCAGGTCATCAACAGTCTGCCGGGCCTGTTCTCGATGTTCAGCGACCGCGGCCGGTTTCTCAGATGGAATGGTCGGCTCGAGCGGCTTTCCGGATACTCGGCCGCCGAAATCACGAACTTGGCGCCTCTGCATTTGATCGCCCCCGAGGAGCGCAGGCGTGTGGCGTTTCGTATCGGAAAGGCATTCAAGCGAGGTGCTGGTAACTTCACGGCGGATTTTATCTGCCGCGACGGTCGGCGCATCGCGCATCATTTAACTATGCGGCGCCTCGATTGGCATGGGCGCTCGACGCTCGTCGCGGTCGCGGTCGACGTCACGGAGCACCTGCAGGCGCAGCAGTTGTTGCGCAATTATGTCGGCCAGGTCGAGGATCTTTCCCGCCAGTTGCTGAACACCCAAGAAGAGGAGCGCCGCCACATGGCGGGTGAACTCCACGATGAGCTCGGTCAGGGGCTCCTGGCCGTGATTCTGTCGCTCAAGGCGCTCAAACAGGATCTGGCACCGGCCAATCGTGAGGCGCTCGAAAAGGCCGTCAATTTAACGAGTGTGCTTTCCGAGCGGGTACGCCAGTTGTCGCTCGATCTGCGCCCGTCGATGCTTGACGACTTGGGGCTCGCCGCGACGTTGCATTGGTATCTGCGCGAGCAAGAAGCGTTGGGGCAGGTGAAAATAAAGCTGCATCTGCAGGAACCTTTGCCACGCTTTTCCGCCGCAATCGAGTTGACGTGTTTCCGGGTGTTGCAATCCGCGCTCACCAATACTTTGAAACATGCGAAGGCTTCACGTGTGAGCGTGTGGTTGCGCGTGGAGGAAAACACCTTGCATCTGACTGTGCAGGACGACGGATGCGGCTTTGACGTCGCCAAGGCCCGCGAACGCGCGCGCGCCGGCAAGAGCTTCGGACTGCTCGGTACGGAAGAGCGCGTGCATTTGGCCGGCGGGCGCTTGGAGATTCATTCGGCGGCGGGTCAGGGTACCCGTGTGGAGGCGGTGCTGCCAACGGCCGCCGGCGGGAAGGCGAGCGAACCGCTTGCGCGCCTACCTTCGCCCAAACGTGCGCTGGCTTGATCTGGAAGAGATTCCCGGGAAGCTACGCACGGGGTAAGCTTGTGCGAATAGCAGTTCGATCTTATCCGGGAGCCATGGGTTGGTTTCTCGAGACCTTAGCGGTTTGCAGTCGTCCTGGCTTCGGCAATGCGTTCGAAACGTTCCAGAACCGCGCGTCGTGGCGACGTGCGGCTTGGGGCTTGGGCGGACCAGCCTGTTTGTGGTTTTGCGCCGGCGCTGGCACTCAGTCTCGAGCGCGAACGTTTTCCCGACGCCAGCAACCCGCAGTAACCGGGGTCGTTTTTAGACGGTGCGCGGGGTACGGTGTGTGGCGTCGCGGGGCGGCGCCGCGTGCAAAACGCGCATATCCCCGCCAGTGCGCCGTTGGCGCTATCCAAGCCCGGACCGCCATCGCAGGTTCTTGCACATATTACAGGTGGCAGGCCTTGCTTGATTGAGGACTATGGTTCCTCTGGCCTTGAAAGGAGCCGACAACCTCCTGGTGTTCAGTCTCTCGGCTATGTCGAGCCTGACGGTGACCGTGCGGCGCAATCGCAGCGCGGGACAGGTCCGGGATTCCGTGAACTGCGAAGATTTGCGGGCGGGCCTGCATCGGCTGCACCGTCAGGCCGGCTGTATCCCGTCGGCGATCCAGGTTGTGCCACTCCAGCGCGGGAGCGCGACCCGCCGCTTCAAATTCCCACGGCTTGTCAATTTGTCCACCCTTTTGAGGCTTCGTTTCTTTACCCTTTTCTACGTCCTGCTGGAGCTTTTGTTGCATGAGAATCTACAGCTTTCTCGTTATGTTGCGTGATACGGATGAGTCATGGTTTACCTGATCTGTTTCAATCAGAAATGGGCCCAGGGGTAATAAGATATTATGTTATTGTTAGATATGACTATTTTAAGATATTGAATTTAAATTAATTCTACGCTTGACAGCGGGCATGCTTTGACATAATACTGCACCTCAAGCATTCCCTTATCAACCTTGGCAAGTTACAGAGCGATTGATCTAGATCAAGAATAAGGTCGTAATATGCAAGATATCCTGCTGCCGAATAGCCGGGGCCAGTGTTGAGAGCTGGCTTGCAGGGACGACTGTAGTAGCCAGGCGTACACCACAGGGAGAGGATGGTCATGGGCAGGATCCGGCTTTTTGGGGTTTACGTTCCCTCGTTTTTTGTGCTTCTCGCTACGCTCGAGATCGGTTTCCTGTATGGATCCGTAGCGCTCGCGGCGTTCCTGCGTTTTGATGGAGATCTCCCGGAGATTTATCGGGCGCTCGGCCCTTGGACCTATCGCGCGATACTTTTGTGCGCGGTCCTGATCCTTTCGCTTGCGGCCATGGGCTTTTATCAGACTCACTCACGCGAGGGCCTGGCGGGCCAGCTGCTGCGTATCCTGGTGGGCTTCCTGCTCGGGTGGCTGATCCTGGCGTTTATTTATTACCTCGCCCCGGTTCTATATATAGGTCGTGGTGTGTCAACCTTGGCGTCGGTCTTTGCGGTCGCTGCAATTACGCTGTTCCGTCCCGCATTTTCCAGACTGGTCGATTCGGAGACTCTGAAGCCGCGGGTGCTGGTTTTCGGCGCCGGCGAAAAAGCCACCTGGATCAGCCGGCGCATGCAGCGGCGCTCCGAGCGGTGCGGGTTCCGGTTGCTCGGATATGTCGATACGGGCGGGGCACGTGAGGTCACGAACGATGCCCGAGTTTTCAGGCTGGAGGAGCCGCTCAGCGATTACGCCCGGCGTAATCACGTCGATCAAATCGTGGTCGCGGTCGATGATCGGCGCAGTGGTCTGCCCATGGATGAACTGCTGCGCTGCCGCCTGAATGGAGTCGAGGTGTACGACCTGCCGACTTTCTTCGAACGCGAGACCGGCACGGTCGCGCTTGAGTTGACTGATCCGAGCTGGCTGGTTTTTGGCCGTGGATTCAAAAAGAGCATCCTGGTGGGGTCACTGAAACGCGGCCTGGACCTTGTCATGAGTGCACTGGTCCTGATCGTGTCGCTGCCTTTCTTCTTGCTAACTGTGGTCGCGGTCAAGATTGAAGATGGATGGCGTGCACCGATCTTCTATTCACAACGGCGTGTCGGTGAGAAAGGCCGGGTCTTCAGGCTCTACAAGCTCCGCAGCATGCGTGTCGACGCCGAACAGGAGACCGGCGCCCGTTGGGCCAGCGCTCAAGACGAGCGCGTCACGCGGGTGGGGTCCATTATCCGCAAGCTCCGGATCGATGAACTCCCCCAAGTGATCAATGTATTTCGCGGGGAGATGAGCTTTGTCGGTCCGCGCCCCGAGCGCCCGGAATTTACCTGTGAGTTGGAGAGGCGCATTCGTTATTACCGCGAGCGTTGTGCGGTGAAACCCGGTGTGACCGGCTGGGCCCAACTGCGTTATCCGTACGGCGCGTCCGACAGTGATTCGCGTGAAAAGCTTAAATATGATTTGTTTTACATCAAGAATCACAATATGCTGTTCGACCTTCTGATTTTGTTGCGCACGGTTGAAGTTGTAATTTTCGGCAAGGGCGCGCGTTAAAACACTATTTGGTTTTGAGGAGAGCGGAGGCGTGAGAGTGTCGGGACCGCAGAGGAGACTGTTCCTGCTTGCCACGATGTGCGCCGGCTGTTTGGTGTTGCTTGGGGGCTGTGGCAGCGCTGGGGTACCCGCCGAAATGCAGGGTGCGGCACCCCCGCCCGAGCACTACATCATTGGTCCGGGGGATTCGCTGGATATCTTCGTCCGCGACAATCCGAATCTGACGACCACCGTGCCGGTGCGTCCCGATGGCCGGATCTCAATACCGCTCGTGCAGTCGATGATGGCCGCGGGCAAGACACCTGACGAGCTGGCACACGATCTCGACACGGCATTGAGCCGGTACATCCGGGAGCCGCTCGTGACAGTCATAGTCAAAAGCTTCGTTGGCGCCTTCAGCCAGCAGGTGCGTGTCGTCGGCCAGGCGGTGACCCCCAAAGCGGTGCCCTATCGCCAAGGCATGACGCTGCTCGATGTCATGATCGACGTCGGTGGTCTGACCAAATTTGCCAATGGCAACGACGCCAAGATCGTGCGTCACTTGGCAGGCGGCCGTGAAATTTCGATTCCCGTGAAACTCGGTGATCTCATGAATGGTGCGATCAAGGACAACGTACTTATGTACCCCGGAGATATCCTGATTATTCCGGAGTCATTGTTTTGACCACGGAACCTGCCGGCAGCCGCCGGATCCATGGCGGTAGTGCACCCGCTAGAAAAAGGGAGTCTGCGTAATGCCAACTTCGACTACCAGCATCCACGATCTGTACGAGCGCATTCTTGGCGAGGTGCGTGCGAGCTGGCGTTACCGCTGGCACGCGCTGATCGTCGCCTGGTGCGTTTTGATGGTTGGCGCGCTGTTGGTGTTCAGCCTGCCGAATGTTTATGAATCCAATGCGCAGGTGTACGCCGACACCGATGCGATGCAGAGCCCCTTACTGAGGGGACTCGCTTTGCAACCCGACGTGAGCAATCGCCTGCAAATCATTACCCGAACGCTGCTCTCGCGGCCCAATCTCGAGACCGTCGCGAACAAGACCGGACTCGGATTGCGTGCTACGAGCTTGGCCGATAAGGATGAGCTGCTCCAGAAACTTGGGCGCTCGGTAGCGGTGCGCGATGCCGGAACCGCAAACCTGTACAACATCAGTTATCGTGATCCGCAACCGGCCATGGCGCAAAAGGTTGTGCAGGCCTTTCTCCAGATTCTGATGAACGACACCCTGGGTGCCAATTTCCAGAGTACCGCGTCGGCACAGCAGTTTCTCCAGGGGCAGCTCAAGGATTACGGTGGCCGGCTGAACGACGCGGAGCGCAAGCTTGCGGATTTCAAGAAAGCCAATGTCGGCTACATACCGAACGAGGGCGGGAATGATTACTTCACGCGACTGCAGGCCGCGGAGACGCAACTTCAGAGCCTGCAAGACCAATACGACACCGCGCTCGCGGGCCGCGCCACCACCGAGCAACAGATGCGGGCAATGACGACGAACTCCGCGTCGTCCGGTGTGGACCCGCGCATTCAGGACATCAATGTCGAGATTGCCTCTTATCAGCAGACGCTAAATAGCCTCTTGCTCCGCTACACCAACGAGTACCCGGATGTGATTGCGACAAAGCGCATGATTGCGCAACTTGAGCTGCGGCGCACGGATTTGGAAAAACACGCGGCGGGAACGTCTTCCTCAATGGGTGTCGCGTCGAGCAATCCCGTCTATCAGGATATGCAAAAATCGCTCTACAGCTCGCAGTTAACCATCGGGAGACTCACGACACAGATTACGCTGCAGAAGCGGCAGCTAACCGATCTCAAGGGCAAGGTCGATCGTATTACGGATGTGCAGACAACCTTGCAGCAGCTCACACGTAACTATGACGCGACCAAGCAAAAATATAACGAGCTGCTGTCGCGCGTCGACACCGCCCAGATGTCGCAGGACGCTTCGCAGTCCGGAAATAACCTGAAATTTCGCGTGATCGACCCGCCGCTGGTGCCGGTAATCGCGGTGAGTCCGAAGCGTGGCCTGCTGCTTGTAGTAGCGCTGGTCATGGCGCTCGCGATTGGCGGCGGGTTTGCCTTCTTTTTGCATCAGATACGGCCAGTATTCATGAGCCTCAAGGCTCTGCGGGAAGCCGGGGATTACCCGGTATTCGGTGCCTTGAGCCTCGTGGTATCCCGCACACGGGCGCGCGGTCGCTGGCGCGCTACGGCAGGCTTCACCGCGGGCGTGGGCCTGCTGGTGCTCGTGACCGTGGTTGGACTGGCCATGACTGGGCATATCACCAATCTGGTACATCACTTTTTTGTCATAGGTGGTGCATGAGTATCGTCGAGAAGGCCGTTGAAAAGCTCACGAACGCGCGCGCCCGCGAGCCCGACGCGCTGCCGCGCGTAGAGCCCGTGTTCGAGACCGTCAGCTTGCACAGTTCACCTCCGCCCATGATTGAGCGCATCGAGGAGCGCGTCCGGGCGGCGCATGCCCCGAAAGTTGAGGTGGCTCGCTGGCACATCAGTTCGGCGGCGCTGAAACAGGCGGGACTGCTTCCGGACAGCGAGGAAGCCGCATCCCGGCTCGCCGACGAACTGCGCCGCGTCAAGCGTCCGCTGCTCCGGAACCTGGACAGCAAGGGCGGTCAAGCGCTCCACAATGGCCATCGCATCATGGTCGCGAGCGCCCTTCCGGGCGAGGGTAAAACCTTCACCGCCTTCAATCTGGCTTTGAGCCTTGCCAAGGAACGTGATCTCGAAGTCTTGCTTGTCGATGCGGATGTGCCGAAGTACGACATCACGCGTATTTTGAAACTCGAGTCGCGGCCCGGGCTCATGGACGTGTTGAGCGACGAAACCCGTTCCCCGACCGAGGTGATTGTGCGGACCGACGTGCCGAATCTCATGGTCGTCCCGGTGGGCAAGCGCGATGAGCTTGTTGCCGAGCTCTTTGGGAGCCGCCGCATGGAGGAGGTATTGCTCGAGTTCGCCGGAGCAGGACAGCGACGCGTGCTGCTGTTTGACTCCTCGCCGCTCCTTGCGGCCGCCGAGGCGCCCACACTCGCCACCCTAATGGGGCAGATCCTGGTCGTGGTGGCCGCGGGGCGGACCGAAAAGGAGACGGTAGCCGCGGCGCTGCAGGCGCTCGGGGATAGCGCCAGTGTGGGCCTCGTGTTAAACATGAGCCGGCTGCCAGCCCACGAAAACTACTATTACGGCTATTATCACGCGCATGCCAAGGAGCGCTGATGTGGGGTATGGACAGAAGTTTGCGGCTGGTGCCTGCTTGGTTTTGGCCGCCAGCTTTATCGTGGGGCAGGGGGCGGTAGCGCAAACCATCCCGCCGATCGGGCCAACAACTCCCGCCGCGGTGCCCCTTGGACAGACCGAGAATTCAACGCTGAGCGTGGGGGAGATCCCACAGCCGACGATCGCGACCCCGGGCTTTGTGAGCGGCCTGACGCTCGGTGAACTCTACACGGACAATCTCACGCTCGCCGCGCCGGCTGAGCCGAAGCAGTCCGCGCTCATTACCGAGATCCAGCCGTTTCTGAAGGCGGCTTTTGACGCACCACGCTTGGCGGGCGTGGTTGACTACACCCTCACGGGTTACCTTTATAACAACAAATCCCAGCACAATCAGGCCGCGCAGAATCTGGATGCGCTGGCCACATTCACCGTACTGCCTCAGCATTTATTCCTGGACGGCACGGCGCTTTATCAGCGTCAGACGATCAATCAGGCGCTGCCCTCGGGCGCAGGCTATTTTTTGACAAATAACCAGGCGAATATGGCGCTTGGAACGCTGAGCCCGTACTGGGTTCAGAGCTTGGGCGCACTTGGCACGGCGACGTTGCGCTACAGCCACGGGCGGGTGGTCTACGACACGCAGGGCATACCATCACAGAATGATGCGCTCCTGAGTGGCGTGCCCAATATCACAAGTAATGGCCTCGAATTCAACGAAGTGAGTCCGAAAGACACGACCTGGGGTTGGAGCCTGCTCTATTCCAATCAAAGGCTCGCGCCGGACTTCGGGCCGGGAATAGATTTTGAAGCGGCCACCTTGGGGACCTCGCTCCAGGTGAGCCCGAACACCCGCTTGCTCGCCGATATCGGCAAGGAAAACCGATTTCTGCCGGACGGGACCGTCGACAGGCTCGGAGCACGCTTCTGGGACGCCGGGTTCGAGTGGTCTGCGAGCCGCAACGATTTCAAAGTCCTCACCGGGCATCGGTTTTTCGGGCGCAGCTACGAACTCGATTGGACCCACACGGCGGCGCTTCTCACGACGACGGTAAGCTACAGCGAGGAGCCGACCGATCTCAACCAGCAGTGGCTCCAGCAAAACCCGGGAGCCGCGGTCATCTCGCCCATCTCGATCCCGCCGATTGGGTCGATCACTGAATTTCAGCCATACTTGAGCAAGCGGGCGACCGCGTCGGCCGCCTACACGATGCCGACAGGCACGATCACCGTGACGCTGTATGACGAGTTGCGTACCTTTTTCATCTTGAACAGCAGTCAGGAACGGGTCGCAAATGCGGATATCGCCTGGGTGATTAATCTTGGTGCCTTTACTACATTTACACCCACCTTCGGCTGGCAGCGGTATCAGTTTCAGAACGGGCAGATCACCTATACCACCTATGGCCAGCTTGCTCTTGTGCATCAGTTCGGCGCCAACAACTTTGCGAGTCTCAATCTGCGCCGCCAGTCAGGCAACACGTATTTCGGAGAACCCGGAGCACACGCTTACCGGGCGAACATAATGTTCGTAAGCTGGACCCACCTGTTCTGAGGCCCGTATGTACCAAAGCTTTTACGGCCTCCGCGGCAAGCCTTTCCAGCTCACACCGGACCCCGAGCTCTTGTTCCCAAGCAAGGGCCACAAGCGAGCCATGTCCTACCTCCTCTACGGCTTTGAGCAGGGCGAAGGCTTCGTGATGATTACCGGTGCGGTTGGCACCGGCAAGACGTTGCTAATCCAGACGCTGTTCAAAGAACTCGCGCATCGCAATATCGCCATGGCCAGTATCGCCTCAGCCAATCTCGACGGCGAGGACATATTGCCGGCTGTGGCCTCGACGTTTGACCTGCCTTACGAGGGACGCGGCAAGGAGGCTCTGCTCCGGGAGGTGAAACAGCACCTGATATCACTGCGTGCCCACCATACCCATGCCCTGCTGGTGGTGGACGAGGCGCAAACGCTCACCCCGGAAGCCCTCGAGATGCTGCGCATCCTGTCGAATTTCGAGCTCAAGGGCCAGGCGCTCTTGCAGATTTTTCTCGTTGGTCAGACCGAGCTGCGCCGCATCATCATCAGCAATCACATGGAGCAGCTGCGCCAACGTATCATCGCTTCCTACCGCTTGGAACCCATGGGGGAGGAGGAATGCGAAGCCTACATCCTGCATCGACTGCACGCGGTCGGCTGGAGCAATGATCCGGAACTGGCGCCCGAGGTCTTTGCCGATGTTTACTCCGCGAGTCGCGGTATCCCGCGCAAAATCAATCTGATCATGGATCGGCTGCTGTTGTACGGTTACCTGGAAGAACTGCACCGCTTGAATCGCGCCGCGCTGGCCGTCGTACTTGAAGAAATTCGCGAGGAGATGGCCGGGGTGCCACTGACGCTGGAACCTTCGGCGGTGCCCCAGAGTTTGGATCTGCGGCGTGCCACGGCATCGTCCGAGCGGGAAAACCAGCTCGCCGCACTCGAACTCAAGCTCAATGACATTTTGCGTTTGATGCGGGAAAAGATCCGACTCAAGGAGATGTTGCAGGACGAATCGTCGCCGACATCGATTCGGGACCGAACAGCGACCTCCGAAGTGCGTCACGTGCGTTCCAAGCGGGAAGGCAAGTGAGCGCGGCATTGCGGCAACTCGAGCCGGTCACCAACGCCATGACGGTGGACGTCGAGGACTATTTCCAGGTCGCGGCTTTCGAGAAGTGCATCCGGCGCGAGGACTGGCCACGCTGGCCGGCGCGCGTCGAGGACAACACCCGCCGAGTGCTGGCGCTCTTGAGGCGCCATGATATTCGCGCTACCTTTTTTGTACTCGGCTGGGTGGCGCAACGTTTCCCCGCGCTGGTGCGCGACATCAGCGCCGCCGGCCACGAGATCGCAAGCCACGGCTTCGGGCACGAACGGCTGACCACGCTGGATCGCGCGACCTTCCGTGACGGCATCACCCGCACCAAGCACCTGCTAGAGGACATCAGCGGCACCGCGGTGTCTGGCTACCGCGCACCGAGCTATTCCATCGGCCCTCGGACGCTCTGGGCCTACGAGGAACTGCGCGAGGTGGGTTACCGTTACAGTTCCAGCATCGTGCCAATCCGGCATGATCTCTACGGCATGCCGGCGGCGCCGCGGTTTGCGTTTTTTACCGAGCACTCCGGGTTGCTCGAAATCCCCGTGACCACGGTGCGGCTCTGGGGGCGAAACTGGCCCTGTGGTGGCGGCGGCTATTTTCGCCTGTTGCCCTACGCACTGTTCAAGCGTGGCCTGCGACGCGTCAACCGCCGAGAGCAACGCTCGGGCGTGTTTTATTTCCATCCTTGGGAAATCGATCCGCAGCAGCCGCGGGTTCCCGGCGTGACGCTCAAGAACCGCGTGCGTCACTACCTGAATCTCGCGCGCACCTCGCCCCGGCTTGAGCGCCTGATGCGCGATTTCCATTTCGACCGCATGGACCGGGTGTTTCTTTCGCCTGGGCGCACCGCCTATCCGGTGGTGACACTCGCGGCCGCCCAGCTCTGTGCGCGCTGAGGGAGATGCGCCATGCTCGACCGCGCGGACAGTCATCCCGCGAGCGTCTGCTCCATCCGGCGCCTGGCATCTGGTGAAGAGGAACGCTGGGATGTGTTTGTCAAGGACACGCCGCAGGCCACGTTTTTCCATCGAGCCGCTTGGCGCGGCGTTATCGAGCAGGCGCTCGGTCACCGCACGCATTATCTCTGCGCGGAACAGCGCGGCGAGATTACCGGCATTTTGCCGCTTGCCGAAATCCGGAGCCGGTTGTTTGGCCACGCGCTGATTTCGACGCCATTTTGCGTGTACGGGGGCATAGTGGCGCGCGACTCCGACAGTGAAGCGCAGCTCACGCGGGCCGCCGCCGCACTCGCCGACGAACTTCAGGTGGACTATCTCGAACTGCGCAATCGCGAGCCTGGGCACAGTTCCTGGCCGGTCAAGGATCTATATGTCGGATTCCGCAAGGCGATCCATCCGGATGACGCCGCCAATTTCCAGGCGATTCCACGCAAGCAGCGCGCCATGGTCCGCAAGGGTATGGACGCCGGCCTCGAGGCGCGCCCCGGCAGCATTGACGAGTTTTACCGGGTGTACGCCGAAAGCGTGCGCAATCTCGGCACACCAGTGTTGTCGCGCAGCTATTACGCGCGGCTCAAGCAGACCTTCGGCGAGGATTGCGAGATCACTGTGGTCGTGCACCAGGGCCGGCCGGTTGCCGCCGTCATGAGCTTCTATTTCCGCGACGAAGTGCATCCTTATTACGGCGGGAGCGTCGCACGCGGACGGGATCTTAAGGCCAATGATTTCATGTACTGGGCGGTGATGCAGCGTGCAGTGGCGCGCGGTGCACGGCGCTTCGATTATGGGCGCAGCAAGCAGGACAGTGGTTCCTATCATTTCAAAAAACACTGGGGCTTTGAACCCCAACCGCTGCCCTATAGCTATTATCTGGTGCGTGCCACGGCAATTCCCAACATCAGCCCCACCAACAGGAAATACGGCCTGTTTATCAAGGCCTGGCAACGACTGCCGCTCGGGGTGAGTTGTGCGCTCGGGCCGTGGCTCGCGCGCGACCTGGGTTAGCCATGTCATCCGTACTATTCATCTGCCACCGGCTCCCTTGGCCGCCCACGAAGGGCGACAAGATCCGCTCGTACCACGTCCTGCGGCGGCTCGCGGAGCACTACAACGTGTATCTCGGTGCGTTCGTGGACGATGCGGCCGATTGGCAATACGTTTCAGCCGTCAAGGCCCTGTGCGCGGATACCTGTATCCGGCCCTTGACGCGTTCGCGTATGCGATTGCGTGCGCTCGGCTCGCTCGCACGGGGTGAAGCGCTCACGGTCGGCGTTTACCGCGACCGGGTAATGCGGCGCTGGGTCGAGCGGGTGATCGCCGAACGCAAGCTGGATCTGGCCTTGGGCTATTCCTCCGGCATCGCGCCGTTTCTGATGCGGCACTCGCAAGTCCGCCGTGTCATGGATTTTGTGGACGTCGATTCGGACAAATGGCGCCAGTATGCCGAGATGCGTCATGGATGGGCGGGCGTGATTTACCGGCGCGAAGCGCGGCGGCTCGCTCCCTTCGAGCGCGCGATCGCGGCCGAATTTGACGCGAGCCTCTTGGTCTCGGAGGCCGAAGCCCGATTATTCCGCAGCCGAGCACCGGAATCCGCCAGCAAGGTGCAGGGCATCTCGAATGGCGTCGACGCCGAGTACTGGGATCCCGGCCGCGTTTACCCCAATCCCTACCAAACAGGTGAGCGGGCAATCGTGTTAGCGGGCGCCATGGACTACCGTGCCAATGTGCACGCGGCACAATGGTTCGCGCGTGAAATCTGGCCGCGGACCTACGTCGGCCAGCAGGCGGCCCGCTTCTATATAGTTGGATCCAATCCAACCGCCGCGGTTCGGGCGCTCGGCCGGCTCCCTGGCATCGTGGTGACCGGGCGTGTCAAAGATGTGCGGCCGTATATCGCGCATGCCCACGCGGTGGCAACGCCGTTGCGGATCGCCCGCGGCATTCAGAACAAGGTGCTTGAGGCGCTCGCAATGGAAAAGGTGCTGCTCGCGACGCCAGAAGCCTTTGAGGGAATCGAGGATTTCAAGGGGCGCGTGGGGTGCATCAGCGCATCGCCCGAGGTCATGACGGCGGAAGCCTTGCGCGCGCTCAATCTGCCGCAGCCTGTTCGGGTGCCGGCCGCCCGCACTCAGGTTCTGTCCCGTTACGCTTGGACGCGCGCACTTGACGCCTATGAAAACGTGCTGCGTAATGCGCCACTCGGAGTGGCCGCCGCACGGACTGCGAGCGTTGTCGGACTGGAGGCCTGTTCGTGAACCGGCTGCTCGCGGCCAGGGCCGGCGTGTCGGTGCGTGCTTCCGGCTGGACGTTCGCCACGGTCGCCTTCGCCGTGGCGGTCGTCGTGTTATTGGTCGGCTACTGGCAGACCATACAATCGTTACTCTGGGTCTGGACCCACGACGGGACTTATCAGTACGCGTATTTAATTTTTCCGCTGAGCTGCTGGGCGGCATTCAATCTGCGTGATCAACTCCGGGCGCATCCGCCGCGACCGAGCGTTTGGGGCTGGGCGGCGGTAGCGGTGCTGGTGATTATCTGGTACGCCGGCCGTCGGTTCGATGTCAATCTGCCGCAACATTTCGCGCTTGTGGCACTGTTCCCGGCGTTGGTACTCACGTGCTGGGGCTGGCGCGCGCTGTGGGTGTTGGTGTTTCCGCTCGGCTATCTGGTGTTTGCAGTGCCTTGGGGCGATGCCTTGGTCGGCCCGTTGCAGGACATCACCGCACATATTGCCGTACGGGCCCTGAACCTCACCGGGACACCGGTGTTGATGAACGGCCGTGAGATCGTTACGTCTTCGGCGGTATGGATGGTGGCCGATGCCTGCAGCGGCGTGAAGTTTTTCATCGCGTGCACGGCGCTCGGCTGCCTGTATTCTTATCTGATGTATCGGCGCTGGTGGAAACGGGTGCTGTTCGTGGTGCTGGCGGCGATCGTGCCGGTGGTTGCCAATGGCCTGCGCGTGTATTTCACCATTCTTATTGGCGACACCTTTGGGCTCAAATATGCCACAGGCCTGGACCACATGATTTTCGGCTGGCAGTTCTTCGGAACCGTGCTGCTGCTGCTGCTTCTCGTTGGCTGGCTGTTCCGTGATCGCTTGCCGGCACGCGAGAGTCTCCCGCGTGCGACCGGTAAACTTTCCGGAGCACGCATGGCGATTTGGCTCCCCGCACTTTTGTTGCTGATTGCCGGCCCAGTGCTCGCGGCCCGGCGTGCGACGCCCCAGCCCGCGGAACAAAGTTTGGCTTTGGCCGCGCCCAGCCTCGCGGGCTGGATCGGACCACTCGCGCATCGAGGTAGTTGGCACCCAAGTTTCATAGGCGCGGCGGCCGAGATCCTCGCGAGCTATCGTGCGCGCACCGGGGATGATTCGGTCGAGTTGTTTCACGCCGTGTACCTTGGCAGCTCCCGCCGCGGGCACGACCTCATTAGCTACGGGAATGATGTCTATAACCCCGCCGAGGCGCGTGTCTTGAGCACCGCGAGTCCGAGCCTGAAGTTTGCCGACGGCTCGCGCGTGAACGCAACGGAATTGCGCCTTGCCGGGGTGGACGGAGCGCGCCTGGTTTGGTATTGGTACTGTATCGCGCAGCGTTGCACGCGTTCCCCGGTTCTCGCCAAGCTGTTTCAGGCCTGGGACGCGTTTGGCGGGGGGGTTCCACGCTCAGCGGTCTGGGCGTTGTCGACGCCGGTGTTCAACGCTGACCTCGAACGGGCACGTGCCAATCTGCGTGCTTTCGCCCGTGTTTTACCACTTGCCACTGAGTCTCATCGAGGATCAGCGAGACCACAAGCCGCGGAAAGTGGACCGTGAATAAAAAGCCGCTCATTGCTCACGTTCTCTATCGCCTTGATGTCGGCGGAATGGAGCGCTTTGTGCTGACGCTCGTCAACCATACGGGCGAGCGTTATCGACACGCCGTGATTTGCCTGACCGAATTCGGACCAATGCGTCGCGAGATTGCCGATCCGGCGGTGCAGTGCCTCGCGCTGCACAAGCGGCCGGGAAAAGACTGGGGGTGCTATATCAGGTTTTGGCGGGCTTTGCACGCTCTGAAACCCGATCTTGTCCACACCTATAACATTGGTGCTCTGGATCTGGCACCCATTGCGAAGCTTGCGGGAGTTCCGTGCGTTGTACATGCGGAGCGGGGTCGCGACGCCGCGGATCCCAACGGGGAAAACCGAAGGTATCGCAGTTTGCGGCGCTGGATGTCGCCGTTCATTGCCCGTTGGCTTCCAGTTTCGCGAGACCTCGAATCTTGGCTCGTGAACAGCGTTGGTATCGATCAGGTGAAGGTGTTCTATGCCCCGAACGGCGTCGATGTGGAGCGATTCGGGCCTGGCCCGGACGCGGCCCGGGGGCGCCCTTTGCTGGGTGATTTCGCGTCGCACGGAACGCTCCTGATCATGAACGTCGGCCGGTTGGATCCGATAAAGGACCAGGAGGGCCTGCTCGACGCGTTCGACCTTCTGTGCAAGTCCGACAAGCCGTTCGCCTCACGTCTGAGACTGGCGATCGTCGGCGAAGGTCCGGAACGCCCGGCCCTGGAACGGCACATCGCGCGACTCGAGCTTGCAGGCCAAGTTCGCCTGCTCGGCAATCGGAACGACGTGCCTGCGTTGCTCGGCGAAGCGAACATCTTCGTCCTGTCGTCGATTGCCGAAGGCATGCCGGGCGTTGTGCTGGAGGCCATGGCAAGTGGCCTGCCGGTAGTCGCCACGAAAGTCGGTGGCACGGTGGAGCTTGTCGTTGACGGCGAAACCGGAGTGCTGGTGGCTGCGTCGAATCCCGCCGAGTTGGCAGCGGCCTTGAATCGTTATTGCCGCGACCCGGAGTTGCGCCGACGCCATGGCCACGCCGGACGTGCGCGGGTCGAGAGGCAATTGAGTCTGACGTCCATGCTATCCGCCTATGTCGCGTTGTACGACAAGCTGCTCGCGCGACACGCGCAGCGACGGCAGTCGGATGCGCGGATCGGGGTCGCTGGCCCCGGAGAGCACTGAGCATGTGCGGCGTGGTGGGCATCGCGTTGGCGCAGCGTGACCGTGTGGCAAACGAAAAAATCGTCCTTGCCATGCGCGATGCGCTGCGCCACCGCGGGCCCGACGAGGCCGGGTCGTATCTGGGCACGGGCGTGGGCCTCGGATACCGGCGTCTGTCCATCATCGACTTGAGCCATGGACAGCAACCGATGGTGGACGCAGCCGCGGGGTTCGCGCTGATCTACAACGGCGAGTTGTACAACTTCGGGCAACTCAGGGCTGAGCTCGAAACGACGGGCATGGCGTTCGAGAGCCGCTGCGATACCGAGGTCCTGTTGCGCGCCTGGCAGCGTTGGGGCGAAGGATGTCTCACGCGGCTGCGTGGCATGTTTGCGTTCGCTGTCTGGGATATGCGCGCGAAGCGCATCTACCTCGCGCGCGATCACATCGGCATCAAGCCGTTGTACTACGGATTTACCCATAGAGGCGACCTGGTATTTGCATCCGAGCTCAAGGGCGTGCTTGCGCACCCTGAGGTCGAGCGCAGGATTGACCCGCAGGCACTCGAGGATTACATGGCGTTCGGCTATGTGCCGGACCCGAAGTGTATCTATCGCGGCATCTTCAAGCTGCCGCCGGGCCACTGGCTGAGTTGGACGGCCGGCGAGCCGACTCCGGTTGTCCGCCAATACTGGGACGTGCCGTTCGCGGTGGACGGCAACATTGGCATGGAGGAAGCGACCGCCCGGCTGCGCACACTGCTGGGCGATTCGGTTGCGAGTCAGATGGTCTCGGACGTTCCGCTCGGCGCGTTCCTGTCGGGCGGCGTCGATTCGAGTGCGGTGGTCGCGAGCATGTGCCGGGTTGCGCGCGGCAGCGTCAACACCTGCGCCATCGGCTTTGATCACGCTCAATTCGACGAGACCTGCTACGCCCACGAAGTTGCCGAGCACCTGGGCACGACGCACTTCGAGGAGCGCGTCGGGTCCGACGATCACGATCTCATCGACACGCTTGCCGGGGGCTACGACGAACCGTTCGCAGACAGCTCGGCGCTGCCGACGTATCGCGTGTGTGAACTCGCGCGCCGGCATGTCACCGTTGCGCTGTCCGGCGACGGCGGCGACGAGAACTTTGCCGGTTACCGCCGCTATCGCCTGCACGCGTGGGAAAGTAGGCTGCGAGCGCGGCTGCCGTCCGCGTTGCGGGCTCCGGTCTTTGGCGCACTAGGCCGCGTTTATCCCAAGATCGATTGGGCGCCGCGCCCGCTGCGTGCAAAGACCACCTTACAGGCGCTGGCGTGCGACGATGTGGAAGCGTATTTCCATTCGACGAGCACCACGTCGGCTGCGTTGCGCCGAAAGCTTTACAGCAAGCGATTCAAGCGCAAATTGCAAGGCTACACGGCGCTCGAGGTATTCCGCTCGCACGCCAGCCGTGCACTCACGGATCACCCGCTGTCACACGTCCAATATCTCGATTTCAAGACCTCGCTTCCAGGCGACAGTCTCACCAAGGTGGACCGCGCCAGTATGGCGCAGAGCCTCGAAGTCCGCGTGCCGCTCCTGGAGCATCGGCTGGTCGCGTGGGCGTCGTCGCTGCCGCCGGGAATGAAACTTAAGAACCGCACTGGCAAATACGTCTTCAAGAAAATGCTGGAACCGGACTTGCCGCGCGGCGTGCTGTACCGAAACAAGATGGGTTTCAGCGTGCCGCTCGCGTCGCGGCTACGCGGCCCACTCGCGCGGCAAACTAGTGTAGTGCTTCGTAATTAATGAAACTTATATA
>JBOIBB010000197.1:0-1602 GCA_050739335.1 Gammaproteobacteria bacterium
ATCGACACCCGCCATTTCATCCAGGAAATCCTTGCCGCCCAAATCGTTGCGATCCCCGGCCGTGAACTGCCAACCGTAGCCGGTGCTGCCGCGTGGATTGACCTCGAGCACGGCCCAGCCCTGCGAGGTCAGCCATTGCACGAACGGACTGAAGTTCTGGGTAAATGCACCGGTCGGCCCGCCGTGGGCCATGAGGATCATGGGCGTCTTGCCGTCAATCACCGGCGCCGCGCCTGCGCAATGCGCGGGCGAGAAATACAGACCCTCGACAGTGAGATTATTCGGGCCCTTCCAGGATACGGTGGTGGCCGCCTGCCAGCCGTTGGCCGGCCAACTCGCGTTCGCATGGCTGAGCACAGTGCCTGCGGCGTCGTACGCACGGGCGTATACAACCTGCGGCATGCGATCCGTGGATTGGGCCACGAACACCCAGCCGCTCTGACTCTGGTTGGTGCCGAAACCGGACGCTATCGGCGTTGCCGCGGGCTTCCACGCCGGCACTTTGCCGGAGAGCGGGAACTCGAGCAGGGCGGTGTGCGTACGCCGTTGCACTTCGACATAAATGCCGTTGCCGTTCCGGTTCCAATGGAAGCCGAAGCTCACGGCATACGGACTCGAGCCAGTGAGATCCTTGGGCGTGCCGCCGGCCGCCGGTATCACGTACACGTCGGTCACCCCCGGTGGCGTGTCATGCTCGGACTGCGCAACGAACGCGAGTTGTTCGCCATTCGGCGAAAAGCGCGCCGCAAACACCGTCGCAGGCACACCGGTAACCGTGTGTGCCGCGCCAGGGTTGGCCAGAGTCACAATTTCAAGCTGCGAGTTCGGACCACGCTCGTCGGCGTTGCCAAGTGCCGCCGTCACGATCGCGATCTCCGTGGACTGCGGGTTCCAGGCAAAACCGCGGGCCTCGCGCGTAAGCGGGGTGAGCGCTGTCAATGTCTTGGTAGCGAAGGAATAGAGCCAGATGCGATTGGGATTCTTGTCCTCACCGACGATGACTGCGTCCTTCTTGTCCTTCTCATCCTGCTTCTGCTGTTCAGTCTGCGGTTGTCGTGCGCTGAAAGCGAGCCACTGGCCATCGGGGGAAACGGCAAACTGGCCGACGCTCAGCATGAGCTTGCCGGTCTTGAGCGGGAGCGGCACCGCCTCGCCGCCTTGCATCGGCAGGCGGAAGAGCTCTTGCCCCTCGCCGCGCCGGGCCGTGAACAAAATCGCCGAGCCGTCCGGCATCCATGCGGGCGAGCCTTCGCCGAATTTGTCCGAACCCGAAGAATAGGTGATCTGCCGCGGCGCGACGGAACCGTCGACCGGGGCGAGCCACAAGTGGCCGGCCGGGCCGTCCGCGGTGGTCCCGGACTGTACCCATACGGCAAGCTTGCCGTTGGGCGAAAGCTGAGGGTCGCGGACTATCTGGTAATGGCGCAACTGCTCGCTGGTGACGCAGGTAGTGAAACTTGCGGGTTCGGCCGCCGCCGTATTCGTCGGCGCCGCTTGGGCGGTAGCCAAGAATGGCGCACCCGCCAACGAGGCGAGCAGCCAGGATGCAATCAGGACTTTGGTGCGCATCACAATGGTTCCTCCGCAGGCAGGCGCGCGTAC
>JBOIBB010000198.1:0-1678 GCA_050739335.1 Gammaproteobacteria bacterium
CTCCTGATGTAGGTCCGCATAAGGCGCGTCGCGCCGTTGCGGACAACCGGGTGCCCGCAACGTTGCTCTGCAGCTTATGCGGGCCTGCTCGAATCGCTGTCGTTCCAGCGAAGGTGGGAACGCGGAATCATCAAAACCTGGAGACCCGCGTTCACGGGTATGACGAAAGGGACGGGATTCTCAATTGCAGACAAACGTGTAATCCGGCTATGCGTCGCCGGTTGCTCAGGATGCCCGCAACGCCGCTGCCCGGCTTATGCGGGCCTACGCGAATCGTGGTCATTCCGGCCCCCGCCTGCGCGAGAGCAGGCTCCAGCCGGAATCCAGATCTCGATGGACTCAGGCTTTTGGCTTTCGCGGAAACAACCATTGAAACCCCGCGACCGCGTTACAGGAATGGGGCGTAGGGAACGCTCGCGCTGCGCGCTTATCCCGGCCTACCGCAACTTCGATTTACAGCAAGGACATCACGAAAATGCCAACGACAATCTTGGAATTCAAATCTGCGCTATGGGATTTGGCCGCGGAGTTTCGCAGTGTGCTGCGTGGCCTCGTGCGCAAGCCGGGCTATGCGGTTGCCGCCTGGGTGATGCTCGGTCTCGCGATCGCCGCCAATGCCGCGGTGTTCGCCATTGTCTACGGGTTTCTGCTGAAGCCGTTGCCCTACCCGCAGCCGCAACAGCTCGATGTCGTGCGCGAACGGCTGCCGAAAATCGGCCTGAATACGCCGATGGTTTCCGTCAAAACTTATCTCGCGCTCAAACAGGATTTGCACGGTATTGCGGGCACCGGGCTGTCCACCAACTCGAGTGGCGATATCGCCACATGGCGCGGGCGGCCGCACTTGCTCACGTTCCAGAGAGTCACGCCTTCCTTATTCACCACGCTCGGCGTCGCACCCATTCTAGGCCGCGTGCTGGCCCCGGATACGGGCGAACCCGGCGGTCCATCGGAAGCGGTCATTTCCTGGCGCTTCTGGCAGACCGCGTTTGATGGCAGCCAGACCGTGCTGAACCAGTCATTCGAGCTTGAAGGCAAGACTTATCGCATCGTGGGTGTCATGCCACGCGGTTTCTTTTTGGGAACGGAGGAGAGAAACGCATGGCTGCCCTATGTCGTTACTCCCGAGCGCGCGCAAAACGACAATATCAATTACTGGATGTTTGTGCGCCGTGTCCCCGGTGTTTCGCCGGGCCAACTGAATCTGACGCTTCTGAATTATACGCAGCGGATGCTTGCCAAAAAGGCGCCTAAAGCTCGGGCAAAGTATATGCAGGACGGTTACACGATTGACGCGCAATCTCCGCGTGCCGTAGCCCTCAATGATTCCGGCATAGGCCGCTTGCCCTGGCTGATGCAGGCCGCGGCGGCACTGCTGTTGCTGCTCGCCTTGGCGAATACGATCAATCTCGGTCTGGTGCGCCAGCGCGCGCGCCAGCAACAATTCGCATTGCGGCAGGTGCTCGGCGCGAGCCGCACCGGACTGGTGCGATTGATTCTGCTGGAACATCTGCCGATCGCCGCGGCCATCGGTATCAGCGCCATGCTGCTCGCTTGGGCCGGAGTCCGCGCTTTGCATGCCTTTGGCCTGCCGCCCGAGTATTCGCCTTTCAGTATCGAGATGGCGCCGACCGTCATTGTTTTTACCTGGGTGGTAACGGTCATCGCAGTGCTGGTC
>JBOIBB010000199.1:0-7445 GCA_050739335.1 Gammaproteobacteria bacterium
TCCACCAGGTATTCAATGATGGCTCCGGACTCGGCCAGCGTCAGGCCGCCGTCGGTAATCACCGGCGACTTGCCGAGCGGGTGAACCTGAAGGAGCGAAGGCGGCGCCAGCATGGTGTCCGGGTCACGTGCGTACTTTTTGATGTCGTAGGGCACGCCGAGTTCTTCCAGCAGCCATAGCACGCGTTGCGAGCGGGAATTGTTGAGGTGGTGGACGGTGATCATGCTTGCTTCGATGTGGTTGCTTGTCGTAATGAAAAGCCTACTATGATTTTTGGAAAACAATCAAATACGGCATCCGTGGGCTTTCCGGAAAAAAGCAAAAAGCAATTGCAACAATCACGCGCTCACGGACTGCCGATGCTGCCACTGCGGCAGGCATCGGCTCTGGCCAGCACCTTGCAATACACAAACCAGTGGTATTCCCGTTCCGCCTCCGGACTGTACATCACGTCATCGTGGTTGGAGTCGCGTACGAGATAGAACACTTTCTTGTCCGCAGGCGTGCGGGCGTCCTGATAAAGCTTTTGGGCCATCCACGCAGGCGTGGTTTGATCCATTGCACCCGTCATCAGCAGCAGCGATTCCGAATACTTGCGCAGCCGTGCGACGTTGTTCTGCTCCGCGATAGCGGGCGCGATATGCACGGACACGAACAGTTTGGCGTACCACGGTATCTGGCTGTGCACCCAGTCGAGGGCGTCGGTGGCAGTGCTTTCCAGCACCAGCGCCGCTACCGGCCGCTCAGTGGCCACATAGGGCGCGATGAGACTGCCCATGCTGTGGCCGTGCACGATGATCGAACGGCCACGCATATCCGGCCGTGTCGAGAGATAGTCGTAAGCGGCCAGGGCGTCGGACCTGAGCGCCGCCAGGCTCGGCCTGCCCTGGCTCTCGCCATACCCGCGATAATCCACCATGAACACGCTCAGATCCGCCCAGGCAAAATCACGCGCGACGTCAATGCCGTATTCGCCGATACGGAAATCGTCGCCGCCAAAATACAGCACGACCGGCGCGTTGGGATTTTTTGAGAACAGCGCGTGTAACGGTGTGCCGTCCCGCGCCTTGAATTCCACCGGCCCCAAGCTGTACCCCGGCGGCAAACCGGGATTGGCAAGGGCACGATTGGAGAGCGCGGAGTAACCGGGATGGAAAAAATAATTCTCACTGATGTTGAAGCTGGCGCAGCCCGCGAGAAACGCGCAGACACTCAGCATCAGAATTAACTTCCGCATGGTCCTGCCTTTTTCTGAATGCTCAAAATGCGGGTTGGGGTGTGGATCAAACGCGGGCCGGCCGGATTGACGGTTTCACCGCAGCCGGTCTGGATTGAGCACCGGGAGCGGGGGGAACCACGTGGATCACGCCCTGCATGAAAGAATGAATCCCGCAGTGATAGCGATAATCGCCCGGCTTTGTCAGGGTAAGTGTGTAGGAATCGCCCTTCGACAGTTGGCCGGATGAGGCAAAGGCACCTGTATCACTGATTACCGTATGGACCACGTCATCCAGATTGGTCCAGACGATGGTGGTACCCGGAGGCACACTGATTTGCGCGGGCGTGAAGGCGAAATTCTGAATATTGATCTGCACCGTTTGCGGCTGGACGGTGTCTGCCAGGGCGGCTGCGAAGATCCCGCCGGCGGCGCCGACCAACACCACCGCGGCCAGCAACAATAATGCCTGGAGTCTCAACCTGACTGTCATATTCGATTCCTCGCCACGCAGTGGAAAAAGACGCTGCCGGCTTTACCGGCCGGCAGCGTTACGGAGTAACCTACCGGGTCACAATTACCTTCTCCATGGGCGCGAGCTTCTTGAGCAATGCGTTCTGCGCGCTGATAGGGACGTGCTGCTGATTCATCACGTAAACAAGATCTCCAACCAGCGAGTTGAAGGCTGCCTCAGTCACGCCCATATCCTGGTGCAGGGTTTTCATGCCCGGACCCTGATACGTACAGGGGCCGCCCACTTCCATGCAGAACTGGATAGCCAGTTGCTTCTTGAGCTCGGGAATGTTGGCTTGGGCGAAATACCCGGCGATGCGCTGATCCTGCAGCACCCGGTCAACAAAGTGATTCGCCACGGTGGTCATGCCGGACTGACCGCCAAATCCGGCGTAATAGTCCTCGGCATTGGCCGTGCCGGCGAAACCGATACCGGCCACCAAGAGCAGCATCGGCAGCAACTTGAAAATATCTTTAAGTACGATCTTCATGGGACTCTCCTCGGATTATCCGGTTTAGAACGAAGCCGTGGCGGACAGATACAAGCCGTTCTGGTTGGGCGCGCCCGCGATGGTGCCGAGCGTCGCGTAACCAAACGTCAGCGACAGATTCTTGTTGGGGAAATACGCTACGAAAGCGTCGGCCCAATCGCGCTGGGTGGCGATGGACAGTTCCTGGGGCATGCGGCGGTATTCGGCGCCCACGCCGATGTTGTCATTCAACAGCACCACCAGCGACACTTCCGGTTCCACCTTGTAGGAATTGTCCAGGTCGCCTCCGAAACCCAGCAGACCGTCCTGGTTCGCCTTGGTGGCGCGCAAGGTCAGATTGCCGAGCAGATCGCGGCCAAAGAACGCACCGATCCAGAGCTTGGTGGCGGCCACGTAGAAGTCCTCGCCGTTGTTGTCCTTGGCGCCCAGCAACTTCACCGTGCTGGTGCCATCCAGCTCACTGGTATTGTTGTAGTAATGCGCACCCACCGAGACTTCCGGCATCCAACTGTCCTGGTCATAGACCAGGTTGCCGAACAGCCGCACTTTCGCGCCGAAGATGTTCTGGCGCAGCTCGTAATTCGGCCCCACCATCAGGGCCAAATCACCCGTCGGCCCGAGACCAAATCGCTGCTGGGCAAAGGATAATTCCACGCGGTCATCGAAACCGGCCGCCGCGCCAATATCGTTAAGCGTGAAATTGGGCGTGGTGACGTTGGTATAGAAACCGGTGACATCCCATTCTTCGTTGGTGTCATAGCCGACAATCACCGCCCAGGGCGTGATGCCGCCGCCCGCCGAGCCTTCCACGTCGGTGACACCGCCTGTGGCCAGAATGCGGTAGCTGTCGGCAGAGGCGGCGGTAGAACACAACGTCAATGCGATTCCCGCCACCGCGCAACCCAGCAGCAAATGCCCACCGGTCAAACGGAACTTGTGCAAAAGATGATTGATCACGGGTGTAACCCTCCGAGCAATGAGTAAACAACGGAAACCCGTACGGCCGAATACTGCGGGTATTCAAGTCATACGAATTTACTTACGCGGTTTGCGGGAAAGCGGATGCAGTCCGTGGGATTCAATGACAAGATATTTTTTTAGGTTGGACGAAACGTGTCCATTTTCAGGTACCTGTGTGTCGTCAAGCGCGGGTTTTCTCGAACAGATAGTGAGACACCAGCTATTCCTGAGCGCGCCGGTAACCGAACAGCTCTTGGCTCGCCATGAGAAACACCCGCCAGCGCAGCGCTTCCTCCGGCCCGTAGATGTCGGCGAACAGCTTGAGCACGCCCTCACGTTGCGCATCCAAACGTTTGAGCCAGGCGCGGTAGGTTTTTGCGTAATGCCTGCCGTTCAGGCGCCAATGCTCGCGTACTTTGAAATCGTCCTGGAAATCCGGCAACCGACAGCAAGGTCGTGGACCCCAGCACGGGAGCGACCCCCAAGGCCACGCCGTGGGCAACGGTGAGGGCAATCTTGTGGGGCGTGATACCTTGGCTCAGCAGCTCAAGGATAAGCCGCGCCAACTTGTTGTCGCGCAAACGTTTCATCGGGGAAACCCGGCCCAGCCGGTCTAAGGCTACCTGTTGCAGATACGGCTGAAAGCCCTTTCCGGTTGCACCCCTGCCCAGACAGGCCAGCAGGCCGAGGCCATCGCGGGTGTATCAGCAGTCAAACTTGCCTACAATTAGTTCAAATGTAGCGGGTCTCAACTGAGCCGGAATAATGGATCACGAGAACAATTCCATGCCCGCATCCGCCGAAGCTTCCCAAGACAAGAATCGCCTGCTCGTGGATTTGCTCCACGGTTGTGCGCGTAGGCGGCAGGCTTCCTTTCAAGAACTTTATCAGCTCACTTCTCCGCAACTGTTTGCCATCCTGGTGCGTATATTGAAACGACGGGATTTGGCGGAGGAAGCCTTGCAGGATGCGTTTTTGAGCGTCTGGCGAAACGCGTCAAGCTACACAGCACAGAAAGGTACGCCCATGACCTGGCTGGTATCCATCTCCCGCTATCGCGCCTTGGACATATTGCGCCGTGAGCACCGGAACGTGCAATTGGATCTCGCAGACGATGAGGACGAGAACGCTGAGCTGACGGGATTCGCGGATGAATCCCATCTGGGCGATCTCATCAGCCACGCGGAAGCACGCGCGCTCAAACATTGTCTGGATGAATTGAATGCAGGCCAGCGCAACAGTCTCAAGCTAGCCTATTTTGACGGCTGCTCGCATGATGAAATCGCGAATCGCCTGGATGCGCCCATCGGCACGGTCAAGAGCTGGGTGCGGCGCGGCTTACAGGGACTGAAACATTGTCTGGAAGCAGCATGAAGTACGACGATCAAAATTTGCGCGAACTGCTGGCGGGCGAGTATGTACTCGGCCTGCTGCACGGTGCCGCGCGCCGTCGTTTCGAGCGCTTGCTGATCGAAGACGCGCGCCTGCGCGCCGAAATCATCCGCTGGGAAGAAAAATTTGCGGCGTGGAACCGCTCACTGCGACCGCTCATACCGCCCGCCTTCGTGTGGCACAGGCTGCAAGCGCGCATCGAAACGGAATCCAAGGCGGTACGCGCGCCGCGACTGAAAGCCTGGTGGAGTGGCGCTGTGGCGGTCGCGGCCGTCGTGATGCTGGTCCTCGGCATTTTCCTTGGCCGCAGCGTGCTCGCGCCCTTGCTCCCGCCCGCCTATCTCGCGGTCATGTCCAGCGCCAAGGGTCAGCCTCTGTGGCTCATCACCGTACATCCGAAAACCCGGCGCATTGAGATGAAGGCGCTCGCCGACAACACCCCGCCACCGGGCAAATCCTATGAACTGTGGATGCTGCCCGGCAGCGGCAAGCCCATCGCCGTGGGCTTGATGAACAGCAGCGGCTCGGCTAGCGAAACCGTGAGCGTCGAGGTAATTGCCGCCGTCGTTGACGCCAAAGGACTCGCCATCTCGGTCGAACCCGAGGGCGGCTCGTCCACCGGTCAGCCCACTGGCCCCGTGGTGTACGTTGCGCCACTCATCCAGACGTGAGTCCGCTCCGCCGCTTTCGGCGGTTGCATCCGGAACAGCATCCGTTGCGTATCCCTGTGTAGGCCGGCTCCCAACCCGATCCGGCAATACCAACACAGGAGATACGATTATGAAACTCGACGATTATTTGATGCTGAAGGCGGCACGCCGCGGCGGCTTGGCGTTCGCTCTGCTGGCCGGGCTGCTGCTGGCCGGATCCACTTGCGCGGCCACTCCAGATGCGGGTAATGACTCCGGCATGAGCATGCAAACCAACCGCTACGGCGGACCGGTGTACAACGGCGCGCCCGCGTTGCCAGTGACCGTGGCGCTGGTGGTGGCGGGTGGTGGTCCCGAGCACTTTTCGCTGGTGACGGCGCTCAATTCCATGCTGGGTTCGGCCACCGTGAATGCCGAGGTGGGAAAACTGACCAAGCAGTATGGCAAGAAGCGCGTAGGCGAATGGGTCAGCGGCATTGATTTCGCCGTGGATGACACTCTCAGGATTGTGAAGGAGAAGCACATTCAATTGCCGGCTCCGGCGCAGCTTTCCGGCGTGGAACTAGCCAAGACGCTGGTGGGTGCCGGCACGGCACCGGACAATACCTTCTGGGCCGGTTACCTGTTCGACCACGCCCTGTCGCATGGCATTCACAATCAAGTAATGGACGATACCGACGCCCAATACGGCTCCGCCTACGACGCCAACTACCACGCCATTACCAATCAGGCGTTCTACGATGTCGCGCAGGCTCTGGGCGATAAGAGCGTGAAACTCGCTTCTTTCCACTAAACCTGACGATGCCCTTGCCCGGTGGCGGGATTGCGCGGGCAATCCGGTCGCCGGGCTTTGCTATATCTTGCAAAGCTGAGCGTCATTCTGGGGACACTGAATAATCCAAGCACTGATGACAAGCTCTTGCATGTCTGGGCGCATTCCGATGCAGTGGAAAACTTGGTGGTGTTCGCCGCGCATGCGGCAACAGGGTCTTGAAATATCAGGCTTCGGGTTAGTCACCTGATTCACAATCGCGGCGCGAGTGCTTATCTGGAAATGGCCCGCGACATATACAGTTGTATCGCTCCGCTCGTTGACCCACCAGTTCCTAAAATGTCCGGAAATCCGCGGCATCGGCACGCATGCCACGAGCAAGCATTGCCGTGCCCTGTGATGCGGTACACGGCATCAGAAAATTTAACGCACAGCGGCCGAACGATGTCGGGAGCGTAAGTGCAAGGAGGAAAGCTGATACTTCAAAACTTGATCTCGGGAACACCTTATTCATTCGTCGTACCTGTCCTCGCGCATGCGGGGGCGGGAATGACGGAAATGGAGTTGATCAGAGCTTCCCTGATTCTGTCGTGCAGCAGCAATGATGTCTGGTTTGAATTTAATGAATGCTAATGCTCAGCGACCATCTCAAGACTATATTTTCACCTCATGCCCCTTCGCCATCAGCGTCCAGTGAACCTGGTCTTCGGAAAATTCCTCGCGGAATTCAATCGCAGCTGTCGAACGCCAGGTGTTCACCACGCGGAACCAAGTGGTTTTTCCGGCGTGTTGGTATTCCCACGGAAAAGTCCAGACATTGCCTTTGATTATTAGTGTGCCGGCGGGTCCGGGATCGTCCCCGCTTAGGGGGCCTGAGTGAACATGGTACAGGTCGCTTTGGGCGTCATAGGTGTAAACGCTCAGCACCGGCGCGGGTTTGCCGTTCACGATCTGGTGAATCACATAGAAGTCACCGCTGCGCCAGGAATCGTTATGCAGCGTGGCGGTTTCCTGGCCGGCTTTGCTGTATGGCGTGGTGAAGTGCGCGGCCTCTGTTTCCCAGGTGCCGGCATAGGCTGCAATTTTGTCGAGTCCGGATGCGGGTGCCGCCTGAGCCAGCGAGGCAACGCAGGCGAAAACAGTCAAGAGTAACAACGAGTAAATCTTGTACATGTGTTGCTCCCTGTGGTGTGTGAAGCTGATTTGATCAGCGAGGCCTTTGCCTTCAGGTTTGTCGTTCGAGACCGCACCGGGGAATTCCCCCGCCAAGGCTCAATCGACCGGCTGGCGAGAGCAAGTTTCGCGGCGCTGGGTGCGATCGGTGCTGCTGCCAGGATCGGCAGGATCATCGCTTGGTCGTTGACCATTCCCATGACGACCACCGCAGCGGCGAGCGATAACGTACCATTTCTTGCGCAAAAATGCGGAGGCGGTGGTCTCGATTTGGTTAA
>JBOIBB010000200.1:0-9188 GCA_050739335.1 Gammaproteobacteria bacterium
CTGGTGTATTTCTTTGTCAACAGCTCGAAACTCGGGCGACTGTGGAGTGGAGCGTACAACGGGTTAACGGCGAGATCGCTGCAAGCGACCGGACTCGCGACGCAGAGTTTTTCCAGGGTCTCGAACGCGCGTGTCTCTTCTCCGAGCGTCAGATACAGTTGCACCAGGTTGCTCGCGACCGCCGGGTTGGCCGCGTGGCGCCCGAGCGCCTTGGCCGTCGCCAGTGCACGGCGCCGCAGTTTGGGATCGCGCAGGGTCTGGTAGGCCAGGCGGCCGGCATGCACCTGCCGTCGGTCGAGCGAGTTTGCCGGCTGCACGCGGTCGAAAGCGCCAAGCATCGCGTCGTATTGTTTGAGTTGCTGGTAGGCATTCGCGAGCAGAAAGGCGCTGTCGACGTTCGCGGGGTCGAGCCGGATCAATGCGCCCGCGGCTTCCACCACTTGCGGCCAATCGCCGAGATCCTGGGCATTCACCGCGAGATTGTTCCATGCGTCCTTGTTTGCCGGGTCGAGCAGCGTCGCCTCGCGCTGCTCCGCCAGTGCTTGCTTGAGGGGCAGCATATTGCCGTAGGCAATGTGGGCGCCGGCGTTGCTGGGATCGAGCGCCAGGGCCTGTCGATAAGCGGCGCGCGCGGTGGTGAAATCCGGCGGGTCACTGCTCGCGGCGGCATTACCGATGGCCACCCAGGCGTCGGTGTTATGCGGATCGAGAGCACGCGCGCGCTCCGCTTCGGCGCGGATCCGCGGCAGGCTGCTCTGCAGTGCAAGATTCGAACGTTGCGTGAGCACCAACAGGGTGCGCGAGATCAGTGCATGCGCGTCGGCGTAATTTGCATCCAGCAGGGCGGCGCGCTCGAAGTGGCCCAGGGCCTCATCGAGGCTCGCGACGTCCTGCCGGTTGAACAAGGCGCGGCCCCGGAGCACGAGCTCGTGGGCTTCCGGATTGTTGGTGCCGGGCGTGCCCTGGGCTACGGCTGCAAACTTTACCTTGAGCGCTTGGGCGATAGCCGCGCTTACCTGGTCCTGCACCGCGAAGATGTTCTTGAAGCTCAAGTCGTAGTGCGCTGCCCAGAGTTGGTAGTCGCTTGCCGTGTTGACGAGCTCCACGGAGATGCGCAGTTGTTCGCCCTGCCGCAGCAGGCTGCCGTAAAGAATATGCGCGACGTTCAGGTGCCGGCCGATGTCGGCCGCGGTGAGCGTCGAGTTGTGTAGCGTGGAGGCGGTTTTCCAGCCAATCACCTGGAGCGCAGGGTTCTGGCCGAGTGCTCCCGTGAGTTCCTCGGTGATGCCGTCGCTGAAATACTGCTGTCCGGGATTGGCGTTCAAGTTGCGAAACGGCAGCACCACGAGCGAGTTCGCGGGCGGATTGAAGCCCGCGGGTGCCGCGGTCTGGGCCGCACTCACCGCGAGACGCTCGGCGTGGCGCGCCGCGAGCTTCCATGCGTAGACGCCCGAGAGGATCACCAGCACCGACACCGAAACGGTAACGGTCGCGCCGAGCTTCCAACGCAGTTTCTGCCAGTCGGTGTACTTGGCGGGATTCTGTGGCTGGATGAACATCCAGGTGAGTGCCAGGGCCACCGGGAGGCCGGCGAGCAGCACGATGATGACGCCGGGCACCGCGCCTTCCCAGCCGAAATAGGGCAGCGCCCGGCTGCCGATCTGGATGAGGGAACCGGCCACGAGCGCGTAGCCGAGCGTTACCTGGTAGAGGCGGTGCTGCTTGAGTCGGGCCAAGAGGCCTGGGGCGTTGTGGTCGGCATCCATGTCGGCGTGTCCCTGTTTGCCTGCAGTATAGCCTGCCGCGTCGGCCGCATCCCGTGGATATACTGCAACACAGCCGTTTTGCTGGGTGCTTTGTTCCTCGATGTCCGACCCGGTACTCTCCGTCAGCCAGTTGCACAAGCGTTACCGCGAGAACCTCGCGGTGGACGGCGTGAGTTTCAGCGTCGAGCGCAATGAAATCGTGGGCCTGCTTGGACCGAACGGCGCCGGCAAGACCACCACCATCAACATGATTCTCGGGGTGCTCGAACCGAGCGCCGGCCGCATCTTGATCGACGGTTTGGACATTGCACGTGAGCGGCGCGCGGCCCTCGCGCGCACCAACTTCGCGGCGGTGTACGCACCGCTGCCCGGGAACCTGACCGTCTTTCAAAACCTGCGCATCTTCGGGATGATTTACCGGGTCGCGGGTCTGAGCGCGCGCATCGAGTCGCTGCTCGATGAGTTTGACCTGCACAGGCTGCGCAATACCAAATGCGGCGTGCTGTCTTCGGGGGAACAGACACGTGTGGCGCTCGCCAAGGCCATGCTCAATCGCCCGCGCTTGTTGCTGCTGGATGAGCCGACCGCATCGCTCGACCCGGCCACGGCGCAGGAAGCGCGCGCGTTGATCCGTACCTTCGCTGGCCGCGCGGTCGGTGGCGTGCTTTGGACCTCGCACAACATGTACGAAGTCGAAGAGGTTTGCGATCGCGTGCTGTTCCTGTCGCATGGACGGATTCTGCTCGCAGGCAACCCCCGCACTTTGCCGCGCGAGCACGGCGAGACGAGCCTCGAGCAGTTATTCATCCGTCTCGCGCGCGAGTCGCTCACGGCGGACGAGGCCGAAGGTGTTTAGCCTCACGCGCGTGGCCGCGATCCTGCTGCGCCAGTATTACCTGATGCGTGGCAGCGCGGCGCGTGTGGTGCCGCTCTTCGCCTGGGTGGCCGTGGACATCGTGCTCTGGGGTTTTATCACGCGTTATCTGAACGCGGTGTCGAATGCCGGCTTCAACTTCGTGCCAGCGCTCTTGGGCGCAGTGCTGCTGTGGGATTTTCTCACGCGTGTCATGCAAGGCGTGACGATGGCATTCTTTGAAGACGTGTGGTCACGCAATTTCTTGAGCCTGTTCGCCTCGCCGTTGTCTATCAGCGAGTATCTGACCGGCTTGGTCGCGAGCAGCATCATCACCAGCACCGTCGGGCTCGTGGTCATGATCATCGTGGCGACGCTCGCGTTTGGCTTATCGTTCTTTATGTACGGGCTCCTGTTCGTGCCGTTTCTGCTGATCCTGTTTTTGTCAGGCATTGCGCTCGGCATTTTCGGCAGCGCGCTGGTGCTGCGGCTCGGGCCCGCCGCCGAGTGGTTCGTGTGGCCGATACCAGCGCTGGTTTCGCCCTTTGTCGGCGTGTTCTATCCGCTCTCGGTATTGCCCGGCTGGATGCATGCGCTTGCCTGGTTGCTGCCGCCCTCCTACGTGTTCGAAGGTATGCGGGCACTGGTCGAACACAAGGCCTTTGCGCCGGGACTGCTGGCGATTGGTGGCGTGCTCGCCGTGCTGTATGTATTGCTGGCCGGCTGGACGTTCACGCGCGTGTATCGGCATGCGGTACGTACTGGCCTGATTGCGCGCTACAGTGCGGAAACCGTCAACTGAATGTTGTTGTTCAGGAAACGCTCTGGGGGGAACTCGTCATGGTTTATGAACTGTACTATTGGCCCGGCGTCCAGGGACGCGGGGAATTCGTGCGCTTGGCGTTGGAGGAAGCGGGGGTCGAATATCTGGATGTCGCGAAAGGACCGGACGGGGAAGAAGCGGCGACGCGCAAGCTCATGCGTTTCATGGAACATACAAAGCAAACACATCCGCCATTCGCACTGCCGGTGCTCAAGGCGGGCGAGCTTGTGATCGCGCAAACCGCCAATATTCTTTTGTATCTCGGCGTGCACCATCGGCTCGCGCCGGCCGACGAGGCGGGCCGCCTGTGGGCGCACCAGTTGCAATTGACGATCGCCGACTGGGTCGTGGAGGTCCACGATACCCATCATCCGCTCGGCGCGACCGAGTATTACGAAGATCAAAAATCCGAGGCCCTCAAGCGCGCCCGCTTGTTCTTGAAACACCGCTTGCCGAAGTTCCTCGGCTATTTCGAGGAGGTGTTGCAGCGCAACCCGGCCGGTGATCGGTTTCTGGTAGGCGCGGCGTCGAACTACGTGGACTTGTCTTTGTTCCAGATAATCGCTGGTTTGCGTTACGCATTTCCGCGTGCTGTGCAGCGCATCGCAGGTGAGTACCCGCGCGTCATGGCGTTGCACCAACGGGTTGCCGAGCGGCCGCGCATCGCGGCCTACCTTGCGTCTGCGCGGCGCATGCCTTTCAATGCGGACGGCATTTTCCGGCATTACCCGGAACTGGACGCATGAGCGACGTATCGATGGTTCCCGCGGCATTGCGTCCAACCTGGGAGCGGCTGCAGAAGTCGTTGCCCGCCGGGGACTTGCCCGCGCCGCTGCGCGATTCGTTACCGAAGGTCTGGCTGTGCAGTGAGTTTGCCGCGCAAGCATGCGCGCGCCATCCGGAATGGCTGCACGACCCGGTATACACCACAACATTGACATCCGCTGAGTCGCCCGCCGAGCGGGTGGCCGTGGCTTTGCAGCACTGCCCCGACGAAGACGCGTTGATGCGCACCCTGCGGGAGCAGCGCGCGCGTGAAATGCTACGCATCGCCTGGCGCGATCTCGCGGGCTGGGCGAGTCTTGCGCAAACCCTGCAGGACTTGTCGGGCCTCGCGGATGCCTGCGTGCAGGGCGCGCTTGTGAACCTGGCGCGCTGGCATGCCGAACGCCACGGCGTGGCACGCAATGCGCAAGGTGACGCGCAGGCGCTCGTGGTGCTGGGGCTCGGCAAGCTCGGTGCGCGTGAACTCAACTTTTCCTCGGATATTGATCTCGTCTTGGCGTACCCGGAGAACGGCACGAGCGACGGTGCACACGCACTCGACAACGAGGAATATTTTCTGCGCCTCGGCCAAAAACTCACGCGGGCTCTGAGTGAAGTTACCGCCGACGGTTTCGTGTTCCGGGTGGATCTCAGACTCAGGCCCTTCGGCGAGTCGGGGCCACTGGCGTTGAGCTTCGCGGCCTTGGAAACCTATTATCAGAATCACGGGCGCGAATGGGAGCGCTACGCGCTCATCAAAGCGCGTCCGGTCGCCGGGGATGTGGCCGCGGGCGAGCGCCTCCTGCAAACGCTGCGGCCCTTCGTGTACCGGCGTTACCTCGATTTCAACGCCTTCGACGCCCTGCGTGAGATGAAGCAGCTCATCATGCAGGACGTCGCGCGCCGCAGGCTCGAGGACAACATCAAGCTCGGCCGCGGCGGCATCCGTGAAATCGAATTCGTTGGCCAGGTATTCCAATTGATCCGCGGCGGACGCGAGCCGGCATTGCGCGAACCTGTGTTATTGCCGGTGCTGCACTACCTCGGACAGTCCGGGTATCTCGGGACGGTGGAGGCTCAGACGCTCGCCGGTGCTTATGAGTTTCTGCGGCGCGTGGAAAACCGGCTGCAGCAGTACCGCGATGCGCAAACCCACGCCTTGCCGCGCAGTGATGAGGATCGCGCACGGCTCGCCTGGGGCATGGATTTTCCCGATTGGCCGAGCTTGCACGCGGCGCTCGAGGAGCAGCGTCGCAATGTGCAAAGGATTTTTGAGCAAGTGTTCGTGGCGCCGCGGCCAGTACGCGAGCGGCATTCCGGGGAATCGCCGTTGGCGGCTATCTGGCGCGGCGCGCTCAAGGACGAGGAGGCGCAGGCGCAGTTGGCTGCGGCGGGCTTCACGCAAACGGCTGAGCTGCTGCAGGATCTTGGCCAGTTGCAGACGGGTTCATTGTTGCGCGCGCTGGGGGAACGCGGACAGCGGCAGATGCGTGAACTCGTGCCGCGTTTGCTCGAAGCCGCCGCGCACAGCGAGCATCCGGATGCCACGTTCCGGCGCTTGCTGCAGATCGTGGAAGCAATCGCCAAGCGATCTGCGTATCTTGCGCTGTTGCTTGAGCGCCCGGTGGCACTTGAACACCTGGCGCGCCTGGTGGCGGGCAGCCACTGGCTCGCCGAACTCGTGGCGCGCTCCCCACTCTTGCTCGATGAGTTGATGGATCCGCGCATCTTTTCCGAGTTTCCGACCCAGGAGTCGCTGCGTGGCGAACTCGACGCGGCGCTCGCCGAGATCGCACCGGAGGATCTCGAAGCCCAGATGGATGCACTGCGCCGCTTTCAGCAGGCCGCGGTGGTGCGCGTTGCGGCGGCGGATCTCGCGGACCTGGCACCGCTGATGAAAGTCAGCGATTTCCTCACGTGGATCGCCGAACAGGTGATCCGCAAAGCGCTCGATATCGCCTGGTGGCACATGCGTGCGCGCCATGGCGAGCCACGGTGCCAGGATGAGCCGGGCGAGCGGCCAGCACACTTTGCGGTAATCGCCTACGGCAAACTTGCCGGGCTCGAACTCGGCTATGCTTCGGACCTCGATCTCGTGTTTCTGCACGACAGTGCCGGCGAGCGACAGCAGAGCCACGGCCCGCGGCCCCTTGACAACAGTGAATATTTCACGCGCCTCGCGCAGCGGGCCATCAATATCCTTTCCATCCCCACGACCTCGGGCGTGATGTACCAGGTGGATACGCGCTTGCGGCCGAGCGGTGCGGCTGGGCTGATCGTGAGTGTGTTCGAAAGTTTTGCGCGCTACCAGCGCGAACAAGCCTGGACCTGGGAACATCAGGCACTGTTGCGCTCGCGTCCGGTCGCGGGTGACGCGGAAGTGGGCGCAGCGTTCGAGTCGCTGCGCCGTGAAGTGCTCGGCCGGCCCCGCGATGCCGAAGCGCTGCGGCGGGAAGTCGCCGAAATGCGTGCGCGCATGCTGCGCGAGCAGTCCAGTCGTGCCGAGGAATTTGATCTCAAGCAGGACGCCGGGGGACTCACGGACATTGAATTCCTGGTGCAGTACTGGGTGCTCGCGAACGCGGCCCAGCATCCGGCCTTGCTCGACTGGCCCGACAACATCCGCAACCTTGAAGGCTTGATGGCTGAGAAGGTCATTGCGGTGCATACCGGCGAGTTTCTGACCGAAACCTACAAGACCTTCCGGCAGCTTGTACATCGCAAGAGCCTCGAAGGGCAAGCGGCGCGCATTCCGGCAGTGCAAGCCGAGCCGCAGCGTGGCCAAGTGCGCACACTGTGGGCCTCGGTCTTCGGTACGGAATCCCCGGAGCCTGCTCAACGGGCTTGATATAATCGCCAGCCTTGCAGCCAACGGAATCTGCGCGTGACTTTACCCGCCGCCGAAGACCTGCGTTCCGCCACTCCCAACGCCCAGCGCCACTGCGACATCACCCGCAAGGATTTGCCCTTGCACTGCCCGATGGACGGTGTGAGCCTGTGGAATTCGCATCCGCGCGTGTATCTCAATATCGAGGCGAGCGGCACGGCCGCCTGCCCGTATTGCGGCACGACCTACACACTGGTTGATTGAGGCGCACTGCAATGGGGTGCGCATGAGCGCGTCGCTGTCTCGCATCTCGGTCGTCATGATCGTGCGTGACGCCGCCATGACTTTGGCCGCCACGCTTGATTCAGTGCGCGAGTTCAGTGAAGTGATCATCTACGACAATGGCTCGAGCGATACGACGCTCGAGATTGCCGGGCGTTATCCGAACGTGAAAATACATCAAGGCGAGTTTCTCGGCTTCGGACCCACGCGCAATGCGGCTGCCGTGCTCGCCACGCACGATTGGATTTTCTCGCTGGACGCCGACGAGATCGTCGAACCGGGATTGGCCGCCGCTATCATAGGAGTGTTCCTCAGCACACCCGAGCACGTCTACGCGATCGAGCGGCAGAATTTTTTCCTGGGCAAGCGCATCCATCATGGCGGCTGGGGCAGCCAATGGCT
Organism: Gammaproteobacteria bacterium; assembly: GCA_050739335.1. GTDB lineage: Bacteria > Pseudomonadota > Gammaproteobacteria > Natronospirales > REEB76 > REEB76. The sequence goes on from JBOIBB010000200.1 coordinate 7,719, forward strand.
CACCCGTATCTACAACCGCAGCACCCACCGATTCACCGAGGTCGCCGTGCATGAAAAACTGGAGCTGCAGACGGGGGAGCGTGCCGTGCGCCTGACGGGCGTGCTGCGCCACAGCGCGATGCAGGATGCCGGCGATTTCCTCGTGAAGATGCATCGCTACACCATGCTCAAAGCGGGCGAATCCTCACGCACCTATCCGCCGTTCGTGATCATGTTCAAGTGCGCATGGGCGTTTCTCCGTGCTTACCTGTTCCGGCTGGGTATGCTGGATGGCTGGCGGGGGCTCCTGATATCGGTATCCGAGGCCAACGGCGTGTTTTATAAATACATCGTCATCTACGCGCAGCGGGAGCAGAAATGATTATCGTGACGGGCGGTGCTGGGTTCATCGGCAGCAATTTGGTGCTGGCGCTTAACCGCGGCGGACACTCGGATATCGTGGTGGTGGACGATCTCAAGGATGGCACCAAGTTCCGCAATCTGGTCGCGGCCGAGATTGCCGATTATCGCGACAAGGACGCGTTTCTCGATCAATTGAACACGGGCGAGCCTGGGCCGATCGAGGCAGTGTTCCACGAGGGCGCCTGTTCCAATACCACCGAATGGGACGGCCGCTACATGATGGCGGTGAATTACGAGTACTCGAAGGCGCTGCTCGAATATTGCCTGAAGCACGACATCCCGTTCATCTATGCGTCTTCGGCCGCAGTTTACGGCGGTGGCACGGTATTCAAGGAGGAACGGCAATACGAGCAGCCGCTGAACCTGTACGGCTATTCCAAGTTTCTGTTCGATCAATACGTGCGCCGGCGCATGCACGATGGCTTGAGCAGCCAGATCGTCGGGTTTCGTTATTTCAATGTGTACGGCCCGCGTGAGCAGCACAAGGGCAAGATGGCGAGTACCGCGTTCCATTTCAACCACCAGATTTTGGTTGACGGTGTATGCCGGTTGTTCGAAGGCAGCGGTGGCTACGCGGATGGCGAGCAGCGCCGCGACTTCATCCACGTGGATGACGTCTGCGCCGTGAACCTCTGGGCTTGGAAACACGCCAAGGTCTCGGGGATTTTTAACCTTGGCACCGGCAAGAGCCAGACCTTCAACGATGTGGCGAGCGCCGTGATCCAGTTCCACGGCAAGGGCAAGATCGAATACATCCCATTCCCGGAGAATCTCAAGGGACGTTATCAGAGTTTTACCGAAGCCGACTTGAGCAAGCTCCGCGCCGCAGGCTGCGATCACAAGTTCATGACAGTGGAGCAGGGCGTACAGAAATATATGGAGTGGCTACATAATTAGCGCACCTACTTATATTAAGACTTTGAGGAGATTGCCATGATTATATTTTCTGTTGAGGGTCCTTGTGAAATTCCACTTGAGGACAAGCCGGGTGGTCGTGTGATAGCCGACGACCTAACCAAGTTCTGGAACCAAAACAAAAAAATAAAGGATGCAAAGGGTTGTTATATT
>JBOIBB010000201.1:0-6131 GCA_050739335.1 Gammaproteobacteria bacterium
GAGATCAACCGCCTGGTGACGGATACTATTGCCGACATTCTGTGGACCCCCTCACCCGACGCCGACCAGAACCTCGCGCGCGAGGGGGTCAATGCGGCCAAAATTACGCGGGTCGGCAATATCATGATCGATTCCTATGAACTGCAGCGTGCGCGCATCCAGGCGAGTGGCATGCGCAGCCGTCTGGGGCTGGATGGCCGGGACTATGGTGTAGTGACACTGCATCGACCCTCCAACGTCGATGCGGCCGAGGTGCTGGCGAAGCTCGTCGAGAACCTGATCGCGGTATCACGCAAACTCCGCCTCGCGTTCCCAGTGCATCCCCGTACCCGGAAGAACCTCGAACGTTTCGGGCTATGGGAGACACTCGAGGCGGCTGTGGGCCTCTCGGTCATCGAGCCGCTGGGTTACATCGATTTCATGAATCTCGTGAGCCGTGCTCGCGTGGTCATCACGGATTCCGGGGGTGTCCAGGAGGAAACGACCTATTTGGGCATTCCGTGTATTACTTTGCGCAATACTACCGAGCGACCCATCACGCTGAGCGAAGGCACGAACCGCCTGGCGCGCGCCGACACGCTCCTGCCGCTCGTCCATGACGCGCTTCGGGAAGGCGGGTGGCAGCGTGGCAGAAAACCTGCGCTCTGGGATGGGCACACGGCCGAGCGCGTGGCGGATGACATCGCGGTACGCTTGCGTGGCACCGAACGCCGGGCGCTGGGCGCCGGGTCACCGGAAGGACCGGACGCGGGAACTCCTCGCCTGCGTACCGCTGGTTGACGGGTCTGTGCCTGGTGCGCAGCGGGCCTTGACCTCACATTGAGTACACGGATGTGGACAGCATAGTTATTATCAGTTACCTCGTCGCGGCATTGGCGTTCGCGGGTCTCGCGACCCTGCTCGCGAGCAGCTGGCGCGGCGGGCGCACTGGGGCGCTCCTCATCGGCGCGGCTGCGGTCTCGGCGCTTTGGGGGGGATTTATTGCCTTCGCGGCGTGGCGCGGAACGATCGCGGTGTCGTGGCTGCTGCTCGCCGAAATCCTGCGTTATGGGGCCTGGTTGGGTTTCATGACGGCTCTGCTCGGCGCGTGGGCTTCGCCCAAGCCGCTGCGCCGTCTGCGCTTCGGCGTGCACATCCTCTGGCCGATCTTGGCGCTCTATTGCCTCACTCCGATCCTGAGGATCTTCGGGGTTCCCGCGCTGCCCTTTTTTGTGGTCATCCCCGTGATCGGCGTACTTGTACTCGCATTGACGGGGCTTGTATTAATCGAACAGGTTTACCGTAATGTTCAACCCGAACAGCGCTGGTCGCTCAAGTTTCTGGTAATCGGTCTCGGTGCCATTTTTGCTTACGATATTTTTCTGTATTCCTATGCAGCACTTTACGGCACGATCAACCCGAGCGCTTGGGCGGCTCGTGGTTTCATCAACGCGGTCGTCGCACCGCTGATACTTGTCGCGGCGGCACGTAATCCCAGGTGGTCGCTGCAGGCCTCGGTCTCGCGACGCGTGGTGTTTTATTCGAGCAGCCTGCTGGTCGTGGCTCTCTATATCATTGCCACCGCAATCAGTGGTTACTATGTGCGCGTCTATGGGGGAGACTGGGGACGGGTTGCGGAGATCACTCTGATCTGCCTTGCGCTTGTAGTGCTGTTGGTGGTGGCTTTTTCCGGACAGGCGCGCTCGCGCCTGCGCATGTTTCTGCACAAGAATTTTTTTAATTTCCGGCATGACTATCGCGATGAATGGCTCAGGCTTACCACGGCCTTATCCGCCGGCTCGGGGGACCTCGCGCTTTGCGCGATACAGGCAATCGCGCACATGATGGACAGTCCGGCCGGTGCGCTGTTCATGCGGATGGACTCAGGGCGCTTTGCGCCTGCAGCGCACTGGAATCTACCGGTGCCGGACGGGTTAAGCCTCAGCTCGAACGGTGCCTTTTTTGATTTTCTGTCGAAGCGCCAATGGATCTATAATTTTGGCGAGCCTCCACCTTCGGGTGACGCCGGCCTCGTCGCGCCCCCTGAGCTTTCGGCACTCGACCGGGCATGGCTGCTCGTGCCGCTCGTGGTCGAAGACCGGCTGATCGGGTTCATGGTGCTCGCGAACGCCCGGGCGCGTCGGCGGCTTGACTGGGAAGACATAGATTTGTTGCGGGCGGCGGGCCGGCAGGTCGCGAGTACCCTCGCGCAGGCAGAGGGCGCCCGGCGTCTCGCCGAGACCCGGCAGTTTGACGGTTTTTACCGGCTGACGGCGTTCATGATGCACGATCTCAAGAACATCGCCGCGCAGCAGTCGCTGCTTCTGCAAAATGCGCCGCGGCACAAGCACAATCCGGCCTTTGTGGATGACATGCTTGTGACGGTGGAAAATTCAGTGCGCCGCACCAACCGGTTGCTTGAACAGCTGCGCGGCGAGACCGTGTCCGGCGTGCGCCACCGGGTACATCTGGCCGAGGTGATCGAGAAAGCCATAGCAGGCTGTGGGCGAGGCCTTCCGCAGCCACGATTCCTGCGCCCGACGAGGGATCTCGCGACCGATGCTGATGCCGAGCAGCTCGCGATGGTACTCGGACATCTGATCCGCAACGCGCAGGAGGCCGCAAGTACGGACGGGCACGTTGAAGTGCGCCTGTGCGAGGCCGGTGAGGAGGCAAGGATCGAGGTGGAAGACGACGGGGTGGGTATGGACGAGGACTTTATCCGCGATCGGCTTTTCAAGCCGTTCTACACGACCAAGGCGAGCAAGGGCATGGGCATCGGCGCCTACCAGGCTCGCGAATACGTGCGAGTACTGGGCGGACGCGTGGCGGTCGCGAGCACGCCTGGGCGAGGTACCGTGTTCTCGGTCTTTTTGCCGGCATTGGCGGCCTCGGAGCCCGTGCCGCCCGACGATGCGGTGAGGGCAGCCTCGTGAGTACCTCGCCAGCGACCCTGCTCGTAGTCGAAGACGACCCAGGTTTGCAGCGCCAGCTTCGCTGGAGCTTCGATGACTATGAAGTGGTTGTGGCCGGGGACCGGGCTAGTGCGCTTACGGCAATGCGCCGCCACGAGCCCGCAGTGGTACTGCAGGACTTGGGTCTGCCACCCGATCCGGCCGGAACACGCGAAGGTTTTGCGAGTGTTACGGAGATCCTGCGCGAGAACCCTTACACCAAGGTGATCGTCATCACCGGCAATGGGGATCGGGAAAACGCGCTCCGCTCCATTGGATTGGGTGCGTACGATTTCTGCTCGAAACCTCTGGACCTGGATGTCTTGCACCTCATCGTGACTCGGGCCTTTGGCCTGTATGACTTGGAGCGGCGCAACCGCGAGCTCGACGCGCCACCCTCGGGCGTACTGGACGGCGTGGTCGCAGCGAGTGACTCCATGCTGCAGGTGTGCAGGCTCGCTGAAAAATTGAGCGCGACCAATGCAACGGTGCTGTTGCTTGGGGAGACCGGTACCGGCAAGGAACTGCTTGCACGTGCGCTCCATCGGCTCAGTGCACGACGCGACAAGCCGTTCATCGCGATCAACTGCGCGGCCATCCCGGAAACCCTGCTCGAGTCCGAACTCTTCGGATACGAGAAGGGCGCCTATACCGGCGCGAGCCGGCAGACGCCCGGCAAAATCGAGCTTGCGCATCGCGGCACACTGCTCCTCGACGAAATCGGTGATATGCCCGTGCCGCTGCAGACCAAACTCCTGCGGTTTTTGCAGGAGCGCGTGTTCGAGCGAGTCGGTGGACGCGAGCAAATTGCGGTTGATGTGCGCATCATCTGCGCGACCCACCAGGATCTGTCGGCACTTATCAAGGAAGGCCGGTTTCGCGAGGATTTCTATTACCGGGTGAGCGAGGTCACGATCAGGATTCCGCCGCTGCGCGAGCGCCCCGGCGATGCGACGCTGCTCGCCAGGCATTTTTTGCGCCAGGCGGCCAAACGTCATGGCAAGGGCCTGCGCGGGTTTGCCCCGGACGCGTTGCAGGCGGTAGAAGCGTATGCCTGGAACGGCAATGTGCGTGAGCTTGAGAACCGGGTTAACAGCGCGGTCATCATGGCTGAGGGACCCCAGATCACGATTGCGAATTTGGCGCTGCCCGCGCCGGCCGACCACGCGCGCGTGCCGACCTTGAACGAGAGCCGCACGCTCTCCGATCGGCGGGCCGTCCAGCTCGCGCTCGTGGCCGCCGATGGCAAAATTACCCGTGCGGCGGAGCTTCTCGGTATCACACGGCCGACTTTGTACGACTTGATGGAGAAGCTTGGACTGAACAAGGCCGCCACTCGGAGTGATCCGGCCTGAGGGCGGATTTTTGATTGGCGCCCGGATTCGGGCAAAGCTGGCGAGACTCGAACAGAGGAAGGGACTTGTTATGTACGAAATGAAAAGACGGTCGGTGGCGCTTGCGATCATGGTGGCGGGCTTGGGCTTTGCGCTGGCGGGCTGCGGCATGATGGACGGGCACGGCAGCCTTGCTGCCGGCCGCCGCTACGAATCGTCCGGCAATTACCGGGCGGCCTACATCGAGGCGAAAAAGGTCCTGCAGAAGGATAATAAAAATGGTGATGCTTGGTTGCTCCTTGCGCAGGCTTCGCTGTGGCTCGGCGACCCGCACGGTGTGTTGAACGATATCGAAAATGCCAAGGCCAACGGCGTACCCGCCTCGGGGTGGGCGGTCCCGATGGGGCGTGCCTTGTTGGTGACCGGCCAGTATGACGAGCTTCTGAAAGCGGTCTCTACGGATCAAGTTTCAGCGTCTGCGGACCGAGCGCGCGTGCAAGTGCTGCGCGGCGATGCGTATCTCGGGCTGAAGCAGATGGAGCAGGCAAATAAAGCGTATCAGGCAGCGCTCGCACTCGATGCGAAGGATCCGTCCGCCCTGGTGGGACTCGCACGCGTGGCTTCGGCCCGCGAGGATGCGGATTCAGCCGTCGCTTACGTCCAGAAGGCGCTCGCTCTGGCTCCCGAGGATGCCGGCGCCTGGACCGTGAAGGGAGATCTCGCTTTCCTAGTCCAGAATTATGCGGGCGCGGAAGAAGCCTATGAAAAGGCACTCGCCTCAAAAAGTAAGGATTTGCTGCCTCAGCAGCGCTTTTACACCCAGACGCGGCTCGCCGACACGCAGATCCGTCAGGACCAGTTTGCGCAGGCACTGGTCAATCTGCAAACGCTCCAGAAGATGAGTCCGCAGCAACCCTATCCACATTATCTGCGCGCCGTGATCGACTACAAGCAACAGCATTTCGATTCCGCCACCTCCGAGCTTCAGCAGGTTCTCAAAGTCCTGCCCAACAATGAACCCGCACAGTTGCTCCTCGGGGCGGTGAATTACGCGCAGGGGAATTTTAGCCAGTCTGAGATGTATCTGAGCAACGTGATCGGCATGGACTCCCAGAATGCCGCGGCGCGCAGGCTTCTCGCGCTCACCTTGTACCGCGAGGGCCGTACAGACCAGGCGGTGGATACTTTGCAAGCGGTGATGCCGGACAAGCTTTCACGAGCGCAACTGCTTGCGGTGCTGGAGCACCAGGCACGCGCGGGCCTTGGAGGCAACGCGGCGCCGACGGCGGCTTCGCAGGCGCTCGCGGCGCAGTTTGCCGGTGCCGGACAAGCGATCGCCGCCGGCAACGAGACGGAGGCCTTGCGCCTGCTTAAGGCGCTGCCCGCAGGCAGCACCTCCACCGAGTCCCGACGCTACAGCATGATGGTACTTGCGTACGTCCGCGAGAACCGGTTGGCCGATGCTGTGCAAGTCGCGTCCGAGTATGTGAAACAGGCGCCCAAGGTGAGCGACGCGCACATGATCTATGCAACCGCGCTTATTGCTGCCGGCGATCGCAGCCGGGCACGCACAGAGTATCTGGAGGCGTCCAGGCTCGACCCCAATAATATGGTTGCGCTGCTGAACCTCGGGAGTCTCGACGTGCTCGAAGGTCAGCCGGCGCAGGCCGCGAGTGTGTACGGTCAGATACTCAAGAAAGACCCGAGCAATGTGCTTGCCATGACGCACCTCGGGCAGATCGCGGCGGCGCGGGGCGAGAAGGGCGACGCGGTCAAATGGTTTAAACGGGCGATCGGCGCGGCCCCCAAACTGGCGGCGCCTTACCTTGGACTGATCGCTCAATATGGCGGGAACGGCCAATTC
>JBOIBB010000202.1:0-3313 GCA_050739335.1 Gammaproteobacteria bacterium
TACAGGGGAATGCGCATATTTGTGGAGCCCCGCTAATTCATTACCCAGCCGCCCGCGCGCAAGTGCTCCCAGCGGCGCGCGACGCGTGCGCCGGTGAGTGTGCCCGCGAGGAACAGCAGGATCAACCTGGTAAGCCGACGCCCGGCCGGAAAACAATCAGTCACGCCGGCCCAGCACCCGCGCGCGCCGGCTCATCCACCACATCCACGTCGAATATGCGGACGTAACCGGACTCCGGCCGCAGCAGACCCGCAATCATGCGCAGCGTCGTGGTCTTGCCAGCACCGTTCGGGCCAAGCAGCGCACAGAATTCTCCGGCCTTCACGCTGAGATTCAAGCCGTTGACAGCTCGCAGACTCCCGAACGCCTTGGTCACGGCGCGGATTTCCAGCGCCGCTACGACGTTGTTATTGTCGGCCATGACGGCATTCTAGCATCGCGACTCGCCGACTCAACATCTTCAACTTGACACTCACCGTGCGGGAACTTAAATTGCTCGCGCCTTGAGGCGCCGTCCTTATCGGACGGCACTCGGGAAGCCGGTGCGTCTCATGACAATGCCGGCGCTGCCCCCGCAACGGTAGGCGAGCACAAGGGCGCCTCTAAAAATCAGAGATTTTAGTTTCTGGGTAGGCAGAAATGACTGAGGAACCGGAGTGTACACGCTAGTACATGAGGCTTCCGAGGTCATTTCTAACACCCTCAGAAAGTAAAAGATCGATTTTTGGAGGTGCCCGAAAGTCTGTCACGAAGTCACTGCGCGCAAGCGCGGGAAGGCGACAGACCGGGGAAACCCGCTCGCGAGCCCGGAGACCGGCCCCAAGACAACGGCATCAGCGTTGCGGCGGGCAATGCGCGGGTTCATCCCTCGTTTTCTCCCCACGCTGGTTTTCATTACGCTTTCGTGCAGCGGGCGTGCTGCGCGGGGAGAATTACATGCGCCAATTCAGTTTCGCCAGCGGTCTGCTGGTGCTGTTCGCTGCCCTGCCCGCCTTTGCCCAGTCGGACAACGACACCATCAATCTCGGTGCGCCGATTACGGTCACAGCAACGCGTACACCGCTGATCGCGAACCAGGAGGTCGCGCCGGTGATCGTGATTACCGCACAGCAGATCCAGCTTTCCGGTGCGCAGAGCGTCGCGCAGGTGCTGCAGCAATATGCGGGATTCGACATCGCCCAAAGCGGCGGCCCGGGGCAGCCCACCTCGCTGTTCCTGCGCGGCACCAACAGCAACCAGACGCTCGTAATGATCAATGGAGTCAAAATCAACCCCGCGGACGGCAGCGGCGCACCTCTGCAGAATATCCACTTGAACGACGTCGAGCGCATCGAAATCGTCAAGGGCCCACGTGCAGCGCTCTACGGCTCGGACGCGATCGGCGGCGTCATCAACATCATTACCAAGCAGGCCAGCGAGGGCACCCATTACGGCGCCCACGCGGGAGCCGGCCGTTATGGCACTTACGACAACGGCGGTCATTTTGATTACGGCCAAGGCGCAAGCGCCTTCGGCGTGTCCGCCAGCAACTACCACACCGACGGTTTTCCGGCCGTGGCCCGCACCGATTTCGACAGCGGCAACACCGACCGTACCTGGAACGCGTACGGCCGCACCAAGCTTGACGGTCTGGACTTGAGCGTCAAACACTGGCAGAGCCAAGGCGATACGCAATACACGAGCTTTGCCTCGACGCCGCCGTTCGCCCTCGCCCCGTTTGATGAGGGCTATGACAACCAGGTCACCAGCGCCGACCTGACCGGCCAATTTCTGAGCGGCTGGCGCAGTAACCTGAATATCAGCCACATGCTGGATGGGATCGATCAACGGCAAGCCGATCCGTCCAACCCACAGCAGGCGCCGGATTTCATGCGCACCCAGCGCAACGTCGTGGACTGGCAGAACGACCTGGCCGTGGGAGAACATCAACTATTCACCGCTGGCCTGTATTCCGAAGTGCAGCACGCCTCCGCCCTGTCCTTCGGTTCCGGCTTCGATCAGCCCGATCACATCAACGCGCTCTATGCCGAGGACGACATTCACGCGGGTGCACAGCGTCTGGTGCTGGCCGCGCGCGATACCCACGATCAGGCGTTCGGGAACCACCTCACTTGGAATGCCGACTACGGTTACGATCTCACTGCCTATACGCGCCTGACGGCCGGAGCGGGTACCGGCTTTCGCGCGCCGAGTGCCGACGAGCGTTTCGGCTTCGGCGGTAACCCCAATCTGCAGCCGGAAACTTCACAAAATGGGGAGCTGGGCCTGCGGCAAAAAATCAGCGACAGCCAGAGTTTCACGTTAAGCGCCTTCCGCAACAACCTCGACAATCTCATCGAGTTCGTGGTCACGCCCAGCAACCTGAACGGCGAGAATCAGAACGTTGACCATGCCCGCGTGCGCGGCCTGGAAGCGGGATACACGCTCACCCAGCACGCCTGGTCCTGGCGTACCGATCTGATTTTCCAACGGCCGGAAGATCTGGATACCGGGGCCTTGCTGCTGCGGCGTGCCGAGCGCACCCTGACCACGGCGCTCGATTGGCACGGCAGCGAGACTACGAGTTTCGGCGTGCATCTGCTCGTCACCGGCCCACGCGCTGATCTGGACTTCAATACCGGCGCCCCGGTGACCGACGCCGGTTACGTACTTGCCGGTGTCACGCTGCGTCGCACCCTCAGCCTCGGCTTTTCGGTCAGCGGCAGCCTCGAGAACTTGCTCGACACGCATTACAAGACCGCCTCCGGCTACAACACCGCCGGCCGCTCATTGTTCATTCGCCTTGAGTATCAATCCGGGCGAGATTGACAAAGCCCAGCACCGAATCGCGGCCAAGGACGGCCGCTCCTACGATTCCTTCAATCTCCGCCGCCACGCCGGGCCCACGCGACTTGGCCATCGCGGTAAAATCCGCGCTCCACCTACACCACATCAAGGGGACCGCCATGCAATACGACGACGCCACCAGCCAGATCGCCAAGATCGAACAGCAAACCCAGCAGCTCGCCACGCAGTTTCAAAGCCTCGGCCAAACCCTGAGCAGCAAAGCTCCCGACGCGGCCACCGGCAAGGAATGGCTGTTGGATCTCAAGCAGATCGCGCTCAACGTGCAGTCCCAAAACCAGCAGCTCGTCGCCATGGTCAACCAGATGGCCGAGCACATGCAGAACCTGGAGCAACAGCTCAATACCCACCCCAATCCCACAGTGCAAGCGCGTGGTTGGGGCAACGCCTATGCGCCGCGCGGTGGCGGCTTCTGGGGCAACGTGACCAGCGGTCTCGGTATGGGCGCGGGCTTTGGCGTTGCCAACAT
>JBOIBB010000203.1:0-2440 GCA_050739335.1 Gammaproteobacteria bacterium
CCTTTGGCCCGCAGCATCTCTAAAATCTCGCGCATCTCCGGTGTGAGTTCCTCGCCGAAGTCCTCGACCTCGAACACCGGACGGATCTCGATTTCGGCGCCGCCATCGAAAGGCGCGCGCTTGAGCCACTCGATCGCTTCCTGCATGGATTTCACTCGCCACAGCCAGAAGCCGGCGATCAACTCCTTGGTTTCCGTGAAAGGACCATCAATCACGGTGCGCTTCGTGCCTTCGAAGTGCACGCGCTTGCCCCTGGAACTCGGATGCAAGCCGTCCATGGCCAGCAGCACGCCGGCTTTCACCAGCTCTTCGTTGAACCGGCCCATGGGTTCCAGCAGCTCACGTTTGGGCATGATGCCGACCTCGGTTTCCTTGTTCGCTTTCACAATGACCATGACACGCATTGCAGTCTCTCCTTCAAGTAGTGAATGGATCAGTGTTTCTGTTGTGCCTGTGCGGCCGCGACGGTTTCGCGGATCGGCCGTATGGGCCGCACCTCGATGCTGCCGACGCGCGCCGGCGGAATCTTCGCTGCGATCTGGATGGCTTCGTTCAGGTCGCGGGCTTCGATCATGTAGAACCCGGCCAACTGCTCCTTGGTCTCGGCGAACGGCCCGTCGGTGATTGCCACCCGGCCGTCGCGCACTCGCACGGTGGTGGCGGTATTCACCGATTGCAGCACCTCGGAGGCGAGGCAGCGGCCATCGGCGCGCAGGCCCGTGTCGAAGGCCACGCATTCGCTGTCGGGGATCTCCTCCAGCCGCTTTTCGTCGAGATACACCAGACACAGGTACTGCATATTTCCTCCAGAGCTCAAGGGTGCTCTTACCCCATAGTCGAACGGCATGTCGGAATTTCGACAGGATAAGGCAGGGGATTCATGAATTTATTTGGCCACGCGATTTAGCCCGCCAATTCCGCTAACCGTCGCCCCAGAAAGCGCCGCTCCGGCTCCTGGCGCGTGAGATCAAGCGCGCGTTGGTAGGCAGCGCGGGCTTCGGCGATTCTGCCCAGCCGCCGGCAAAGATCAGCCCGCGCCGCATGGGCCAAGTGGTAGTCGTCGAGTTCGCCGCCCGCGAGCAGGGCGTCAACGAGAGCCAAGCCCGCCGCCGGGCCGTTGCGCATGGCAACAGCCACGGCGCGATTCAATTCCACTACTGGTGAGGGATGCAGCACATTCAGCGCGTCGTACAATTGCACGATCCTATTCCAGTCGGTGGTCGCGGAGCTCGCCGCTCGTGCGTGCTCCGATGCAATCGCGGCTTGCAGTGTGTACGAACCGGCACGACCTGAGCCAAGTGCGCGTTCCGCGAGCGCGAGTCCTTCCTTTATCTGCTCACGGTTCCACAGCGAGCGGTCCTGGTCTTCCAACACCACCAGCTCGCCGGCCGGTGTGCTGCGCGCTGTACGGCGCGATTCCTGCAGCAACATCAACGCCAGCAATCCCGTCACTTCCGGCCCCGGCAGCAATTCCAGCAGCAGTCGCTCTAGACGGATGGCTTCAGCGGACAGATCGCTGCGCGTGAGCGACTCGCCCGAGGAGGCGGAATAGCCTTCATTGAACACCAGATAAATCACCCGTAGAGCGACGTCGAGTCGTTCCGGCAATTCTTCACGCGCCGGCACTTCGTAGGGAATGCGCGCTTCGCGTATCTTTGTCTTGGCGCGCACGATGCGTTGGGCGAGTGTGGCAGCGCGGGTGAGAAACGCGCTGGCGATTTCCTCGGTGGTGAGGCCGCAGACCTCGCGCAGCGTGAGCGCCACCTGGGCGTCGGGCGCGAGCGCTGGATGGCAGCAGGTGAAGATCAGCCGCAGCCGGTCGTCCTCGACGCTTTCCGGTTCCGTCTCCGCGGCGGCGTCTTCATCGGCCAGTGCTTCGACTTGTTCGGCCGCCTCGTCCAGTGCCGTGTAGCGTGCGCCGCGGCGCAGCTTGTCTATGGCCTTGAAACGGCCGGTGGACACCAGCCAAGCGCGTGGATTGGCCGGCACGCCCTCGCTCGGCCATTGGATGAGTGCCGCGGCGAAGGCGTCATGCAGCGCTTCCTCTGCCAGCTCGAAATCGCCCAGCAGCCGGATGAGCGTGGCCAGCACGCGCCGCGATTCACTGCGGTAGAGTTTATCCACCGCAGTGCGTATTTTTTCGGCGGCATCCGTGCGCATGAGTTTCTCGACTCCTGATGAGGCCTAACCGACACCATCATAATGCGTGGACTGTGGTTGCCGGAACCCGTGCGCGCGATGACGGGTTCTAGCTGATGGCCAAAACGAAAACGCCCCGCGGAGCGGGGCGTTTTGATGCGGTGGCTTTATTTTAGTGGCCGAAATCCGGTCGGGGCAACTCGCCCAAGGGCGTGGGCAGGCTTGATATGTACGCCGCCAACGCTTTCACCTGGGCATCCGTCAGGGCTTTTGCCTGGGGCGCCATGATGATGTTCTTGCG
>JBOIBB010000204.1:0-6677 GCA_050739335.1 Gammaproteobacteria bacterium
GGGTACGGCCCGCCATGCGCGCTTTCGGCTTGCGCATCCCGGCCACCAGAGTTTCGAATTCCGCGCCGAGCACCTGCAAAGGATCGGGCGCGCGCGCGAGCATGGCCTGATACTCCTCCAACGACAGCAGCACCGCGCGTGCAGTGTCGTGACTCGTGATCAGGACACCACCTTGGGTCAGCGCCTGCTCGAGCACCTTGCCAAAGGCATTTTTAGCGGAGGTGGCAGTCACCGCTTCCAGTTTTTCACCGCGGCTGTTGCGCAAAACTCTTGCCGGCATGGCGATGGCTCCTGAGCCATTTTGGCTATTATAGCTTTAGTGGCGCCTTGCGCCTGGCCGGCGGATCAGAAATTGAGCACGTTGCCGACTACGATCTGGAGATTGTACACACGAGACCCAGTCGAGCGTTCGTCATGGTACGCAACGCAACAGAACCTATTCTTCACACATCAGAATAGCCCTGGCAGTTCAGGTACGTAGCTCTCTGAGTTGCATGGGGTCCGCCTTTCGTTGATGCCACCAATTGCCGAGTCGGGAAATAATCAGCAACAAAATTGGTACCTGCACCAGCCCCAGACATTCTTCAAGTGCAAACCACCACAGCCCGGGAGACACAATATGCGGGGACGTTGAGAAGCCGTATTGCAGAAAAATCTCCACAGTGGAGATTACTTCCGGAACAATAAACACGACGCTATACAGCAACCACCGCTTCGGCCTGATCAGACTCAGCAGTAAAGCGGCTATCCACGACGGGACCAATTCCACTAGCAGATTCGACAACAGCGCCAAGAAACGCATCTCAACGGGCGACGCACCATGAGGGAACTGAAACAAGATCGGGAACCATCTGATCGAAATGCCGAGCCAATAAAACTGCGCGAATGCCCATGCGACACCGACAATGAATATGAAAAACAGAGCAAAGAACATTTTAAGATCTGCTTTCATACCCTAATCTTCATAGACGAAAACGCAAGTCCGTCGGCAGTCGCAGGGCTCTCCAGCACTTACGCTCGAAAGATCTGACCGCCTGCTGTAAACAACAATCACGTTCGCCATGGGCAGGTGGTTGTTCGCAATGACGCCGGACCGGCCAACGCGTTAACTGCCTCTGCCGACGGTGTTGTCCGCATCCTCGAGTGGCCGCGCGTTCAGCGCGTGTCTGCACTTATCTTTTGCGGAATCCAACGCGCAGACAAACGCGCGAACTCTTTTTTGTGGGTGTCTAGGAGCCTGTCAGTTGATCAAAAACTCAGAACATTCCCGACCGTGACTTCGGGGCCATGTACACATGCGGCAGGCGGATAGCCGCCTAGCGAAGACGTGTTGTGGCAGGCATTACCGCAGGCCTGACTCAAGAATCGGGTTGCTGGAGCGGTACAGTCCGCCGATTTTTCCGTTTCCACCTACCGTCTAACTTGTAGATCAGCAATAACAGGACCGGGACTTGCACCAAGAGCAAACATTCCCCGAGCCCAAACCACGCTAGCCTGTCAACAGAATGCCAGTACGGCATCTGACCCGCTTTCACAAAAAACACGAGTGTGAAGATTATCTCCGGGACAAGGAACACAATACTGTAGAGCGCCCACCGCCAAGGCTTGATCAAACTTATCAGCCACGCGGCAATCAAGGAAGGAAACAACTGCACCAGGAGGGTGGATAGCACCGACAAAATGTGCATGCGCAAGGCGGGTGTCCCGTATGGGAACATGAACAGCACCAAAAACCAACGCGCCGATAAACCTATCCAGTAGGACTCGGCCCCTATCCATGCAACTCCGATAACAAAGACCAAAAGGAGAACCAGGAATTTTTTGACCGTGATCATGAGCAAACCCTTTGCCCCAGCCTTCGTCAACGTTAACACCATTCTCCTAGTGGTCATGGATTTTTTCAATACTCACCACGAGGCGATCAAAAATTCAGGGTATTGCCGATTACGATCTCGTGACCATGCACGCCAGGGCCGCCGTGCAACGGCCAGGCCACGGTGAAATACAGCGTATTGCTGAAGGCGCTGCGGATAAACCCGAAACGCAGGCCCGCACCCACATCGCTATAGGTCGGGCTCCACGCCGACGGCGAGATTTGATGAATCTGCGCCCAGTCTGCGTAGCCCACGAAGCCCACCTGGAACAGGCTCCACAATTGCCAGGGCGTGACGATACGGTCTGCGAGCGTCGCCTGCCAGCGGCGATCGCCGATCGCAAAGTAATTGGGATAACCGCGTAATCCCTGCAGGCCGCCGATATAAAGATAACTCTCGGGATCGGGACGCAACACCGAATCCCACTGCAAGTGTGCGACCAGGGTTTGCCAATGAAACTCCTGGCTGTAAGCGGTCAAGGTGAAATTGGTGAGCAGATTGCGGGTGGTGCCGTCCTGCTCGCGGCCGTCCACATAGCCCGAGGCGAGAAACAGCGTACGCGCGGGAAGCTCGGTACCCCAGGAAGCCGAAAGTCCGTAGAAGGGCGCCGACACGCTGCCGCCGAACCCGCCGCCGTAGTGGCCCGTCTGGGCGTCGACCACCCAGCCCAAGTTGTAATCCTCCGGCCGGTCGATGTATTCAAGATTGGTGAAGTCCGCGTAGCGGTCCTGGAAAAACTCGAAGCTCAGACCCGCACCCTTGAGTAGCCGCGGGGTGAGCACAGGCTCGGGCAAAACCGAGGAAAACTCGGGCGCGGGCGCGCTGTACTCGTAATCGGTGCTGGTGTAGAACACGCCGGCCCGCGTGCCGCTCGTATCCGACCAGTCGAGCAGATGCGCCCAGGATACGGCGCGTTCATGAATCCGACTCGGCGCCACCCAAGCAAGCGCGCCTTGATTATAAAAGTTGAGGTTTTCTTTCTGATCGTAGAACGTCGTTTGCAGCGACCACGGAGTCGTGTCCTCATAAAACGGCAGGCCGACACTCAGTGACTTGAGATGTCCGTCCGAGAGATCCTGGTAGCCCGCGCCGAGCTGCCAGAAACTCCCGAACAGGGACGGATCCTGATACAGGATCTGGTTGCCGCTGCGCTGCGGATTTTCGGTATGCCCTACGGTCAATTTCTTGCCGCTGCCGAGAAAGTCCACGTCGCTCACATTGAACTGCGTGGTGTTCTGGCCGCCCACGTGCGAGAAGCGGAAGTCGAGTTTCAGCGTCCAGGCATCCTTGACCGCAACCCGCGCGGTGACCTGCTTGCCGGCACAACTTTCCGGAATGATGCGCGCCGCGCGCAGATACACCAATTGATGCAGGCGCCGCACGCTTTCGTAAATCACGCGGGTATCCACGGGATCGCCTGGTTTGAACAGCAGTTGTTCGCGAATCGCGCTTGGGTGAGTTTTGATGTGCAGTCGATCGGCAAGCCGCGCGTACCAGAGCTTTTTCTGGGCCGGGTCACTAAGGTCAAAGACATTGTCGACGACGATATTCACGGCGCCGATCCGGTAACCATCGGCCTGCAGCGCGCGCCACGCCGCCTCATCCGGCCAGTGTTCGACGCCGGCTGCTACCGGCGCAGGACAGGCCGCGCCCCACGCCACCGCCGCCAAGCCCGAAGACAACAACAGGAGCGCGCCGAACAAAGCGCGGCGGCCATACGCAAGGCAAGATGGTGTGATCACGACATCGAGGCTGGCAAACGCTTCCGGCGGCGCCGGGCATGGGAAGTATGCGCGAAATTCCCGGGACGGCGCTCAGGCTGAACCAAAATTAATGCACGCCGCTAACCACCCTGCTCCTCCGGAGCGATCGGCGTCCAACTGCGTGCACGCCGCGCCAGGCGCTGCTCGCGAGTTTCGCTGGCGTAATCCACCGGTAGCGGCGTTTGGGTCAACTCGGCACGACGATCCAGGAGATTCACGTTGAGCGTGGCATAGGGTCGGCCGTCGATGTGCACGAGGCCGGCCGCATAGCCGCCGCAGCGCATGCAGACCAGTATCTCGGTCACGCCCAGTCCGAAGCGATAGCGCTGGACCTGACCACGATCGGCAAACCGAAACCGCACGCGGCCGTGCGGATCGCTCGCGGTTACGGCGCCGTGCTTGCGGCAGAACGAACATTGACAGGCGCGCAACGGCAGCTTATCGAGCGCGCAGGCGATTTCGAATTCGAAGCGGATGTTGCCACAGTGGCACTGGCCGGTAAGCTGCATCGAAACCTGGCCTCAGGCCGCGAGGCGCGCGGCCACTTGTGCCAGAAGTGCGCCGCATTCGCTCTCCCACTTGAACGCCAGAAGATCGTCGGCACGCGTGCGCCCGCAGTTGATGGCGGCGACGGGAATGTGCCGCTCCGCGGCCGCCCGCACCAGCCGGAAACTCGACCACACCATTAGCGAGGAACCTACCGCAAGCAAGGCATCCGCGGCTTCGACGGCGGCAAGCGCTCGTGCACCGCGTTCCCGCGGTACGGACTCACCGAAAAACACTACGTCGGGCTTGAGAATTCCCCCGCAGCGCGCGCAGTCCGGCACCACGAAATTTCCGAAGTCCACGTCATCGAGATCGGCATCACCGTCGGGGGCGATGCGCGCCGCGTATTGATCCCACCCAGGATTGAGCGCCGTGAGCGGTTCCTGGAATGAGTCGCGGTCGATCTCGTTGCCGCAGTTGAGACACACGACCCGATCCAGGCGCCCGTGCAGGTCAATGACGTGACGGCTGCCCGCGCGCTGGTGCAGGCCGTCCACATTCTGGGTAATCACCTGCTGCAGCCGGCCACGATGCTCAAGCTCGGCGAGCGCCCGGTGAGCCGCGCTTGGCTGCGCACCCGAGAAAAACCGCCAGCCGATGAGGCTGCGTGCCCAGTAGCGCTGACGGGTACCCGGGTTCTGCACAAAGTCACGAAACTGCACCGGCGGCTTGCGTTTCCAGCGGCCCTGGCCGTCACGGTAATCGGGAATGCCCGACTCCGTGCTCACACCGGCGCCGGTGAGCGCAACCACGTGGCGATGTGCCACGACCCAGTCGGCAATGCGCTCGGGCTCTGCCGCATGCTCGTGAGCTGCCGCAGGTGGCGCAGATTCCAGATTGGCAATTTTTTCCGGTATTACTTGTTCGTCCACGCGCATCAACCTCGGGAATAACTATATACCGCACCGGCACAGATGACGGCAGGCGGCGGCTGTGGCAGGCTGCGCGTCCATGACTGCGAACACCGCGACTGCGCGACGCGAACTGCCGCGCAAACTTGGCGCCTGGACCGGCATGGCCGTGGTCGTGGGTGTCATCATCGGCAGCGGCATTTTCCGCGTGCCCTCGCCGATTGCCGCCGCAGCCGGCAACCTCACCGGCATCGCCATCGTATGGATCGGCGGCGGCCTGGTGGCGCTCTTCGGCGCGCTCTCGATCGCGGAACTCGCCGCCATGTACCCGCAGGCCGGCGGGCCCTACGTGTACCTACGCGAAGCCTACGGACGGCCGCTCGCCTTCCTGTTCGGGTGGATGTGGCTTCTCACCGAGCCGATCTCCTGGGCGGCACAAAGCCTGATCTTCGCCGAGTACCTGGGTTTCTTCGTGCCGTTGTCTACCAACCTCGAGCATCTGATTGCCGCAGCATTGATCGTCGTGGTGGCCGCCGCCAACTATCGCTCGGTAAAGCTCGGCGCCATCATTCAGAATCTCTCGACCGGCGCCAAGGTGCTCGCGATTCTCAGCTTGAGCGCTGCGATTTTCATCTTCGCACCCGGCGGCGCAGCCAATCCGCTGCACGACGCGGTGCTCGGCAGCGCCAAATGGACCGGCATCGGCATCGGCCTGGTGGCGGCGCTCTGGGCCTACGACGGCTGGGAAAACCTCACCACAATTTCCGGCGAGGTGCGCAACCCGCAGCGCAATCTGCCGCTCGCGTTGATCGGCGGCGTGGTCGTGGTGCTGATCGTATATATATTGATCAACACCGCGTACCTGCGCGCGCTGCCGCTCGACCAGGTCGCCGCTTCGAAGTCCATCGCCTCGGATGCTGCGAGCGCGGTGCTCGGCCGCGTCGGCGCCTCGCTGGTCGGGGCGCTGGTGATGCTCTCGGTGTTTGGCACGTTGAACGGCGTGATTCTCTCGAGCCCACGGGTGTTCTACGCCATGGCCGAGGATGGACTCTTCTTCCGCACCGTCGGCAAGGTGCACCCCAAGTACGAGACTCCCTACGTCGCCATCGCCTTCATCGTGGTAATCGCGGTGATCTACGTGCTGCTCAGAAACTTCATGCAGCTCGCGACCGCCTACGTGCTCGGCATCTGGCCATTTCTCGCGCTCGCGGCGGTGGGCCTCTACATCCTGCGCAAGACCAAGCCGGACTTCCCGCGGCCTTACAAAGCCTGGGGCTATCCGGTGATCCCTGCACTTTTCATTCTCGGCACCTTCGTGGTAGTTGCCAACTCGCTGTATGCGCAGTTCTGGTCCACCTTCGCGAGCATCCTGATTACGCTCGTCGGCATACCGCTGTACTTCATCTGGATCTGGTGGCAACGACGCAGCCTACCGGGTGCACCCTCCGTCTGAGCCCGCCGAAGAAAAGATCGAGGAGGATCGGTTAGGTCTCGAAATATCAGTTCTCACGGTCACCCACTTTACTCACCCTCGCCTATCGCGTCGGTTGGGGGTGAGTGTCTTTCGCGAACCCCAACATCCTGTTTGCCGCATGACCTAATGGCCTCTTGACCTTAGAATCCTACACCCAACCTCAGTGTGC
>JBOIBB010000205.1:0-6518 GCA_050739335.1 Gammaproteobacteria bacterium
GAGCTACAGGCGCAAAATCCTCCGAAATTGGTCGGGGCAGAGGGATTTGAACCCACGACAACCGGAATCACAATCCGGGACTCTACCAACTGAGCTACGCCCACCATAAATCATGACCATCCAGCCAGCGGCAACGATCGACGTGGTGCGCCTGGCAGGAATCGAACCTGCGACCGCCGGCTTAGAAGGCCGATGCTCTTTCCAACTGAGCTACAGGCGCAAATTCATTCAACACGCCGCCTCGAACGTCCCTGTCGCGCTCCCAGCTCGGCTTCCCTGCCTCGCGCTTGGCCGGATCGAAATGCCACTGGCATTTCGATTAATAACGCCGGCCAAGCCCTACTGAGCTACAGGCGCAAAATCCTCCGAAATTGGTCGGGGCAGAGGGATTTGAACCCACGACCCCCTGCTCCCAAAGCAGGTGCGCTACCAGACTGCGCTATGCCCCGCCATGCAAACTGCCTATCAAAACACGACCTGCTTTGGTCGCAGGCTGTTGCTGGCTCGGCTGTCTCGCAACCCGGCGGCTGGAATCCTACAGAACCGTCGTCCGCCGACCGGCCGCTCGCAGGCGCGAAATGATACGGTCCGGCCCCGACCCCGTCAATTTGCACGCAGGCGGTTGGGGCCTGCGAGCCTGCGTGCGACAATGCGCACCCCGATCCCGCAACTTCCAGGCCATGACAGCCAAGATCCTCGACGGCAAAGCACTCGCCGCGAAATTGCATGACGCAGTCCGCCTCCAAGTCCTGCAACGCAGCGCGCAGCAGGAACGCGCGCCGGGGCTGGCCGTAGTGCTGGTGGGCACCGATCCGGCCTCGCAAATCTACGTACGCAGAAAGCGTCACGCCTGCCGTGACGTCGGCTTCGAGTCGCGCGCCCGCGATTTGCCAGCCACGACCCCGCAAAACTCCCTGCTGGCGGTCATCGACGAGCTCAATGCCGATCTGGCGATCGACGGCATCCTCGTGCAGCTCCCGCTACCGGCGCAAATCAACAGCGAAACCGTGATCGAGCGCATTCGCCCCGACAAGGACGTCGACGGTTTCCATCCCTACAACATGGGCCGCCTGGCCCAGCGAGTACCCGTACTGCGTCCATGTACACCTTACGGCATCGTCAAGCTGCTGCGGGAATACGGCGAAACCTTCGAGGGCCGTCACGCCGTGATCGTGGGCGCATCCAACATCGTCGGCCGCCCCATGGCGCTGGAACTCCTGCTGCTTGGTTGCACGGTAACGGTGTGCCACCGCTTTACCCCGGCCGATAAGCTCGAGACGCTCGCCGGCACCGCCGACATCCTGGTCGTGGCCGCCGGCAAACCGCAGCTTATCCCTGGGGCCTGGATTAAAGCGGGCGCCACGGTGGTGGATGTCGGCATGAACCGTTTAGCGGATGGCAAACTGATCGGCGACGTGGACTTCGAGACGGCCCGGCAACGTGCCGCGTTTATTACTCCGGTACCGGGCGGGGTGGGACCGATGACGGTCGCGGTGCTGCTGGAAAATACCCTGGCCGCGGCCAAGCTTCACAACCACGCCTGAACGCGCCGTGCCACGCGCGATACTCATGACCACTGCCGAATTGCTGGCCTCGGCCCGCGCGGCGTTGAAGCGCTCCAGCTCAACCCCGAACCTCGACGCCGAAGTGCTGCTGGCACACGCACTGAAAAGCTTCCGCAGCAGCTTGCTGGCCCATCCCGAGCGCGTTCCCTCCAGCGCGGAGCAGCAGGCGTTTGAGTTTCTCCTCAATGCCCGCTGCAACGGACAGCCGATCGCTTATCTCATCGGCCAGCGCGAATTCTGGTCGCTCGCGCTCAAGGTGACACCCGCCACCCTGATTCCCCGTCCCGAAACCGAACTCCTGGTAGAACAAAGCCTGCAGTTAGAACTGCACACACGCGCCGCGCGAATTCTGGATTTGGGCACCGGCAGCGGCGCGGTGGCGCTCGCGCTCGCCACCGAGCGTCCGGCCTGGGCCATTACCGCCACGGACATCAGCCCGGCTACGCTCGCGGTGGCCGCCCAAAACGCGGCCACATTCGGCATCCACAACGTGGAATTCCTGCAGGGAGACTGGTACGCGCCAGTGAGCCGCCGGCGTTTCGAGCTCATCGTATCCAACCCGCCATACGTGGCGTCGGACGATCCGCATCTTCAAAGCGGCGATCCGCGCTTTGAACCAGTGCAGGGACTCGACGGCGGGCCAGACGGCTTGACCGCCATCCGTCAGATCGTGCAACACGCCAAGGATCACTTGCTGCCGAACGCTACACTCTTGCTCGAAC
This sequence comes from Gammaproteobacteria bacterium, assembly GCA_050739335.1. GTDB lineage: Bacteria > Pseudomonadota > Gammaproteobacteria > Natronospirales > REEB76 > REEB76. The sequence continues at coordinate 2,288 of JBOIBB010000205.1, forward strand.
ACGGGCAGAGCCAAGCACCGGCGGTGCGCACTCTGCTGCTTGCCACAGGTTTCGAGAACGTGCACACGCTGCGCGATCTGCCCGGCAGCGAGCGCGTGTCTTCCGGCACGCTCACCGCCTAACGCGCGGTGCCTGCGTCAATACTCGACCGGCAAAGGTCACCCTCGTCGCGGCCCCGGTGGCGGAGTCCGTCACATTGCCTGCGAGGAGCTGCCTTACGGCCGCCGCCACTACGCGCAGGCGTGAGGGCGGCGCGACCGCGATGAACACCGTGTCGTCCCCGGCCAGCGTGCCCGCGACCCCCTTGGGCTTTTGCTGGTCGAGCTGCACCGCCAGGGGCTGCGCGTAACCCGGCCGGGTGCGGATTACGAGTAGATTCGGCGGCGCCGGCGTGAGGGTGAAACCCGGCAATTCCGCCGGTGAGTTGTCCACTTTCTGGTAGCGCCCGGCTACCTTCTGGATCCCGAGTTTCAGCAAATGCCGCGACAGCGTCGGTTGCGTCACCGGGTGACCGGCGTGCTTCAGCAGCTCCATCAGCGCCGCCTGATCCTTGACCTCGCGTTCGGACGTGAATTTGAAAATCGCTTCATCGAGAGTCATGCGTAACACTCCAGTCAATCAGTCCAGCGGGGCCCTTGCATTCGCCCGTGCTAGTTTGTATAAATGCGTATTATATTGCATCTTACATCTGTTTATTCATACGAAAATGCATAATCTTGAGCGAGACACCGCCGTCCCTCCGTTGCTTGCGACCTATGCCCCCTACCCGTTCGAGGTCGAGTCGGGTGCACGCGACTGCATCGTGGACCGCGCGGGCCACCGCTGGCTGGATTTCTACGGTGGCCATTGCGTGGCGAGCACCGGACACTGCCACCCGGCGGTAGCCGCGGCAATTACCACGCAAGCACACAGGCTCATTTTTTACTCGGCGGCCGCCGACCTTCCGGTGCGCCGTGAGGCTGCCGCCGCGCTGGTGCAATTCGCCGCGAACGACATGGCCACGGTGTTCTTTTGCAATTCGGGTGCCGAAGCCAACGAGAACGCGCTCAAGCTCGCCACCAAACTCACCGGCCGCAGCAAGTTTGTGGCGTTCCGGGGCGCCTTTCATGGGCGCACCTTGCTCGCGCTCTCGGTGACCGACTCGGCCAAACTTCACCAGGGCTACGAATCATTACTCGCGGCGGTGATGTTTTTGCCGTTCGCGGACAACGCCGCGCTCGCTGCCGCGGATTTCTCCGATGCGGCCGGAGTAATAGTCGAACCTATCCAGTCTATGGCCGGCATCAAGACCGCAGCCACCTCGTGGTTTACGGCCTTGCGTGAAAAATGCATGCAATCCGGCACGCTTCTGATTTTCGACGAAGTGCAAACCGGCATCGGGCGCTTGGGTGCGCCATTTGCAGCCAACCTTTACAGCATCACGCCGGATTTCATCACCTGCGCAAAAGGCATGGCGTCGGGCGTTCCCATGGGCGGCCTGCTCATGCGCGCGGAGATCGCGGCGGAACTCAAGCCCGGCGATCTCGGCAGCACCTTCGGCGGCGGCCCACTCGCCTGTGCCGCCTTGCTGGCGACACTCAAAGTGATCCTGGACGAGCAGCTCATGCAGCACGCGACCAATTGCGCGCAGCGCATTCGCGCCGCGGCCGGTGGCGTCGTGCGCGAAGTGCGTGGCGAAGGACTGCTGCTCGGCCTCGATTGCGGACTCGCGGCCAAAGCCGTCAAAGCGCATTTATTCAACAGCCACATTCTCGTGGGTGGTTCCGACGACCCGCAAGTGCTGCGGCTCATGCCGCCGCTCGACGTCAGTGATGCGGCCGTCGACACTCTGCTCGACGCGCTCAGTGCATTCCCGGCCGAGGCTGCAGCATGACGCGCCACTACACCCGGCTCGCGGACCTCGGTCCGGATGGCGTGCAAGCCGTACTCGAAAGAGCCCTGGCGTGGAAGCAATCGCCGCCCGGCGCGCACCTCGACAAAAAAATCCTGGGCATGGTGTTTTTCAACCCCTCGCTGCGCACGCGCGCATCGTTCGAGGCGGCGATGCTGCGCGGCGGCGGCCATACGATCGTGCTCGAAGTAGGCGGCGGGGTGTGGAAACTCGAAGATCGTCAGGGCGTAATCATGAACGGTGACCGGCCGGAACACATCCGCGAGGCTATCCCGGTATTGGGCCGCTACGTGGACGCGTTGGCCGTGCGTACTTTTGCCTCACTGCAGGACGATGACGCCGATGCTGCCGATACCGTAATGAACGCATTTCGCGAACTTGCCGGCGTGCCGGTCGTGAGCATGGAATCGGCACGCGAGCACCCCTGTCAGGGGCTCGCGGACATCCTCACCATTCGGGAATACTTCAGCAAGACCCGTAGCCTGCCCGTAACTCTCACCTGGGCGCCGCACATCAAGCCGCTGCCGAAGGCCGTGCCGCACTCCTTCCTGTTGAGCGCCGCCGCGGCTGGCTGCGAGATACGCATTGCACATCCGCCCGGCTTTGCTCTGCATCCTGCCGTGCTGGATGAGGCCCGGCGCTACGCCGCCGGGGCCGGCGGTTCGATCACGCTCACGCGGGACCAGCAAACCGCGCTCGCCGGAAGCCATGTGGTGTACGCAAAATCCTGGGGACCCGCGACCGCATCCGTCGCGCCCGCCAAAGCCGCGGCAGCAGTCACAGCGCACCCCGACTGGCTGGTGACCGGTAAAACACTGGCGTACGCCGCCCCCAATGCGATTTTCCTGCATTGCCTGCCGGTGCGCCGCAACGTCGTGGTCGCCGATGAGGTCCTTGACGGGCCACACAGCCGCGTCACCGACCAAGCCGAAAACCGTTTTCATGTCCAACGCGTGGTGCTGGACCGGCTGATGAACGATGCCACACGCTGAACAAATGATCGTAGGTCGGTGGTGAGCGTAGCAACCCTCGACGGCACCTTGGGGTTCGGGAGACGGCACCGCCAACCTATATGCAAGAGGTAACACCATGCCCGTAATACCCGACAGTTACGCTTCGCTGCGATCCGCCGCCCAATATGTGCGTGCGTTTCGCGGCAAGACCTTCGTGTTCAAGCTCGGCGGCGAAGTGCTCGAAGACCCGGCGGTGCGCCGTGGAGTCTGTGAACAACTGAACGTGCTCTGGAGCTTCTCCATCAAGCTCGTAATCGTGCATGGCGGCGGCGCAAGCCTCGATGCACTCTGCGCGGCGTTGGGGCTGCCGGTACAAAAGATCGCTGGCCGGCGCGTGACCACGCGCGCGGTGCTGGACGCGGCCAAAATGGTGCTCGCCGGTTCAGTGCACACCGATCTCCTCACTGATCTGCGTGCTGCCGGATTGCCGGTCACCGGCGTGAGCGGCGTGGACGGCGGCCTGCTCAAGGCGCGCCGGCGCGCCCCAGTGCAGATCCGCAACGACCAGGGCGAAACCGAATTCGTGGACTTCGGCCTCGTGGGTGACATCGAGCAGGTGAACCCGGCCCTGCTCACGCATCTGCTCGGCGGCGGTTACGTGCCGGTGATCACGCCGCTCTCGGCCAACGACCAGGGCGAGGTCTTCAACACCAACGCCGACACGGTCGCCGCAGAAATTGCCTTGGCGCTGCAAGCCGAGAAGCTTTTTTTCCTGCTCAAGGTTCCGGGATTGCTGGAAGACCTTGCACGCCCGACGAGCCTTGTGCCCTACACCACGCTCGCGGGCGCCGAGCGGCTCGTCGAGTCCGGCAAAGTGAGCGGCGGCATGCGGCCCAAGCTCACGGCGGTACGGCGGGCGCTCACCGGCGGCGTCGCGAGCGCGCACTTGGTGAGCGGCTTGCTGCCAGACGCGGTGCTCACCGAAGTCTTCACCAATCAGGGCAGCGGCACCATGATCGTGGCGCAGGACACCCACGCCAAAGAACAGGCCGCGTGAATCACGCTGGCAGCCAGCTCTGGGCCAAGGGCTTGCCGCTCGATCAAGCGGTGCATCGCTTCACCGTGGGCAGTGATCCCGTGTTGGACGAGCGCCTGTTGCCTTGGGATGCGCTCGGCAGCGCCGCACACGCGCGCACGCTTGCACAGGCCGGACTGCTCGCGGCAAACGATGCCACATTGATCGCAGCCGAACTCGCGGACATCGCGGCGCGCGCGGAACGCGGTGAGATCCGCATACGGCCCGAACAAGAAGATTGTCATACCGTTATCGAAGCGCTGCTCACTGAGAAGCTGGGCGATGCCGGCAAGCGCCTGCATCTCGGCCGCT
>JBOIBB010000206.1:0-12278 GCA_050739335.1 Gammaproteobacteria bacterium
CGTGTGAACTGCGCGGTGTTGATGCCGCGCACCAGCCGCCCGATGAGCGGCAGCTTGAGCTTATAGCCGTCCCAGCGGCGGCGCACGGAAGTTTTGCGCAGTGCGCGCCGCCAGAGGATGAAGGCCACGACCAGCGCCACGAGCAGCCAGATGCCATCGTGCTGGAGGAAGTGGCTGATGGCGATCAGTGCGAGCGTTAGAAACGGCAGGCTCTGCCCCGTCTGGGTGAAAACCTCGGTGACGCGCGGCACCACGTAGGCCATGAGACCCGCGACTACCACCACCGCCATGAGCGTGAGGATGATCGGGTAGATCATCGCGAGCAGCATTTTCTGCCGCAACATCTGGCGGTTTTCGGCGTAATCGGCGAGGCGTTCGAGTACCGCGTCCAGGTGCCCGGTGTGCTCACCGGCCGAGACCGTGGCGCGGAAGATTTCCGGAAAGGCGTGCGGAAACTGGCCGAGCCCGTAGGCGAGCGTGTGGCCTTCCATCACCCGTCCGCGCACTGCGAGCAGCATGGTCTTCAAGCGCGGTTTTTCGTTTTGCTGGGAGGCGACCAGCAGCGCTTCCTCGACCGGCAGCGCCGAGCGCACCAGGGTGGCGAGCTGGCGGGTGATGAGCGCGAGATCCGGGGCGTTGATACCGCGACTCAGGCTGAAGCCGCGCGCGTGGCGCGCTTCGGCTTCGGCCGCCGCGCTCACGTTGAGCGGCGTGAGACCCTGCTCGCGAAGCTGCTGACGTACCTGGCGCGGAGTGTCGCCTTCGGTGACGCCACGGCGTTCCCGGCCGTGGGTATCAAGGGCGGTGTATTCGAAGGCGCTCATGTTTAAAAGAAGGTGCCGCGTGCAGCGTGCGGCGTACGGTCTAGAGAAGTCGTGATCCGAGGCTGGATTTCACGCGCCGCGAGGCAGGTGGCACTCAGTAGTCTGCGATCTTCCCTTACGCAGTACGCGGTACGCAGCACTGAATGGTTTTCCTGAATGCAATGTGTCGCGTTGTTCACTTGCTCGCCTCTCCACCCTCTTTTCGGGTTACCCGCAACACTTCTTCGATGCTGGTTTTGCCGGCAAGCACGCGCGTGCGTCCATCGTCGCGGATGCTCGGGGTCCGGGTGCGGGCGTAACGCTCGAGCTCATGTTCGCTGGCGTTGTCGTGAATCATGTCGCGCATGTGATCGTCGACAATCACCATTTCGTAGATGCCGGTGCGCCCGTGATAGCCCGTGCGGTTGCAGCTCTCGCACCCCACGGGCTTGTAAAGTGTCGGCGCAGGGTCGCGCGGCAGATCGAGCGTCGTGCAGGCGCGTTCGCCCGCGGTATAGGGCTGTTTGCAATCCGGACAGAGGATGCGCACCAGCCGCTGGGCCATCATGCCGAGCAGCGACGAAGACAGCAGGAAGGGTTCGACGCCCATGTCACGCAGGCGCGCGATCGCGCCCACGGCCGTGTTGGTGTGCAGAGTCGAGAGCACCAGGTGTCCGGTAAGCGAGGCCTGCACGGCCGTCTCGGCGGTTTCGAGGTCGCGGATTTCGCCCACCATCACCACGTCCGGGTCCTGGCGCAGGATCGCGCGCAGGCCGCGCGCGAAGGTCATGTCCACGCGGGTGTTCACCTGGGTCTGGCCGATGCCGTCGATGTAGTACTCGATGGGGTCCTCGACCGTCATGATGTTGCGGCTGTGGTCGTTTAAGCGCTCGAGTGCGGCGTAAAGAGTAGTGGTCTTGCCTGAGCCGGTCGGCCCGGTCACGAGAATGATGCCGTGCGGCGTGTGGATCAGATCGTCGATCAGGCGGCGCGTGGCATCCGGCATGCCGAGGTGTTCGAGCTCGAGACGCCCGGCTTGCTTGTCGAGCAGGCGCAGCACTACGCGTTCGCCGTGGCCCGAAGGAATGGTGCTTACGCGCACGTCCACCGCGCGCGCCGCGATGCGCAGCGAGATGCGTCCATCCTGAGGCAGGCGCTTCTCGGCAATGTCAAGCTTGGCCATGACCTTGACGCGCGATACCACCAGCGGGGCGACGGCGCGCCGGGACTCGAGCACCACGCGCAGCACGCCATCCACGCGAAAGCGCACCACCAAGCGGTTCTCGAAGGGCTCGATGTGAATATCGGAGGCGTTCTCCTTGACGGCTTCGGTCAAGAGTGCATTGATGAGCCGGATGATGGGCGCATCGTCTTCGCTTTCCAGCAGGTCTTCGGGTTCGGGCAGTGCTTGCGCGACGCTAAAGAGGTCCACGTCTTCGTCGAGGCCCTCCATCATGTGCATGGCGCTGTTGGATTGTTCTTCGTAGGCCTGCTGCAGGAGGGTGTCGAACTCGGCATCGCTCACTTCGCGCACGCGCAGCGGCACGCCCAGCACCCGCCGAGTTTCGAGCAAGGCTTCGGCGCTGGCGTCGGCGCGGTGCACGATCTCGGCGTGGCCGGCCTCGAGCTTTTCCACGAGCACGCCGTGACGCTTGGCGAACGGGAAAGGCAGACCGCGGACCGCGACCTCTACGGCCGCGAGCGGCACACCCGCGACGGCGGCCGCGCGCTTAAGCGGGGGAACGCTGGCCATCGGAACCCGGGGTCTCGGGCAGGGGCGGGCGGCTGGTGGCGGCCGGCGGGCGCGTGGCGCGGCTCACCGTGGCCGGTGCGCGGCTTGCGGCCGAGGTCGCGCGCGTACCCGCAGCGGGCGCCTGGGTGTGCGTGGCGGCGGACTTGACGGCCTGGAATTGTTTCATCACCGGGCGGCGTTCATTCGGCATAAGCTGCACCGGCCCTTGATGCTGCAGCTCGATGTTGCGCAACTCATTGTAGCTCTGGCGGGTGTATTCGTTCGTGGTTCCGGGGGTGCGCAAGATGGTCGGCTGGATGAACAGCATCAGATTACTCTTGGTGTTGGTGGTGCTGCGGTATTTGAAGAGGTTGCCGAGCAGCGGGATGCTGCCCAAAAGCGGCACATGCTGTTCCGACTCGATGAGATTGTCCTCGATGAGCCCGCCCAAGACCACGATCTGACGGTTCTCAGCCATCACGTTGGTCTTGATCTCACGGGTATTGGTTACGGGCTGGCCGCCGATACTGGTGCCGGTGAGGTTGGAAATGACTTGGTCAATCTTGAGCAGGATGGCGTTGCCCTGATTGATCTGCGGCGTGATCTTCAATTCCAGGCCCACGTCTTGGCGCTGCACCGTCTGGAACGGATTGATGACCGGTGTGCTGCCGTTGGCGACTCCAGTCGTATTGGTGTACTGGCCGGTCACGAAGGGCACCTGTTGCGCCACCTTGATGTCGGCTTCCTGATTGTCCAGCGTCACCACGCTCGGTGTGGAGAGAATATTGGTGTCGGAGTTCCCGGCCAGCGCATTGATCAAGGCCGCGAAGCTGAAGCCGTTCTTTACGATCTTGCCCACACCCAGGGTCAGACCTTGCGGGATAGCAACGCCCGGGCTGCCGGTGGTGCCCAAGCTGTTGCCGATCCCGACGGCAGAGTTTGCCGCCGCCGCTTGCTGGGCCAGACCCAGGATGCCGGGACCGGTGTTGCTGAAATCGGTGGCGCCGGCGGCACCCGCGCTATTCAGTGCATCCGCCACCCAAGTGACACCCAATTGCGCCGACTTGTCGGAGGTGAGTTCCGCCTCGACGGTTTGCAACAGTACCTGGGCACGTGGGATATCCAGTTTGGCGATCACACCTTCGACCGCGTGCATGATCTTGGGCGGCGCGGTGATTACCAGCGAATTGGTACGCGCATCCGGGATCAGCGAAACTTCGGGCTCGCTGCTCGCGGCGCTCGCGTTCCCCGCCTTGGCGGCGGACTGCTTCTGCAGATCCTGCACGAAGCTCTTGAGTTCGTCCGAGATATCTTTGGCCTTGGCGTACTTGAGGTATATCACCTGGGTGTTGCCGGTCTCGGTCGGGGTGTCGAGCTGCGCGATGAGTGCACGGATACGCAGGCGGTCGTTTTTGTCGCCGCTCACCAGAATGCTGTTGGTGCGGGTGTCGGCTACCAGTTTCATGGGCGGTCCGGCTTCCATACCCTGCTGGGTCTGCATCAGCGAGTTGAGCACCTGCACGACATCGCTCGCCGAAGCATTCTGCAATGGGATCACTTCGACTTCGCTCGTGGCCGGCTGGTCAATACGCTGGATGATTTCGAGCAGCCGGCGTACGTTGCTCGCACGGTCGGAAATGATGAGCATATTGGAGGGCGGGTAGGCCGCGAGCTGCGCTTCGGTCGACATCAGCGGACGCAGCACCGGCACGAGCTGCGCTGCCGAGACGTTGTTGATCTGTACCACCTGGGTGACCATGGCGTCGCCCGGGGTGCCCGAGCCGAACGTGGTGCCCGGCATTTGCCGCGCCTCAAGCGCCGGCACAATCTTGATCATGGCGCCAGCCGGCACGGCCGCGAGTCCGTGCACCTGCAACACCGAAAGGAAGGTCGCGTACACGGCGTTCGCGCTGATCGGCGTGCTCGAAATTACCGTGACGCGTCCCTGCACGCGGGGATCGATGATGAAATCCTTGTGGGTGATCTGGCCGATGGTGGCCGCCACCTCGCGGATGTCGGCATCCTTGAAGTTGAGGGTAATGCCGCCCGCCGCGCCCGCGCTGGCCTGGGCAAACAGCGGTCCGGAGGTCAGCATCAGGGCGGCGGCCAGTGACAGCAGGCAGGCGCGCGGTTTCAGCCAGCGGGAAACGAGCGGATGTAGCAAGGTTTATCTCTCGAGAGCGCCGTTGTTCTGGAACTGCAGGATCTTGGTCTCCTGCTGGCCATTGCGGACGAAGGTCACGGAAACTTGATCCGAAGTCTTGAGGTTATTCAGGACCTGCATGCTTTGCGCCGGATTGTCGAGCGGCATGCCGTTCACGGCCGTGACGATGTCGCCCGGTTGCAACCCGAGCTTGGAAAAGGCATCGGAGTTGCCTACCGGGAACACCCGGTAGCCCTCGAGCTTGTTATTTTGCATGACAGGCATGGCGCGCATCATATCGAGCAGCCGCTCCGGATGCTGCACGATCTCGTTGCGTAACTGCTCGAGGTTCTCAGCGGCCGGCAGCACGCGGCCGTAGATCACCGGCGGCACCGTGGGCGCCGCTTGCAGCGCCGCGCCGCTGCCCGCCGCAGCGCTGTTCTTCGGCAGACGCAGCGATTGCATCCGGCCATTGAGGTTGAGGAGCACGTGATCCGGGAAGATCGACTGGATCTTCGCGCCGCCCGGCACTTCAGCGCCCACGCCATAGACGTTGCCGACGCCGCTTGCCGCGATGATGGCGAAGGAGCTGTCCGGTCGCTGCGAGCCGCTCGCGACGATCCCCCGCAAGGTCAGGTTCAGTGTGGTTTCCGGGGCGTTGACCGCGGTGCCGGCGGCCGGTGTCCCGAAAAGGTGCAGGTCGGCAAGCGGGGTGCTGGCGCCCAGTACCGCGGCCAGCGCTGCGTTATGCCTATATATAGGTTGGGCCGGCTGCGGACGCGGCACGAGCGACCAAGTGACCACCGCCAAAGTCCAAGCGATCAGCACGCCGAGCACTACGCTTGCCAGAAACGGCAGGCGCTTTTCCAGTGCCGGCCAGCCGTGGTGCAACAGCGTGCCTGCATTCATCCCGCGCAGACTGTTCACATGCATGATATTGCCGAGCGTGCGGTTGCCAACCATCCCCGCGCCACCACCGTCCGGCGGCACCAGCGACTGCCCGCATCATACTGACTGGGTGGGCCGTGCCTCAAGGGCCGCGCGGGCGTGTGGCCGTACTGTGTGGGGCGCCGCGCGGGCACGGCGGCCGCCGATTCGAGCTAGAATCTCACCATGAGTGATGAGACCCGCGATCCGGACTATCAGCGCGGCTTGGTGGTCGAGGAGGCCAAACCCAAGCTCAAAAAGCCGCCGCTCTACAAGGTGGTGCTGTTGAACGATGACTACACGCCCATGGAGTTCGTGGTCGAAGTGCTGCAGGTATTTTTCCGCATGGACCGCCCGAAGGCCACGCAGATCATGTTGCACGTGCACATGCGCGGCAAGGGCGTGTGCGGCGTGTTCACCTACGAGATTGCCGAGACCAAGGCCGCCCAGGTAAACGATTATTCGCGCGAACATCAGCACCCGCTGTTGTGCACATTGGAAGAGGCTTGAGATGCTGAGCAAGGAACTGGAATTCTGTCTGAATACCGCTTTCAAGGAAGCGCGCGCCAAACGTCACGAGTTCATGACGGTCGAACACCTGTTGCTCGCTTTGCTCGACGCACCGCGGGTGGTGGAGGTGCTGCGCGCCTGCGGTGCCAATCTCGAGGACCTGCGTGGCGAGCTCACGCATTACGTCGAGACCAATACCCCGCGTCTCGAGCAATCTGACCCGGACGTGCAGCCGACACTTGGGTTTCAACGCGTGTTGCAGCGCGCGGTGTTTCACGTGCAGTCTGCGGGACAGAAGGAAGTCACGTCGACAAATGTGCTGGTCGCAATCTTCGGCGAGAAGGAATCGCATGCCGTGTACGTGCTCGGCCGCCAAGGCATCACCCGTCTCGACGTCGTCAATTACATTTCGCACGGTATCTCCAAGGTTCGCGAGGACGAAGCTCCGGACAGCGGAGTAGAACAGGGTGAAGAAGAGGGCGAGCCCACGAAACCCGGCAAGACCGCGCTCGAACAGTACGCCACCAACCTGAATCAGCGCGCGCGCGAGGGCCGCATCGATCCGCTCATCGGCCGCGAGGCGGAAATCGAGCGTACCATCCAAGTGCTCTGCCGCCGGCGCAAGAACAATCCACTGTTCGTGGGCGAGGCCGGTGTGGGCAAGACCGCCCTGGCCGAAGGCCTGGCGCTGATGATCGTCGAGGACCGGGTGCCCGAGATCCTGCGTGACAGCACCATTTATGCGCTCGACATGGGCGGGCTGATTGCCGGTACCAAGTACCGCGGTGATTTTGAAAAGCGCTTGAAGGGCGTGATCACCGAGCTCAAGAAGGATCCCGGCAACATTCTCTTTATCGATGAAATCCATACCGTCATCGGCGCGGGTGCGGCCTCGGGCGGGGTGATGGACGCGTCCAATCTCATCAAGCCGGTGCTGCAGAACGGCGAGTTGAAATGCATCGGCTCGACCACTTATCAGGAATATCGCGGTGTGTTCGAGAAGGATCGAGCGCTGGCGCGCCGCTTCCAGAAAATCGACGTGCCCGAGCCTTCGGTCGAGGAGACCGCGAAGATCCTCAAGGGCCTGCGCCGCAAGTTTGAGGAGCACCACGGCGTCAAGTACCCGGCCAAGACGCTGGAGAAGGCCGCGGAGCTTGCGGCACGTTACCTCAATGAACGGCGGCTGCCGGACAAGGCCATCGATGTGATCGACGAAGCCGGCGCCAACATGCGTCTGCGCCCCGCGGGCAAGCGCCGCAAGATCATCAGTGTGCAGGACATCGAGGAGATCGTGGCCAAGATGGCGCGCATTCCCGCCAAGAGCGTCTCCGAGTCCGACAAGGAGGGCCTGCGTAATCTCGAACGTGACCTGAAGCTGGTGATCTACGGCCAGGACAAAGCCATCGGCACGCTCGCCGCGGCCATCAAGATGTCACGCTCGGGACTGGGTACCGAAACCCGGCCAATCGGCTCGTTCCTGTTTGCCGGGCCTACGGGCGTCGGCAAAACCGAATTGACCCGGCAGCTCGCACTGATTCTCGGCATCGAATTCGTGCGCTTCGACATGTCGGAGTACATGGAGCGCCACACCGTGTCGCGGCTGATCGGTGCGCCGCCCGGCTACGTCGGTTTCGATCAGGGCGGCCTCTTGACCGAGGCGATCCTGAAACACCCGCACTGCGTGTTGCTGTTCGATGAAATCGAAAAAGCGCACAGCGAAGTGTTCAATCTGTTGCTGCAGGTGATGGATCACGGCGCGCTCACCGATAACAACGGCCGGCAGGCGGATTTCCGCCATGTGATCATTGTTCTGACCACGAATGCTGGTGCCCAGGATCTGGCGCGGCCCTCAATCGGCTTCACCCAGGCGGACAACGCGCCGGACGGCATGGAGGCGATTCGCCGGATCTTTAGCCCCGAGTTTCGCAACCGCCTGGATGCCATCATCCAGTTCAACAGCCTGGATGCGCGCACCATTGCCAAGGTGGTGGACAAGTTCGTGATCGAGCTCGAGCACCAGCTCGAGCAGAAGGGTGTGGCGCTCGAAGTGGACGAGGCGGCCCGCAAGCTGATTGCGGAGCGCGGCTACGACGTCAAGATGGGCGCGCGCCCGATGGCGCGCGTCATCCAGGAAAACCTGAAGAAACCGCTGGCGGAAGAACTGCTGTTCGGCAAACTCGCAAACGGCGGCAAGGTAAGCGTCAGCGTCAAGAATGGCGAATTTGATATTGCCATCCAGGCGCCGGAGTGCGCGCCGGCTGCGCTGCATCCTGCGGAGACTGAATAGTCACCACCTGTTTCAAGGAGCAGTGGATGCACGAGGTGCATCCACTCGCTTCACCGGACGTCGCTTTTTGGACTATGCCGGTGCGCGGCGACAAGCCGCGGTGGCCGGGCCCGCATAACCGGCGGCACCGTCAGGATTCAGACGGCTGGCACCAGGTGTAGTCCGCCGATCTTGCCCGAGTTATCAAAGGTTACGGCAAAGCCGATGGTCTTGTTCTTGAATTCTGTGTCGACGATCACTGAGGTATAGCCGCCGGCGTGGACGATTTTCGTCGCGCCGGTCTGCTGAAATGCACCGGCCTGCAGCACGATGCCGTCCCAGATGCCCTTCAATTTATCCGGCGTCACTTGTTTCATTCGATCGGTAAAGTCGGCTTCCGCTGCGGTAAAGTCGCCTTTGGCCATGGTTTGAATGAAAGTTTCGGCTTTAACGGTCAAGTTGCTGTTGGCTGGCGCAGTGCCCGACGCCAGCGCCACGACTGGGACCGCGAGCGCAAAAATCAGCAGGACCGGGGTTAGCTTGAGTTTATTTATGGCCACGGGGCTCTCCTTTCGTTGGTGGCAAGTGCAGTATAAAACTGCTGAGGGCGCTCGCGAGCGTCGAATCCAGGGGCAGATCCGGATTGCGGTACGCCGCCAGATTGTCCGTGACTGAAGGCCCCACATCCTTCAACACGTGGTTCATCGAAGGGATCAGCACCAGTTTGGCCGAAGGATCGGCTTTTGCCAGTGCTTGTGCGTCGCTTACGCTGACCTGCAGGTCGCGTTCGCCTTGCACGATCAGCGCCGGGATTTTCAGTTGAACAAATTCTTCTGCCGGATCGTAGCGGAACCAGGAAATCAGATAAGGCTGGACACTGGGGCGGAACAGAACATCCAGTTGATCCGGCACATTGGACACCGTGTGGCCGCGGTCGAGGCTGGCAACGATTTTCTCCGATTCTTGGTACAGATCCGGCGGGAGCTTGGGCTGCAGTTGTTTCAATATCAGGATCTGCGCGGGCTCACCAGCGCCGGCGATGGAAACCAAAGCGTTGGCCGGAATCTCGCGCGCGGCGAGCATGCCGATCAGCGAGCCTTCGCTGTGACCGATCACGGTCAGCGTGGAGAAGCGCCGGTCGCCACGCAGTTGCTTCCCCCACGCCACGGCATCGCCGATATAAGTCTCAACACGCAGCTTGCTTTCGGGCAACGCGAGCAGCAGGTCCTCGCCGGCGCCGCGCTTGTCGTAGCGCAGCGAGGCGATACCGTTTCGCGCCAGCGCTTCCGCAAGCAGCTTGTAGCAATCCGTATCCAGGCCCAATTGCACATCATTACCATCACGATCCGTGGGACCGGAGCCGGCGATGATGAGCGCCACGGGAAATGGCCCCGTGCCGGTCGGCAATTCCAGCGACCCATACAGTGTGCCAGTGGTGGTTTTGAGTGTCGCCGGGATTTGCTGAGAGCTAGCAGCAGGCGCAGCAAAAAGTGCGGGAGCTGCTATGAGCAGCAAGCACGCTGACAACAGGTTTTTCGCCGCCTGTTCCCAGCAGGTGTGACATGTTGATTCGGGCGACTTTGAAACCAATGATGGGAGCGCAGGTGCATTGGTGTCCAAGGATCACTTGCCGCGATAGGTAATGCGCCCCTTGGTGAGGTCGTAGGGCGTGAGCTCAACGGTCACGCGGTCGCCGGTCAGGATGCGGATGTAGTGTTTGCGCATGCGCCCCGAAATGTGCGCCAATACCACGTGACCATTGTCGAGTTCCACGCGAAAGGTGGTGTTCGGCAGGGTCTCGACGACCTTGCCTTCCATCTCGATGTTTTCTTCTTTCGGCATATGTTCTCGGTCGCGGGCGGAAAAACGCCGCACCGGCTCTCTGGGCCGGCCGCGGCGCGCGCAGATTCTGCCGGAATCCGGCCATGAGTTCAAATCAGCGGCGGGTGCGGGAGATGCGTTGCCAGCCCCTGGAGATCAGGATCTCGTGTGGGCAAAAGCGGTTTTTGTAGGCCATCTTGGGACTTGCCGCGATCCAGTAACCAAGATACAGCCAGGCGAGACCACGGCGCCTGGCTTCGAAGATTTCCCAGAGAATGCTGAAGGTGCCGAAGCTGCGCGCGGGCCATGCCGGCGTATAGAAGGTGTACACCGCCGACAAGCCATCGTCGGCAAGATCCATTAAGGCTACGGCGACGAGCTCATCGTGCAAGCGCATTTCCACCATGCAGGTGCGGCCCTCGGGGCCCATGAGAAAGCTCATATAGTCTTCGGGTGAACCCTCATCCATGCCAGCGCCGGGATGCTTCCAGGCGAGATAACGCCGATAAAGCGCGAAATGTTCGCCGCGGTAACCGGCCGGGACTGACCGCACGTCGAGGTCGCGGTTGCGTTGCCAGGTACGCCGCTGACTGCGGTCCGGCGCGAATTCGTTGACCGGGATGCGCAACGGAATGCAGGCTTGGCAGCCTGCACACTCGGGCCGGTAGTAATAAGCGCCACTGCGGCGGAAGCCTTCGCGCAGGAGTTCCGCGTAGGCTGGCGGGTGCGCGCTGGCCGGATCGAGAAACAGGGTGCGGGCGCGCTTGCCGGGCAGGTAGGGGCAGGCGTGTTCGGGAGAAAGCAGATACTCCGGCCGCTGGTGTGCGCGCTCGTCCATCAAAATCCCGCCTCCGGTACTGACGGCCATGTCACCTCGCCCGATTGCGCGGCGGCGTGCGCGAGCGTGCGCATGAAATCCACGCGTGGCAGGAGTTCCGCACCGAGCCGCGCGAGATGCGGCGAGTGCACTTGGCAATCGATCAGCTCGTAGCCCCACGCGACCAGTTGTCTTGCGAGGAACACGAGGGCAATCTTCGAGGCGTTGTCGCAGCGGCTGAACATCGATTCGCCGAAGAACGCGCGCCCGATCGCGATTCCGTACAAGCCGCCCGCGAGCTCGCCATCCACGCACACTTCCACGGAATGCGCGTGTCCGAGGCGGTGGAGCTCGAGGTACGCGGCCTGCATTTCAGGTGTAATCCAGGTGCCGCCTTCGGGCTGATTGTGCCGCGGCGCAGCGCAAGCGGCGATGACTGCGGCGAACGCGCGGTCGAAGTTCACGCGGTAGTTCCCGCGGCGCAGGCATTTGCCGAGCGAATGGGATAGGTGCAGCCGGCCGGGAAACAGCACGCAACGCGGGTCCGGCGACCACCACAGGATCGGTTGAGGATCGCTGTACCACGGAAAAATCCCCTGTCGATAGGCTGCAAGCAGCCGTGCCGGCGAGAGGTCGCCGCCCACGGCGAGCAACCCGTCCGGCTCCTGCAGCGCATGCTCGACTGGCGGGAAATTCCCGGCGGCGCTCCCGGGTTCGATCCAATAGAGTTTCAGGGTGGGCTTGTGCATGTGGCAAAAATCGGCGGCGGAGTGTGCTGAAATCATCATGCGACCGCGGCTTGCCTATCACAAGGGCAGCGGCACCGTCGGTTGGTGGAAGGGCAGGTGTTCGGCCGCCGCAACAATGTAGCGGTCCATCCAGCGCGTTTCCTGCTGCAGAAACTCCTGAACGGCGGCGCGGAAGGCCGGTTCTTCGATGTAGTGCAGGGAATGCGTGGCGGTCGGCTCGAAACCGCGCGCGAGCTTGTGTTCTCCCTGGGCGCCAGGGTCGAAATGCGCAAGGCGCTCGCGGATGCAGTAGTCGAGCCACTGGTAGTAGCAGGTTTCAAAATGCAGGCTGTGGTATTCCTCGAGGCAACCCCAGTGGCGGCCGTAGAGCGTGTCGCCGCCGCGGAAACAGATGGCGCAGGCGACCAGGCGCTCATCGAGCATGGCAAAATTCACCAGCAGGCTTGTCGGCAGCGTAGCGGCGATTTCCCGGAAGAAGTCCGGATTGAGATAGGGCTGGTGGCCGCGCTT
>JBOIBB010000207.1:0-6821 GCA_050739335.1 Gammaproteobacteria bacterium
GTCGTGAGCCCATGGTCTTTGAGCCGGCCGAGCAGCTGCACCCAGCTTTCCTTCGACTCCCGAAAGCCATCCTCGATGGCGAGGAAGTGCTTTTTCCCCGTGCTGTCGCAGCCGATCACCACCAGGATGCAGCGTCGCTCGGCCGCTCGCACGTTGATGTAGATCCCGTCGGCCCAGACGTAGACAAAGCGCAGCTTGTGCCAATCCTTGTCCTGGAAAGCCGCGTACTTCCGCTCCCACGACTTCTTCAGCCGAACAATGCTTTGCGCCGAAAGTCCCACCACCGACTCCCCAAACAATGCCTTCAGCGCCCCGTCGAAATCGTTCGTCGATACCCCCGCCAGATACAGGATCGGGATCAGCTTCTCCACCCGGCGGGTCTTCTTCAAATATGGCGGCACCAGCGCGGAGTGAAATCCTTGGGCCCCACCTGACCGATCCCGCGTTTTCGGTATCCGCACCTTCACCGGCCCCATGCCGGTCACAATTGAACGCTCGGGCAGGTAGCCATTGCGCACGATCGCCCGCCGGCCCTCGGTATCCTGCCGCCAGGCTTCGCGCCCCAAATAGTCCACGACCTCCTGCTGTACCGCGGTCGCCAGCCGCCGCTGTGCTCCCTCCTGGATTACCCGGCTCAGCTCGTCCTTGAACTCTGGACTGGAAAACTGAATCATCGTATCGTCTTTCATGGTGGCGTCTCTCCGTTTGTTGCTGAAAATATTCGGCACTTCACCTTGCTATTTCAGCAGGAGACGCCACCTCTCTCAACCCCTCGCATACACCAGAAATGAGCTTAGCTCCAATCCCTGCACGCCAGATCCCTACGCGTTACCCTATGGCTTGGGTTTGCTGAGTTCCGCGAACCCGGATATCCAGCCACAGCGCTCGCGTAATTACACCCTGGGCTTGGTGTTTCAACCGCTCACTGCTTTCAGCGGCACCTTCGACTACTACAACATACTCATCACGGATTTGATCCAGCCACCGTCGCCGGGGGCTGCGCTCAGTGCCGCGTTCAACGGTACGCCGATACCGCCCGGGAGTTCGGTGATCTACAACACGCCGGATCCGCTCCACCCGAACGCGCCGCTGTTGCCAATTCAGATTGGTGCGGCATATGTCAATGCGGATGAACTGCGCACCAGCGGCTTTGACGTCGAGCTGCAATACCACCAGGACTTTGGCAGCTTTACCTGGAACAGCCAATACCACGGCACCAAAATCATGACTTGGTGCGAGACGTTCGCGGAAGGCGGCCCCTGTGTCAACATGGTGGGTACCCAGGGTCCTTACGAACTGTCTTCCGGGGCCGGTACCCCCAAGTACCGCTGGAACTGGGCGAATACCTTCACGTTCGGTCCGGTGAGCCTGACGGGTACGGTCTACTGGGTGAGCGATATCTATATGGCAACGCCCGATGCACCGCCACCCAATGAGCCGCCAAACGCTTGTGCAGCTACCAATTTTGCGGGTGAGCCGATTGTGGCCAACTGCTCAGTGCCTGCATTCTGGTATCTGAACCTGACGGGCCTGTGGCACATCGACAATAATTGGGCGCTGACGGCCGGTATTTTGAACGCGACCAATCGCAGCGCTCCGTATGACCCGATTGACTACGCGGGTGGGGCTGCGAACGCCTACAACCCGACCTATGCGCAGCAAGGTGCAGTCGGTCGGTTCTACCAGGTAGGTCTGCAAGTTACGTTCTAATAAACGACTGGGTTAGTCTGGTTAACGCGGCCCCGGAAACGGAGCCGCCTGTCGCTAGGGTGCAGCCTTCCAGTGGAGCCTCGGCTCCGACGCGAGCTTCAGCATGCCCATCCATACTTACTGCTTTCTGTGATGGCGTAGCTGCGGCATAGGAGTTTGAGATCTGGTGTCCCAGGGATTCAATCAACACATTTGGGGGGATCAGGAGGGTACGCACGCTGGTCAAAACCGATTGGTCGCCGGTGGAATGTGGGATGCGAGTCAGGGATGAAAGTGTGTGACCCGTGAAAAAGCGGTGATGAATTGCGGAACCCGAAGCGGTGAGCCATGGTCTCATGGGTGACTCGTGGCTTGGCTGCTGGGTGCGACGCCCGGAAAGGGATCGCGGACCAGTGACCTCTCAGTGATTCCCGTTCAATTGCTGTACCCCGCGGAGCTTGCGGATCCCACGTGCATCGCGTTGTGTTGCGTGCCGGGACGTTAAGCTTCCGGACGGCGCTCGCGCGGGCGAGGTGGGCACGAGACAACGCCTGAGGCCACGTAGACACCGAGCGTGATCGCGAGGACCTCGGGCCCACATGTCGGCACACTATGGAGAAGAACAGCATGAACAGCACGGCTATTGATTTCTTCAACGCGGCTACGGTGCGCGAACCCGAGCGGCGGCTGACGGTGAAAATAGGCACGCACGTCAAGCTGATTGAGATCGACAAGATCGTGTACGTGCGCGCGGATGGCAACTATATCGGAATCGTCATGGCAGGCGGCGAAACCCTGCATACCAAGGAGACGCTGTCACATCTCGAGGCGCGTCTGCCGGATCGGAGGTTTCTGCGCATTCACCGTTCGCTGGTGATCAATCGCGACTGCGTAACTGAAATAAAGTCCCACCAGAACAGTTATGAGTTCGTGCTGATGAATGGCATACGCCTGCTGTCGGGTACCACGTTTCGCAAGCAGCTACGCAAGGAGTTTTTGGCAGCGCTCGGACGTGTGCGAGATCCAAGCGCGCCGCCCGCAATCCCGCAGCCGGTGGAAGCGCTGCCGGATATGAGTTTTTCCGCGGCCGTATTCAGCATCCGGCAGTGTGCTCCGGGCGACGAATACGCGCTCGCGCAACTCGGCAAGACCACGTTCTTGCAGACCTATCACAACGTGTTTTCACCCACGGACATACTGGTGCATTGTGCCAGCCATGGCACGCCGGGGATCTACCGCCAGTGGCTGGAGGATCCGCGGGCGCGGGCGTGGATTGCGGAAACCGCGATCGGCGGCGTTCCCGGCGGTTATCTGGTACTCGCGCCGCCGGCGTTGCTGGTGGAAACGCCCGCGGCCACGGATCTGGAGGTACGCCGCTTGTATCTGTTGAAGCATTTCCAGCGCAGCGGACTCGGCAAAAAGCTCATGGCGCAGGCCATGAAATACGCACGCGTCGTGGGTTGCCGGCGCCTCTTGCTCGGTGATTACTATAAGAATGGCTTGGCTAATGCGTTTTTCGAGAGCCTCGGTTTCCGCCGCATGGGTGCGTACCTGCGTCGCATCGGCGGGCACCAATATCAGGACATTATCTTGGGTATGGAACTTTGAGAATGACCGGGATCGACAACGCAATGACACCGCGGCCGGCACGCAGCCACACACCGGTCGGAAAGGTCCGAGCGTAACAACATAACAGCGGCACCCTGGAAGATGCGCTGTCGACTGCTCGTTGTTTATCCGACACACCCGTAGGCCTAGTGAGCTTTCCCCGGTGACGATATCAGTCACTAGCCGGTCCGCTGCGCGGATTAACTGCGACTCCCGGATATCAATGTTTGTATGGGACGTTAAGCGCTTGACGCTCGTCTTTGCCGTGCACTGTTAACTGCGCACGCCGCCCGATCGCATGCATGCACCTGAATATTCTGTGTGCGACTCCATGCTCGAGTGATGAAGCGTTAATCCCGGCACGTAATCATACTTTTGTCGGTGATCAATGCAGCCCGCAATGCATATACGCGACTGGAAAGTCAGTCACTTTTGCGGCGACAATTCGTCACCCGAGTTGGATGTTTCAGACAAGCTTCCGGATTCGCTGTCACCCGCGTGCGTGTCTGTGTGGTTTCGGGCACGCAGTCGCAGTCCACACAGGCTGATTGGTTTGGTGTGCGTCTGAAGATCGCATTCGCAATTCACTGATAAGGACGTAATCATGAAGACGAGCTTGATATCCCATGCCGTGCGTTATGGTTTGCTGGCGGGCGCGGCCGCGGCTTTGACGACGCCGGCAGCGTTCGCCCAGGACGCGGCTCAAAGCGCCAATCAAAATCAGAATCAGGCGCAAAACCAGCAGAACGTGCAGCTTAAGAAGATTCAGGTGACTGGTACCCTGATTCCGCGTACCAGCATCGAGACGGCCGCACCGATCACGATCATCACCGCCAAGCAGATACAGGCAAGTGGCTTCACCACCATTGCTCAGGTAGTCAGATCGCTGGCTTCCGACAACAGCGGCACGATTCCTCTCGCATTCACCAACGGTTTTGCCACCGGTTCTTCCGGTGTGGCGCTGCGTGGTCTTACGGCCGCTTCCACCCTGGTGCTGATTGACGGGCGGCGTACCACCTCCTACCCCCTGGCGGATGACGGCACGCGTTCCTTTACCGACCTCAATACCCTGCCATTGAATGCCGTCGAGCGTGTCGAGGTGCTGAACGACGGTGCTTCGGCAATTTACGGCGCGGACGCGATCGCGGGCGTCATCAATATCATTTTGTATCCTTCGTTTAATGGTTCGCGCGCCACCGCGCAACTCGGCTTCGCGCAGAAAGGCGGCGGGGCGTCACAGGATTACACCTTCATCACCGGTACGGGCAATCTCGATACCCAAGGCTGGAACTCGTATTTGAGCGTGGAATATCACACGACCCAGCCGATTTACAGCCACGACCGTGACTATCCTCTGAACTCCTGCGATTACAGCCCCAGCGGTTATTTTGACGATTGCTTCGGCGGCAATCCCGCGAATGGTGGTGGTGGTATCAGTGGCTCCATCTACGGTGTAGAGGAACCTGCGACCTTGTCCACTCCGGGTAACCTGCTGACCGGCGTGCCCATTCCCGGAACGACCATGCAACCGATCCGGCCTTGCCCCACGCCTGTGAGCTATCCGGGCACGGGTCCGGGATCCGGTACGGGTTGCACCTACAACCAGGTCGGCTTGTATGGCCAGATTGCGCCCAAAACGCAAAGTGCGTCCATTGATGGCCGTATTACCGTCGACATCAACCCGACCACCACGGCCTATCTCAATGCGAGCTACAACCAGTTCCGCATGGTGAACCAGAATGGTGGGCCGGCCTCTATTCAGAATTCAACGCCGACCAATACCAGTGACATCGCGCTGCAGCCGACGCTGCCGGGTGGCGCGCTCAATCCCAATGATTTGTTTGCCAACCAGGGTGAATACGCGCTGATCGGGTACAACTTTGGCGGCCTGCCCGGTTTCGGCTGGGACACGACCGTGAATCACGTGATGCGCATGGACATGGACCTGACCGGTGCGCTCAGTGAAAATTGGAGCTACAACGCCTCGGTAAATCTTAACCACGCTTGGCTTGACTATAACAACTACGGCTTCCTCAACATTTCGCAATTGCTGACCGATGTCACGGACGGCAGCTACAATTTCATCGATCCGTCGGCGAATTCCCAGGCGACACTCAATGCCCTGTCGTCCGACAGTCACGTGGTCTCAACCACGAATGAGGATGCCCTGCAATTCGTGGTCAACGGCCCGCTCGCCCAACTGCCGGGCGGACCGCTCGGCTTGGGTGTCGGTACCCAGTGGCGCTACGAATCACAGGATGACCCGAGTCTCAACCCTGGCAATAACCTGCTCGGCCTCGGCAATACCCATGCCTCCGGCCAGCGTGAAATCGCTGCAGGGTTTGCGGAATTGAATGCACCGGTGCTCTCGAGCCTCGATTTGGACCTTGCGGGCCGCGAGGACCACTATTCGGATTTCGGGAACGCGTTCTCGCCGAAGTTCGGCATCAAATGGACCCCGATCTCCCAACTGGCGTTCCGCGGCACCTATGCGCGGGGGTTCCTGGCGCCTTCCTTCTCGGAGATCGGCAATTCATCGTCGCTCGGGTTTATTACCTTCACGCCGCCTCCGAGTTTTGTCGCGGAACATTGCGCGCCGAAGATCACCCCCTGTACTCCGGACGCGTACGCCAAGCCGTACGCATTGGGCTTGCTGAGTGAGGCCAACCCGGACATCCAGCCGGAACGGTCGCGTAATTACACTCTGGGCGCGGTGTTTCAACCGACGAGTGAATTCAGCGGCACGCTGGATTACTACAACATACTGGTCAGCAACCTGATACAGTCACCGTCTCCGGGACCGGCGCTTGGTCCCGCGTTCGTCGGACTGCCGCCACCGGCGGGAACTACGGTGCTTTACGACACGCCGGATCCGCTGTATCCGACGGCCCAGCTGTTGCCGATCCAGATCAGTGCCCAATACACCAATGCGAATGAGCTGCGCACCACTGGTTTTGACGTGGAGCTGCAATACAACCAGAACTTCGGCAACTTCACCTGGCACAGCCAGTACCATGGTGTCGAGATCAAGACTTGGTGCGAGACGTTCGCGCAGGGTGGCCCGTGCGTGAACATGGTGGGGACTCAGGGCCCATACGAACTGTCGTCGGGCGCCGGCACACCCAAGTTCCGCCAGAACTGGGCGAACACCTTTACCTTCGGACCGGTGAGCTTTACGGGTACGTTTTACTGGGTGAGCGATATCTACATGTCCACGCCCGATGCCCCTCTTCCCAACGAGCCGCCGAGCGCGTGTAATAGCCACGGTCCGACCGGCCTGCAGGTGCCGCCGGACTGCACGGTGCCCGCGTTCTGGTATCTCAATCTGACGGGCATGTGGAATATCAATAACACTTGGGCGCTGACGGCCGGTATTCTCAATGCGACCGATCGCAGCGCGCCCTACGATCCGATTGACTACGCGGCCACGGCCGCGGGTTACAACCCGACCTATGCGCAGCAAGGTGCAATCGGCCGGTTCTACCAGGTCGGTCTGCAAGTTACGTTCTAATAAACGACTTGAT
>JBOIBB010000208.1:0-9815 GCA_050739335.1 Gammaproteobacteria bacterium
CGCCTGCGGGGTAGGCCTCGGCATGGATGTAGGAGATTTCCTTGAGCTTGAGTGCACCTTCGAGCGCAATCGGATAATGCATGCCGCGCCCGAGAAACAGCGCGTGCTGCTTGGGCGCAAACAGCCTCGCCCACTCCGCGATCTGCGGCTCGAGATTGAGCGCGTGCTGCACACTGACAGCCACGCGCCGCAGGCTTTCCATGTGCACCGCAAGCTGACGCTCGTCCAGCAGACCGCGCTGACGGGCAAGCGTCACAGCGAACACGAACAGCGCCGCAAGCTGCGTGGTGAACGCCTTGGTGGAGGCCACGCCGATCTCGGCGCCGGCACGCGTATAGAACACCAGGCCCGAGGCGCGCGGGATGGCGCTTTCCTGCACATTGCAGATGGATAGCGTGCGGGTATGCCCGAGTTTCCTCGCGTGTTTGAGTGCCTCGAGCGTATCGAGAGTCTCTCCGGACTGTGAGATGGTGATCACCAAATGGCGCGGATCGGCGACGGAATCTCGGTAACGGTATTCGCTGGCGATCTCGACCGCGACCGGCACTTTGGCAATGCTTTCAATCCAGTATTTGGCGGTAAGGCCGGCGTAATAACTGGTGCCAGCCGCGAGAATCTGCACGGCGCCGAGATCCCGGAATATCTCGGCCGCTTTGAGGCCGAACAACCGCGGCACGAAGCCTTCCGTGATCGTGCTCTCGATCGTATCGGCCAGCGCGCGCGGCTGCTCGTGGATTTCCTTTTGCATGTAGTGGCGGTAAGGCCCGAGCTCCATCGACGCGAGCGATACGTCGCTCTCATGCACCTCGCGTTCGACCGCCTGGCCGTCGCTGCCGACAATGCTGACACGGTCACGCCGCAGCTCGGCGACATCGCCATCTTCCAGGTAAATCACCCGGCGTGTAGCCGCGAGCACCGCCGACACATCCGAAGCAATAAAATTCTCGCCCGCCCCGAGGCCGATGAGGAGCGGACAGCCGAGGCGCGCGCACACCATGACCTCGGGGGCTTCAAGCGCCACCACGCCAATGGCATAGGCGCCCACGAGCTCGCGGGTGGCGTCGCGCACCGCCATGAACAGGTCGTGGCACTTGGAAAAGTGATAGTGCACCAAGTGCGCGATCACTTCGGTGTCGGTCTGCGACTCGAACTCGTAGCCGAGCTGGCGCAGCCGGGCGCGCTGCTCCTCGTGGTTCTCGATGATGCCGTTATGGGCCACGGCGATTTCACCGCGCGAGACGTGCGGATGAGCATTGGCCTCCGTGACTCCGCCGTGCGTCGCCCAGCGCGTGTGACCGATGCCGAGCAGGCCGTGCAGGCCCGCCTCGCGTGCGCGTGCCTCAAGGTCCGCGACCCGACCGACGGTGCGCACCCGGCGAATGCCGCCGTTCAGGACGGCAATCCCGGCCGAGTCGTAACCGCGGTATTCGAGGCGGCGCAGGCCGTCCACCAACAAGGGCACCACGTCACGCGCAGCGATGGCTCCGACGATTCCACACATGCGTTAAATCCTTTGCACTATTAACTCGGCATCAAGCCTTAACGTCCCGGACCTGTTTAAACATCCTGGTGCTGCGTGCGGAATACACAAACGCTAGCGGTCTCTGCACGCCGTACTCAGCACGCCGCACTAGGATTTCTTCTTGGGCCGCTCCCAATCCTGCACCGTGACCTGCGAACTCCGCTCGAGCGTGAGCTTGCCCGCGGGCGCCTGATGCACGATCACCGAGCCCGCGCCGATGGTCGCGCCTGCACCGATGTCGACGGGTGCGACCAGCGAGGTATTCGAGCCGATGAAGGCATCGTCGCCGATCCGCGTACGGTGCTTGTTGATGCCGTCGTAATTGCAGGTAATCGTACCGGCGCCGATGTTCACCTGTGCGCCGACATCGGCATCGCCGAGATAGGCCAGATGGTTGGCCTTCGCGCCCCGCCCCAGACGGCTTTTCTTGATCTCGACGAAATCGCCGACGTGCACCTCATCCGCAAGCTCGGTTTCCGGGCGCAGGCGCGCAAACGGCCCGATATGCACACGCGCGCCCACCGTGGCCTCTTCCAGCGCGCAATGGGCGTACACCTCGGTGTCATCGCCGAGCGTGCAATCGCGGAGCAGCACGCCCGGGCCGATGCGCACGCGGTTGCCAAGTCTTACTTGACCTTCAAACACACAGTTGATGTCAATCACCACGTCGCGACCACACTGCAGCTCGCCGCGTACTTCGATGCGCGCGGGATCACGCAGGGTCACGCCTGCGTCCATGAGCTCGGCGGCACGGCGTGCGCGCAGCGCGGCTTCCGCCGCTGCGAGCTGCCGGCGGTCATTCACGCCCGCCACTTCGTTTTCATCCGCTGCCAGAATCGCCGTCACCAGCGCGCCCCCTTTAACCGCAAGCGCGATCACGTCAGGGAGATAATATTCTTTCTGGGCATTGTCGTTGCGCACGCGGGCGAGCCATCCACGCAACTCGGCAGCGCCCGCGGCCAGCGGGCCGGTACTGCACTCGTCAAGGCGACGCTCGTCGGGTGTGGCGTCTTTCTCTTCAACCACGCCGCGCACGGCGCCGGAAGCGTCGTGCAAAATCCGTCCATAGCCCGTGGGATCGGCGAGCCGGGCCGTGAGGATCGCGAGCTCGCCGCGGGTCGCGGCGGCCAGTAAAGTACGCAGGGTTTCGAGACGCAGCAAAGGCACATCACCGTAGAGCACGAGGACCGTGTGGTCATCGGGAATGGCGGGCAGCGCCTGCAGCACGGCGTGGCCGGTCCCGAGCTGCTGCGCTTGCCGGACCCACTGCAGCGGCAAATGCTGAAGCGCCACCTGCACCTGCTCGCCGCCGTGCCCATAAACGACGTACACCGCCGCGGGCTCGAGCGCAGTCGCGGTATGCACCACGTGCTCGAGCGGCGTGCTGCCGCCCAGGGGCTGCAGCACCTTCGGCAAATCGGAGTGCATGCGTTTACCCTGGCCGGCGGCCAGGATGACGATACTTAACGGCATGAAGCTCCCGGAGTTCGGAAACCAAGCGCAGCCATGATAAGGCAAAACTCTGCATGCATGGCGGGAGCCGCGGGGATGGGAAATTCCGTGCCTGATACCGCAGGCGAGAGCTCGGCGGCCGGATCAGTGCCCGCCGAGCTTTTTGCGGATTTTTTCGAGGGTGCGCAGGCGCGCTAGGGCTTCCATGAGTTCGGCCTGGGCACGCACGATGTCGACTTCGTCGGAACGGTTGGCGAGCGCTTCCTCGGCGCGTCGCTTGGCTTCGAGCGCTGCGGCTTCGTCGATGTCGCGCGCACGCAGCGCGGTGTCGGAGAGCACGGTCACAAGATGCGGCTGGATCTCGAGAATGCCGCCCGAGACGTAAAAGATAGCCTCGTCGTCGGGGCCGGTCTTGACGCGCACGCTGCCGGGCTTCAGGCGCGTCAACAGGGGAGCGTGGCGCGGCGTGATGCCGAGCTCGCCCAGGTCCGCGGGCGCGAACACCATTTCGGCGACGCCCGAGTAGATTTCCTGCTCGGCGCTTACCACATCGACTCGAAAGGTCATGGCCATGGGATCGCAGCCTGCCGTTACAGCGTCTGCGCCTTGGCCACGGCTTCGTCGATGCCGCCGACCATGTAGAACGCCTGCTCCGGGAGTTTGTCGTACTCGCCGGCGACGATGCCCTTGAATCCGCGAATCGTCTCCTTGAGCGGCACGTATTTTCCGGGTGAGCCGGTGAAAACTTCGGCCACGTGGAATGGCTGCGACAGAAAGCGTTGGATCTTGCGCGCGCGCTGCACCGCAAGTTTGTCTTCTTCGGAAAGCTCATCCATGCCGAGGATCGCGATGATGTCCTTCAGCTCCTTGTAGCGCTGCAGTACCGCCTGCACGCCGCGCGCGGTGTCGTAATGCTCCTGACCGATGACGTTCGGATCGAGCATGCGCGAGGTGGAATCGAGCGGATCCACCGCGGGATAGATGCCGAGCGCCGCGATGTCGCGCGACAGGGTGACCGTCGAATCCAGGTGCGCGAAAGTCGTGGCGGGCGACGGATCGGTCAAATCGTCGGCCGGCACGTAGACAGCCTGGATCGAGGTAATCGAACCTTTCTTGGTGGACGTGATGCGCTCCTGCAGCACGCCCATTTCCTCGGCGAGCGTCGGCTGGTAACCCACCGCCGAGGGCATGCGCCCCAAGAGCGCCGAGACCTCGGTGCCGGCGAGCGTATAGCGGTAAATGTTGTCGATGAAGAGCAGGATGTCGCGGCCTTCGTCACGGAAATACTCGGCCATGGTGAGGCCCGTCAAAGCCACGCGCAGACGGTTGCCGGGCGGCTCATTCATTTGGCCATAGACCATTGCGACCTTGGAATCGTTGAGGCTCTTGAGATTGATGACACCGGACTCGGCCATCTCGTGATAGAAGTCGTTGCCTTCACGGGTGCGCTCGCCCACGCCCGCGAACACTGAAAGGCCCGAATGTTCCTTGGCAATGTTGTTGATGAGTTCCAGCATGTTCACGGTCTTGCCGACACCGGCGCCGCCGAACAGGCCCACCTTGCCACCCTTGGCGAACGGGCAAAGAAGATCAATCACCTTGATGCCGGTTTCCAAAAGATCCGTGGAGCCGGATTGTTCTTCGTAACTCGGCGCCTGGCGGTGGATCGACCAGTGGTCCTTGGTCTGGATCGGACCCGCCTCGTCGACCGGCTGGCCGAGCACGTTCATGATGCGTCCGAGCGTACCCTTGCCGACCGGCACCGTAATTGGCGCACCGCTGTTGTCGACCTTGAGGCCGCGGCGCAGGCCTTCGGAGGCGCCCATGGCGATCGTGCGTACCACACCGTCGCCTAACTGTTGCTGCACTTCGAGCGTGAGACCGCCCTCTTCGAGCTTGAGCGCGTCGTAGATTGCGGGGATGGCATCGCGCGGAAATTCCACATCCACCACCGCGCCGATCACCTGCACAACTTTTCCGGAACTCATGTTTCAATCCTCAGTTTTGTATCGCGGTGGGGACCACCGCTCCTACAACATTTCTAATCGGGCGGTAGGAGCGGTCGTCTCGGCCGCGATTCCACACAGCGCTTCACACGGCCGCCGCGCCGCCCACAATCTCAGCCAGCTCCTTGGTGATGCCGGCTTGGCGCGCCTTGTTGTAAGCGAGCTGCAATCCGTCAATCATTTCGCCGGCATTGTCCGAGGCCGACTTCATGGCCACCATCTGTGCGGCGTAAAAGCACGCGACGTTTTCCACCGCACCCTGGTACACCTGCGATTCCACGTAGCGGCTGAGTACGCTGTCGAGCAAATCGCGGGCCTCGGGCTCGTAGATGTAGTCCCAGTGGGCCTGGAGTTCGGGGTCCTCAACGCCAGTCACCGGTAACAATTGGGTCACGGTGGGTTGCTGACGCATGGTATTGACGAACACGTTGTTGACCAGAAACACGCGATCCACGCGTGCTTCGCGGTAGGCATCGAGCATGACCTTGACCGTGCCTACCAGATCCTCGACGTGCGGGGTGTCGCCGAGGCGTGACGCCTGCGCCACGACTTTTCCGCCCACGTGCCGAAAAAAAACCACCGCCTTTGCGCCGACAATGCAAAACTCGGCTTCGACGTTCTTCTGGCGCCAATCGCGCACCGCGACCAGCACGGTCTTGAAGAGGTTGATATTCAAGCCACCGCAGAGACCTCGGTCGGAGGCGATCACGATGAAGCCGACGCGCTTTACCTCGCGCTCGGTCATGAACGGATGGCGGTACTCGGGATTGGCTTTAGACAGATGTCCGATCACGCGGCGCATTTTCTCCGCATACGGACGCGATGCCGTCATGCGCAGTTGCACCTTGCGCATCTTGCTCGCCGCGACCATTTGCATGGCCTTGGTGATCTTCTGCGTGCTGCGGATGCTCTTGATCTGCGTGCGGATTTCTTTTGCGCCTGCCATATCCTCAACTCGTGCTGCGTGCCGGGTGCTGCGTGCTGCGCAGCTGCCTGTCGCTTTCTGCGCTCTTGCATGAGTGCGGCGGTATCCGCCGCGATTCCACAATTACCATGCCTGGGTCTTCTTGAACTCTTCGACCGCCGTCTTCAAAGCCTGCTCGATCTCGCTGCCGTAATCACCACTGGCGTTAATTCTGTCGCGCAGCGCGGCGAAATGTGCCTGGAAATAACTGTGCATCGCGGCTTCGAATACCACTACTTTTTTCACATCCACGTCGTCGAGCAACCCTTCATTCGCGGCATACAAGGACAAGGCCATGTCGGCGACGCTCAACGGTGCGTATTGTTTCTGCTTCATCAACTCGGTCACCCGCCGTCCGCGTTCGAGCTGCTTGCGGGTAACCTCATCGAGGTCGGAGGCGAACTGGGCAAAGGCCGCGAGTTCACGGAACTGGGCGAGCGCGAGCTTCACGCCGCCTCCGAGCTTTTTGATGATCTTGGTCTGAGCCGCACCGCCCACACGCGACACCGAGATGCCGGCGTTGATGGCCGGGCGGATGCCGGCATTGAACAAGTCGGTTTCCAGAAAAATCTGGCCGTCGGTAATGGAAATCACGTTGGTCGGCACGAAGGCCGACACGTCTCCCGCCTGAGTCTCGATGATCGGGAGCGCGGTGAGTGAGCCGGTCTTGCCCTTGACCTCGCCCTTGGTGATTTCTTCCACGTAGTGCGCATTCACCCGCGCGGCGCGCTCCAGGAGGCGCGAATGCAGGTAGAAAATATCGCCCGGATAGGCTTCGCGGCCCGGCGGGCGGCGCAGCAAGAGCGAGATCTGCCGGTAGGCCCAGGCCTGCTTGGTGAGGTCGTCGTAGACAATGAGCGCGTCTTGGCCGCGGTCGCGGAAATACTCACCCATGGCGCAGCCCGAGTAGGGTGCGATGTATTGCAGGGCCGCGGACTCCGAGGCCGAGACCGCCACCACCGTGGTGTACTCCATGGCACCGTGCTCCTCGAACTTGCGCACCACGGCGGCGATCGAGGAGTTTTTCTGGCCGACGGCAACATATACGCAGAACAGATTCTTACCTTTCTGGTTGATGATGGTATCCACCGCAAGCGCCGTCTTGCCAGTCTGACGGTCGCCGATCACGAGTTCGCGCTGGCCGCGGCCGATGGGCACCATCGAGTCAATCGCCTTGTAGCCGGTTTGCACCGGCTGGCTCACCGACTGGCGCGCGATCACGCCCGGTGCGACCTTCTCGATCGGCGAGCTGAGCTTGGCCTTGACCAGGCCCTTGCCATCGATCGGCTCGCCCAGCGAGTTCACCACCCGCCCGAGCAACTCGGGTCCGACCGGCACCTCGAGGATGCGCCCGGTGGTCTTGACGGTATCGCCTTCGGAGATGTGTTCGTAGTGACCGAGGATCACCGCGCCCACCGAGTCGCGCTCCAAGTTGAGCGCAAGGCCAAAAGTGTTTTTGGGGAACTCGAGCATTTCGCCGTATTGGACGGCCTGCAGGCCGTGAATGCGCACGATGCCGTCGGTGACGCTCACCACGGTACCGACGTTGCGGGCCTCGGCCTCGGCGTCGAAATGTTCGATGCGCTGGCGGATGAGCTCGCTGATTTCTGACGGATTGAGTGACATGACCGGAATCCTTAATTTAGTCAAATTCTTACTGCACGATGGCGTTGGCAAGCCGTCCGAGCTTGCCGCGCACCGAGCCGTCGATCACCAGATCGCCGGCGCGCAATACCGCCCCGCCGATGAGGGAGGCATCGGTGACACAGCTGAGCTTTACCTTGCGCCCAAGTTTTTTCTCGAGCGCGGCACGCACGGTGTTGCGCTCGGCCTCGCTCACCGGCGCGGCCGCGCGCATTTCCACTTCGACCAGGCGCTCCGCCTGCTCACGCAAGGCGGCATACTCGCTCGCGATCTCCGGCAACACCGGCAAGCGCCGGTGCTGCGCCAGCAGCCTTACAAAATTGCGCTCGTGCGGATCGGGCTTGTGCCGGGCGCGCTCGCATAGCCCGAGCACGGCTTCGGCGCGCGCCGCCACCGGCACGCGCGGGTCGGCGAGCATTACCTGCACTTCGGAGTTACGCAAGAAGCCCGCCAAGAGATTCAGGAACGCGCCCCACTTGTCCAGATCCTGTTGCGCATGCGCGAGCGTGTACACCGCTTTGGCGTAGGGCCGGGCGAGCGTCAGGGTTTCCGCCATGGCTCAATGAATCTGTTGCGCCAGATCGTCCAGCAACGCCTTGTGGGCACGCGGATCGATCTCGCGCTCGATAATACGGCCGGCCGCCGCCACCGCAATATTCGCAACTTCCGCGCGCAAGGCCTGCTTGGCGCGGTTCAGCTCCTGCTGGATTTCGGCCCGCGCGGCCTCGACTTGGCGCTGGCGCTCGGCCTGCGCGCCCTTGCGGGCCTCTTCGAGGATGCGTGCGGCTTGTTGGTTGGCGACATCCACGACTTCCGTACCCTTGTCACGCGCAGCGTGCAGGATCTCGGTGGCCTTCACTTGCGCGTTCTCGAGATCCTTGCGCCCGCGTTCACCGGCCGCGAGCCCCTCGGCGATCTTGCTGGCACGTTCGTCCAGGGCCTTGGTGACATACGGCCAGATGAATTTCATCGTGAGCCACACGAAGAGCCCAAAGACGATCGCTTCGCCGATCAGCGACACGTTGATATTCATGTGCGCTTGCCCTCACTACCCGCCGCGAACCGGCCTCAGTGGCCCGCCGCTGCGGCGGCGGCCTTGGTTACGGCGGTAACAAACGGATTGGCAAAAATGAAGTACAACGAAAAGCCCACGCCGATCATCGCGACGGCGTCCAGCAGACCCGCCATCAGGAACATGCGGCCCGCGAGCATGCCGGAGAGTTCCGGCTGGCGCGCGCAGCCTTCGAGAAACTTGCCGCCCAGAATGCCGAAGCCGATGGCCGTGCCCAAGGCACCCAGGCCGAAGATCAGGCCCACGCCCACCGCGGTCAGGCCTTGGATGTTGGCAATCAAACTCAAGGTATCCATTGAAACACTCCTGTCAAAACGGAATTGTGAAAACTCAATGCAAATCGTGTGATTCGTGCGCCATGCTCAGGTACACGACCGACAACATCATGAAAATGAACGCCTGAATGGTGATGATGTGCAAGTGGAAAATGGTCCAGGCAAACCCACAAATGATGCCGAGTATCCCGAGCGCCACGCCGGTCACGCCGTGGGTGAACTGCGCAAGCAGCAGCGCGATCAGCACGAACAGCAGTTCGCCCGCATACATGTTGCCGAACAGTCGCAGCGACAGCGAAATTGGCTTCGCCAGATCCTCCACGATGCGCAGCAGCAGGTTGATCGGCATGAAGCTCCAGTGATTGAACGGGTGGAACAGGATTTCCTTGGAATAGCCGATCGGACCCTTGACCTTGAAGCTGTAGAAAATCATCAGCGCGAACACGCTGAACGACATGGCAAAGGTCATGTTGAGATCGTTGGTCGCGACCACGCGCAGGTATACATGCTCGGGGTTGGCGCCGAAAGGCATGGCGATCCAAGCCGCGATACGTGGGAACAAATCCACTGGAATCATGTCCATGAAATTCATGAGCCAGACCCACACGAAAATGGTGAGCGCCATGGGCGCGACCATCTTGTTCTTGCCGTGGAAGGTTTCCTTGACCTGGGTGTCCACGAACGAGACCATCACTTCGACGAAGTTCTGCCACTTGCCGGGCACGCCGGAACTCGCCTTACGCGCTACCACCCAGAAGGACAAGAAAAACAGCAACCCCAATGCAAACGACACCAGCAGGGTGTCCACATGTAGCGTCCAGAATCCGCCGTTACCCACCGTCCAATAGGTGAGATGGTGGTGGATGTACTCGTCCGAGGT
>JBOIBB010000209.1:0-20136 GCA_050739335.1 Gammaproteobacteria bacterium
CGAGGATCGCGATGCACATGATCGCGAACACCATCGACTTGTAGCCGAACAGCGCCTTGCCTGAAAACGTCGCCGCGACCTCGGAATAAATCCCGAACGAGGGAATGATGAGGATGTACACCTCGGGATGGCCAAACAGCCAGAACTCGTTGGCAAACATCATCTGGTTGCCGCCGAGGCCGTTGGTGAAGAAGTGGAAATCGAGGTAACGGTCGAGCGCCAGTTGCGCGGTCGCGACGGTCAGCGGCGGCATTGCGAAGACCATCATGATCGCGGTGCACAGCGCGGCCCAGGTGAACAGCGGCATCCGGAACAGATGCATGCCGGGCGCGCGTTCCTTGAATATGGTCACGGCAAAGTTGATGCCGGTGAGCGTGGAGGCGATGCCTGACAGCGAGAGCGCCCAGATCCAGTAATCCGGTCCCACCCCCGGCAGGAACTTGGCCTCGGTGTAGGGCGGATAGCCGAACCAGCCGCCTGTCGAAAACTGGCCGAACACCAGGGATGACATCACCAGCCCCGCACCCGCCGCGGTCAGCCACAGGCTGATGGAATTCATGACCGGGAACGACACGTCGCGGGCGCCGATCTGCAGCGGCATGATGTAATTGATGAGGGCGGCAATGAACGGCATCACCACGAAGAAAATCATGATGGTGCCGTGGGTCGTGAAGAGCTGCGCCATGTGATCCGGTGACAGGAATCCACCTCCGAGTCCCCAAGCCTGCTGGCCGCGCATCAGCATCGCTTCGATGAGCGCGCGCGCCAGCATGACCAGCGAGATCACCATGTACATGATCCCGATCTTCTTGTGGTCGGTGCTCGTGAACCATTCCGTCCACAGCCAGCGCCATTTGTGCAGATAGGTGATCCCTGTGACCGTGATGATGAAGCCACCCGTGGCGGCGCAGGCCGCAAAACCAGCGATGCTGCCGTTGATCAGGTTTTCCTTGGTCGGGTTCTGAATCATGTTGTAGAACGGCAGCGAGTGCATGGTGAAACGGCCGATCAGGTCGTAAACGATCGATTGCGTGCTCACGGTTCGCCCTGCATCGCTGTCTCGGGAACTCCCTTCGCGGAGCCCACGGTTGCCGTAGTCGCTTTCGGCTCCGCCGCTCTGGCAACGGGAATGGACACCACCGGCGAGGTGTCCTCTTTCAGCGCCTTGACGACGCGCGGGAACAATTCCGCGGTCACCCCCGTCAGGTACACGCTGCCGTTCTGCACCGCTGCCGGCGGCAGGCTCTTGACCATCTGCTCGCGTGTGGTGCGGGTGGAAATCGCTTTGAGGATGGCGTGATCGAGCGGCACGCCGGTCGCCTGCACATGCCGGACCCACGCCTTGAATGCCGCCGGGCTGACGGCGACGGCGGTGAACTTCTCGTCGTGGAAGCCGTTGCCGTCGTACATGGTGTCCTCGCCGAGGAAACGTCCGCGCTTGCTGGCTTCGAGGTTCAACTGGCTGGCCATGCCGCCCATGGCGTAGATCTGGCTGCCCAGCGCGGGAATGAAGAACGACTTCATCACGGTGGCCGAAGTGAGATGGATCGACAGCGGGCGCCCGACCGGCATAACCATCGTTCCGATCGTCGCGATGTGCTGTTCGGGATAAATGATCAGCCACTTCCAGTCATAGCCGATCACCTGCAGCGGCAGCGCAGGCTGGGTCGATGCGATCGGTTTGTAGGGATCGAGCTTGTGCGAATCACGCCAGACGAAGAAGCCCAGCACGATCACGATCGCGACGGGACCGGCCCAGGTCAGGAAAGTGATGAGGGTGTTGTCGCGCCACTTCGGCGAATAACGCGCCTTGGTGTTGTTGTAGCGGTAACGCCACAGGAAAAACGGCAGCGCGAGGAAGATCGGCCCAGCCACGAACACGGCCATGATCCCGAGCACCCAGTAGAAGTGCACCATCTCGGCCGCAGCGACCGGACCCTGGGGATTGAGAAACGTGAGATGCTCGGATCCGCCGCAAGCCGTGAGCAGAAGTGTGCTCGCGACGATCAGCGCCGCGCGCAGCACGTCGCGGACGCGCAGGTGAGGAACGCCTGCGCGGCTCCAACCTGCGTTATTGCTCAAGATCATCGGCTAACCTCATCGCGATGATCGTCTCGTATATGGAATCCTGTCCCAAATATCGCCCCGTCGCCTTGGTCTTCAGACCACTTCGTCGTCCGGCTGGCTCATGGAACGCCAAGCGTGCCCGGGCGCCAGCAGACGGTTCTGACTCTGCGGGCCTTCAGAACCGGAGGCATAGGGATCGGGTTGGCCGTGGCGCCAGGCCTTGAGCACCGGATCGAGCAGCCGCCAGGCCCACTCGACTTCATCGAAGCGCAGGAAATGCGAGCGGTCACCGCTGAGTGCGTCGAGGAGCAATTGTTCGTAGGCCGAGAACTCCTTGTCGGGATCGCGTGCGTACGGTGTCGTCAACACTACCTGGTGGGCATCGAGCTCGGCACCGGGCTTCTTGGCCGTGGCCAGCAGGTTCAGACTGGCATTCGGCTGCATGCGGAAGATCATCCAATTGTTGGCCACCGTCCTACCGCCCGGCAGGGCGTCCGGCACCTGCTTGAATTGCACGGCGATCTCCCACTGGCTCGAGACGAGGCGCTTGCCACTGCGCAAGTAAAACGGCACGCCCTGCCAGCGCCAATTGTTCACTTCAAAGCGCAGCGCGGCAAAGGTCTCGGTGGTCGAAGTGCGCGGGATACCGGGCTCCTTGCGGTACGCGGGGACCCGCTTGCGACCGATGTGTCCGGCGGCATATTGGCCGCGCGCGGTGAAACGGCGCACGCTTTGTGCCGTGTAGGGCACCACCGCGCGCAACACCTCGACCTTGTGATCGCGCAACACTTCGGCATCCCAGCTCGAGGGTGGCTCCATGGCGGTATAGCAAAAGAGCTGCATCAGGTGGTTCTGCAGCATGTCGCGCAGCGCACCGGCGTGATCGTAATAGGCGGCGCGGTGCTCGACGCCGAGCGTCTCGGGACAGCCGATCTGCACTTGCGCGATGTGTGCACTGTTCCACAAGGGCTCGAGAAACCGGTTGGCGAAGCGGAACACCAGGAGATTCTGCGTGGTCTCCTTGCCGAGGAAATGATCGATGCGCAGCACGTTTTGCTCGTCCCATTCGGTGTGGATCTGTTTGCGCAGCGCCTCGGCGCTCGCGAGATCCGTGCCGAAGGGTTTCTCGACCACGAGCCGCCGCCAGTCTTTGCCGGACTGCGTAAGGCCGGCTTGACCAAGCGCCACCGCGGCGGTGCCGAAAAGCGGCGGCGGCAAGGCGAGATAGAAAAGTGCCGCGCCCTTGATCTTTTGACTGAGGCCGGCCATCTCTTTGGCATTGAGTCCACCGCTCACATAATCAAGCCCGGCCGAGAAGCGCCGGGCTTCGGTGGCCACGTAGTCCGGAGCGAAGGCACGCAGCGCCTTGAGAATGTGGTTCTGAAAGCGCGTGCGACTCCAGCCCTCGATCGAGTAACCGGTGATCTTCAGGCCGCGCGCATACCCTAAGCAGTACAGCCGATAGAGCGCCGGCATCAGCAGGCGCTGAGTGAGGTCGCCAGTCGCGCCGAGGATCACGAGATTGGTATTCGGCATGTCTTACTCCTGGTGCTTGGCAGATTTCTCGTCGTGGCCGCCGAACGCATGACGCATGGCGGACATCACCTGGCCGGCAAACTCGCCGTGCCCGCGTGAGGCAAAACGCGTAAACAGTGCCGAGGTAAGCACCGGCGCGGGCACGCCCTCCTCGACCGCCGCGCGCGCGGTCCAGCGGCCTTCACCCGAATCGGAGACTCGTCCGGCATAGTGCGCGAGCTCCGGGTCGGCACTCATTTCGATCGCGGTCAGGTCCAAGAGCCAGGAGCCGATCACGCTGCCGCGCCGCCAGACTTCGACAACGTCGGCCAGCGGGAAGTCGTATTGATAGCGCTCGGGATGCTCGAGCGGGCTGGTCTCGGCGTCGATCTCCTGCGTGGCCTCACCGACGTTCGCGTTGTGTAGGATGTTCAGGCCTTCGGCATAGGCTGCCATGAGCCCGTACTCGATGCCGTTGTGCACCATCTTCACGAAATGGCCGGCACCGTTTGGTCCGCAGTACAGATAGCCTTGCTCGGCTGCGGTCGGAGCGCCGCTCCGGCCGGGCGAACGCGGCGCGGCCGCGACGCCGGGCGCCAACGCGCGAAACGCGGGCTCGAGGTGGCGGTAGGCCGTCTCGGGGCCGCCGATCATCTGACAGTAGCCGCGCGCGCGGCCCCAGACACCGCCGCTCACGCCGACATCGACGTACTGAATGTGTTTCTCCGCCAGTGTCTGCGCGCGTCGCAGGTCTTCGGTGTAATGCGAGTTCCCGCCGTCGATCACCATGTCGCCCGCCCTGAGCAGGGGCACAAGCGTCGCGAGCACCTTGTCGACCACGGCGGTCGGCAGCATAAGCCAAACAGCGCGCGGACTCGCGAGCTTTTGCACCAACTCGGTGAGCGAAGCGGCCGCTTGGGCCCCGGTCTTGGCGGCCGCGCTGCGCGCTTCGGGCTTGGTGTCGAAGGCGACGCAGCGCACCCCGGCTTTCTCGAGGCGTTCCACCATGTTGAGACCCATGCGCCCGAGGCCGACAAAACCGAGCTGCAGGCTTGATCCCGGATTGTTCACGGTACTCATGCTTCGTTCTCCCAGAGACGAAAACCGCCCGCAAAGGCGTTGGCGTTGCGGCCGCGCCGTACGCCTTTAGGCAGCTTCTTCAACAGTCTGACGTTACCGCCGCCCAGAACGATGTAATCGGGCTCGAGCGCCACGCGCAATACTTCGATCTCGGCGTACACCTCGGCCTGCCACTTGCGCAGCCCGAGGTGCTTCAGCGCACGCTCGCTCACGTAGTCTTCGTAGCTGCGGCGCTTGTAGGGAAGATGCGCGAGTTCCATCGCCTGGAGCTCACCGTCGGCAATCATCGCCGTGCCGAGTCCTGTGCCGAGCCCCAAGAACAACATGCGCCCGCCCGCATAACTGCCGAGTGCCTGCATCGCGGCATCGTTGACGAGCTTGACCGGACAGCCGAAGGCCTTGGCAAAATCAAAACCGAGCCAGCCCTTGCCGAGGTTTGCCGGCTGGCTCGCGATCCGGCCATGCAACACCGGCGCGGGAAAGCCGATGCTCACGACGTCATACTTCCAGCCACGCAGGCGCTTGGCGAGACCACCGAGCATCAACGCCGGAGTCATGTCTGGGCCGGAAACGATCTGAGCCTCGCCTTTGCGGCCGGTCAGGCGCGCTTTGATGTGGCTGCCGCCGACGTCGAGCACCAGTACGCGGCGCGTGCTCGCGCGCTGATGTTGGCCTCTCGTCTGGCGTGCCTTGCGGTACCACTCGATCGCGGCGCTCGTTGAGGCGTCGTGTGCGAGCGGCGCGCCGGAGGTTTCGATTTCTTTCGCCACGCGCCGCGCGAGTTTCTTGCCGAGTTCCACACCCCACTGATCAAAAGGATTGGTATTCCAGATCGTCGCCTGGGTGAACACGTTGTGTTCGTAGAGTGCGACGAG
The DNA here is from genome assembly GCA_050739335.1 of Gammaproteobacteria bacterium. Lineage (GTDB taxonomy): Bacteria > Pseudomonadota > Gammaproteobacteria > Natronospirales > REEB76 > REEB76. The sequence continues at coordinate 5,538 of JBOIBB010000209.1, forward strand.
CGCTCCGAGGCTTTTCGGGGTGAGGCGTTGCGCGAGGAGCAGACTCGAGGGCCGGTTGCCTTCCATCACCTTGTGCGGCGCGAGCGCGGGCGCGACGCCCTCCGCCAGCACCTCGTCGAGCGTCTTGCCGATGGCGAGCGCCTCGGCCTGGGCAATCACATTGGCGAGCAGCAGATCCTGGTGCGGACCGAGGGGATCCAGCGCTTCGGCAAAACCGATGAAGTCGCTAGGAATGAGATGCGTGCCCTGATGCAACAACTGATAAAACGAGTGCTGGCCATTGGTTCCGGGCTCGCCCCAGAACACCGAGCCCGTGGCGTAGTCCACCGGCTCGCCCGCGAGCGTTACATGCTTGCCGTTCGACTCCATGGTGAGTTGTTGCAGGTAGGCCGGAAAGCGCTTGAGGTATTGCGCATAGGGAAATATGCCGACGGTCTGGGTGGCGAAGAAATCTGCGTACCAGACGTTGAGCAACCCCATGATGACCGGGAGGTTTTGCTCGAGCGGCGCGCTGCGGAAATGTTCGTCGGTCGCATGAAAGCCGGCGAGCATCTCGCCGAAGGCCTCGGGTCCGATGGCGATCATGGTCGAGAGACCGATTGCGGAGTCCATCGAGTAGCGTCCGCCCACCCAATCCCAGAAACCGAACATCTGGCGCGAGGGAATGCCGAAGGCATTCACGGCCTTCTCGTTGGTGGACAGCGCCAGAAAATGTGGCGCGAGGGCCTTTTTACTCCGGCCGGCGGCCGCCTGCAGCCACGCGCGTGCGGTCGCGGCATTGGTCATGGTCTCGAGCGTGGTGAAAGTCTTCGAGGCCACGATGAAAAGCGTTTCGTCCGGCCGCAAACCGCGTACGGCTTCGGTGAAGTCGGTGCCATCGATGTTCGACACGAAGCGCAACCGGAGCCGCCGGTCGCTGTACCAGCGCAGCGCTTCGTACGCCATCACCGGCCCCAGATCCGAGCCGCCGATACCGATGTTGACGATGTTCCGGATCGGCCGTCCGCTGTAGCCTTTCCACTCGCCGCTGCGAATCGCGTCGGAGCACTCGCGCATGCGCGCGAGCACAGCCTGCACCTCAGGAACCACGTTCTCGCCGTCGACGCGGATCACGGCATCCGCCGGCGCACGCAAGGCCACGTGCAACGCAGCGCGCTGCTCGGTGCTATTGACCTTTTCGCCCGCGAACATGGCGTCGCGGTGCGCCTCCAAGCCGCGCGCACGGGCCAGCGCGAACAACAAGCTCAGGGTTTCATCGGTAATGCGGTGCTTGGAGTAGTCGAGCCGCCAGCCCGCGGCCTGCACACTGAAGCGCGTCGCCCGCGCGGGGTCGCCTGCAAAGAACTCACGCAGGTGCGTTCCCCGGATGGCCCGGTAATGCGCTTCGAGATTTTCCCAGGCGGTCGAGTCGCGGAGCACACTCACGCGGCGCGCTCCGCACGTTGCCGCACGGTCGTGAGCAGATCCTTCCAGGAAGCATCGAACTTTTGCGCGCCTTCCGCCTGCAGCTCGGCTGCGAGCTTCGCGACCGTAAGGCCGCGCCCGGCAAAGCGCTCGAGTACGGCGCGCGCCGCGCTGTCATCCGCCGTGAGCCGCACGGCGGCGTGGCCGTGATCGGCGAACGCGCGCAGATTCTCGTCAGGAATCGTGTCAATGGTGAGCGGCGCCATCAGGCCTTCTATATAGAGAACGTCACTCGCCGCCGGGTCCTTGGTGCCGGTGCTCGCCCACAGGAGACGCTGCGGACGTGCCCCCGCGTTCATGAGCGAGTGCTGACGCGGCGAATCGAGTAGCTGGCGATAGCGCGCGTAGGTCGCGGCGGCGACCGCGAGGCCGATCTGGTTGTGCATCTCCGTGGGCACCTGGTCCGCGACCTTCACGTCCCAACGGCTGATGAACACCGAAGCCACCGAGGATACGTCCAGCGTTTTGCCCTCCGCCCGACGGCGCTCGAGTCCGCGCAGATAGGCGTCGGCCGCGGTCTGGTACTGCTCAGGGGAAAAGAGCAACGTGACGTTCACCGGCACGCCGCGGTAAGTGAGTTCTTCGATAGCGCCCGCGCCCGCCGCTGTGCCCGGCACCTTGATATAGAGATTCGGGACCGCGGCACGCCGGTGCAGTGTCACCGCTTGCTCGATGGTGCGCGCGGTATCGTTTGCGAGCAACGGTGAAACCTCGAGCGAGACCCAGCCATCCACGCCCTGAGTGCGCTCGTGAACGGGCGCAAAGAGTTGCGCCGCGCGCCGTAAATCCTCAAGCGCCAACTCAAAAAACAGTTCCTCGGGATCGACCCGCCCCCGGTCGCGCAAGGCCACATCGTAGGCGCTGCTCTTGCTGATGGCGTGATCGAAAATCGTGGGATTGGACGTCAAGCCGGTGACATGATCATTGTCCCGGTAAGCCTGCAACGTGCCATCATCGAGCAGCGCGCGGGTGATATTGTCGAGCCAGAAGCTCTGGCCGAGCCGCTGGGCGCTTGCAGTTGCCTCATTGCTCATTGTGGAATTCCTTGTGGATCAAGCTGGACCATGTGGACAGGCATCAGACACTGGACAGACAGACACGTCCGGGAAAGGCGCGACACACTCGGCTCCGCCGCAATCGCTCCACGGAAACCTGGGTGCACGGGGGTTCGGTACTTATATCGTGCCGCGACACATCATACCCGCGGCCACTGGCGGCGGCAAACCTACCAGGCAACTCTGCGAGGGTTTGTGCACGCCACCGCCGCCACCGTATGATGCGGCTGCAGCGCTTCGATCCGAAAATGCGTGCGTTCCGGTTCACCTATACCCAAACCATGGCTGTCGCCGAAGAAATCCATTTTTGCCGGAACTGTGGCCGACCGGTAGTGTTGAAAGTGCCGCCGGGCGACCATCTGCCGCGTTACGTCTGCGAGCACTGCGGAACGATCCACTACCAGAATCCGCGGGTGGTGGTGGGCTCTATCCCGGTGCGCGGCGAACGCGTGCTCTTGTGCCGGCGCGCCATCGAGCCACGCCGGGGGCTTTGGACTCTGCCGGCCGGCTTTCTCGAAAACGACGAAACCGTGGAACAAGGCGCTGCGCGCGAGACGCTCGAGGAAGCCCTGGCGACAGTCGAGATCGGCAAGCTGTTTGCACTCGTCAACGTGCCGCACGTGCACCAGGTGCACCTGTTCTTTCTCGCGACACTTCCCGAGGAACGCTACGGCGTGGGCGCCGAAACTCTCGAGACCGCGCTCTACGCGGAAGCCGAGGTTCCGTGGCCGCAGATTGCCTTCCCCAGCGTGCGCTTTGCGCTGGAAACGTTTTTTGCCGACCGCCGGCGCGGCGGGTTTGCCTTTCACATCCATACCTGGCGCCAACCGCTCGATCCCTGAAACACCCACGCCTGTGGCAAAATTGTCCGCTGCGAAGTTCGTTCACCGGAGCCGCGTCATGGCTTTTGTCGTTACCGAGAACTGCATCAAGTGCAAATACACCGACTGCGTCGAAGTCTGTCCGGTGGATTGCTTCCACGAAGGCCCGAACATGCTCGCCATCGACCCCGACGAGTGCATCGACTGCTCGCTCTGCGAGCCCGAATGTCCCATCGATGCCATCCACTCCGAAGACGATCTGCCCGCCGACCAGGAGCCATTCAAGGCGCTGAACGCCGCGCTCTGCAAGACCTGGCCTTCCATCACCCAACAAAAGCCCGGCCCCGCGGACGCCCAGCGCTGGGAAGGTCAGCCCGGAAAGCTTGCGTTGCTGGAGCGCTGAGCGAGATCCAGACAGCACAACGCCCGTTCAATAACGGGCGTTGTGCATGCACGGATGGTCAGCCGTCGCTCACTTGATGTCGCTCATGAGCTTCTCAAGACGGCCCTTGTTCATGATCTGCTGGGCTTCCATACCCTTGGCCGCCTTCTCTGCGGCCTCTTTGTCGGCATGGGTAGCCTTGCCTACCTCGATCACGCCCAGCATGCCAAACATGTGATGCGGCGAGCATTCGTAAAGGTAAACACCGTCCTTGCTGAAGGTCACGGTAATATCCGTGCTGACCTCGCTCTTCCAGTTTTTGGCACCCGGCGGCACGAAATAGGACATCGAGTCGTGGCCGGCATCGCTCGCGACAAAGTGCACCGAGTCGCCCGGCTGAAGGTGCAGGAAATTGGGGTCGAACACGAAAGTCCCATCGGGACCGCTGTTCAGCTCCTTGACGGTGAAGGTCTTGGCATACACCGCGGTACCGACCATGGAGAGCGCCACCAGCGCCAGCACGCTCAACAACATCTTCTGCTTCATGACAGATTCCTCCGACGCGTTTAAGGTTGAAAAAGCTCCGGCGCTGAAATCCCCGTCACGAGATTCAGGCCGAATGCCACAGATGGCCGACATTATCCCACCAACGCGGGAAATTTGCGCTTGACAACCGTCAAGCCGCTCACTGGCGTTCAGCCGCGCGGATGATGCTGAGCGTGCAGTTCCTTCAAACGCTCGCGCGCGACGTGCGTGTAAATCTGCGTCGTCGAGACATCACTGTGCCCGAGCAACATTTGCACCACGCGCAAGTCCGCGCCGTGATTCAAGAGATGCGTGGCAAAGGCGTGGCGCAAGGTGTGCGGCGAGAGTGCGACCTGAATGCCGGCTTTTTGTGCGTAGCGCTTCACGATATGCCAGAAGGCCTGACGCGTCATGTGCTCGCTGCGGCGTGTGGGAAACAGGCAATCGGTCTGGCGGTTGGAAAGGATATCGCGGCGCGTTCCGGCCAGATAACGCTCGACCCAGGACTGCGCTTCCTGTCCGACAGGCACCAAGCGCTCGCGATTGCCTTTGCCAAGCACGCGTACCACCCCCTGGCGGGAATTGATCTGGTCGACGCGCAGCGACACCAGTTCTGAAACCCGCAGCCCGGTCGCGTACAAGACTTCGAGCATAGTGCGGTCGCGCAAGCCCAGCGGATCGTTGACGTCGGGCGCGCCCAGGAGTTGCACCACTTCCGCTTCGGTCAGGGATTTTGGCAGCGGCCGGCCGAGCTTGGGCATGTCGATGCGCGTGCTCGGATCTTCGCCGATGCGGTTCTCGCGCAGCATGTAACGGTAAAACCTGCGGATGCTCGAGAGTTGGCGCGCCACCGAGCGCGGGCGCGCGCCCTCCCGCATTCGCCAAGCCAGGAAATCCAGCAACTGTTCACGCTTCGCCGCGAGCAGTACTGTGCCCTGCGTATCTAGTCGCCGGCTGAGACTTTGCAAATCGGCCCGATAAGCTGAGAGTGTATTCTCCGCAAGCCCACGCTCGCCCCACATGGCATCGAGAAAGCGTTCAATCTGGCGGGCGTTTTCTTCGGAGATCGGACGCGGGCTCGCCGTGGTACTTCGCGAGCTAGCGTGTACGTCGTCGTCATTCTCACTCATGGCACACCCGGTAACGGATCATTGCTTTGTATACAAATAAACCGCCAAGGCAACAACAATCCACAAGTTAGAACACGTATGGCAGAATACCGATCTACCCTTATGTAAAATATAGCACAGTTTCCAGGACTTATCGGGATAAATCCGCTTATCTCTAAACTTTCCGGCATGGCTCAGCGCTTCACTCCCTATCGTTCCGTGATTTTCCCGTTGCGTCTATGGGTCGAATTCTTTGCGTTTTTTATCCCCGCCAGTCTGTTGGTGACTATTCTTCCCGGTCGCGAGCGCCGCCGGCGGGTCGCCCGCAGCGCCGGCCGCCTGTTCTTCCGGCTGGGCGGGATCACGCTCGCGGTGTCCGGTCTGGACCAGCTCCCTGAGGGCGGCTGTTTCGTCATCTCCAATCATGCAAGCTACCTGGACGGCCCCCTGCTGACAGCCGCATTGCCACCGCGTTTCGGCTTCGTCATCAAGCGTGAAGCGATGCAGACACCGATCATCGGTTGGATGCTGCGACGGCTGGGCTCGGAATTCGTGGAGCGCTTGGACACCAAAGCGGCTTGGGGACACGCCAATCGGCTCATTCGCTTGGCACGCGCCGGTAGCTCACTTGGAGTTTTTCCGGAAGGCACTTTCGAAGCCGAGCCGGGGCTGCGCAGTTTCCATTTGGGGGCATTCCTCGCGGCCACGCGCGCCGGCATTCCGGTGGTGCCGCTCGTCATCCGCGGATCGCGCGAGATTCTCCCCGGGGAAACGCGCTGGCCACGTCCCGGAAAAATTGAAATCGAGGTACTCGCGCCGATCATGCCGCGAGGCCGGCTGCTCGACGACGCGCTCGCCTTGCGCGATGCCGTACGCCTGCGCATGCTCGAGCACAGCAGTGAGGCCGAGCGCGCGAACGCCAAGCCTCAGCGCGCCGCGCGCAAGCGCGCGGCCTGAGCCCATCGGCCCAGGAGTTACCGGCGCCGGCCTCGCGGCACCTCGCCAGGTATCGTTCAGTGGGTGCGGATTTCCGCAGCGATGGGGCTCAGACCGGTCACCGGACGTGGTTTCCGCATGTGCTCACTCCGCAGCCCGGCCGGACCGTACTCGGCATCGGCGTGCGTATTTGTTACCCGTGCAGCTCATGCGCGTAACGTTGTCGTTCATCGCTGCTGCGCCGCAGGTATTGTGCGCATAGATAAGCTTCGTACGGCTCGCGCTGCGCGCCAGTATCCTCGTGCACGTCAGCGCCGCGGAACGCGTGGTGGCACGGCTTTAACGCGTCACATCGAAAACCGCAACGTCACCTGAGCCGGAACACAGGATCACGACTCGGAAGCCCCCCTGTCATTCAGCGGCAACGCGGATCACTCGGCCGGCACCGAGGCCGTTTGCGATTCGCTTTACGCTCACGCGTTTGGGGGCGCGACTCGTTAGGGCCGCGCTGCACTTCTGCTTGTCCCGGCGGCCCTTCACGCCGCGGTTGCGCCGGCATAGCACGGGACTCATCCTCGCGCTGACTCTGCTGGTAGGCCGCACGATCACGCGGCGCCGGGCGATACGCATAGCTGCCCTTCGCGGTCATGCGCACGGCGCCCGGCCCCGTGAATACCCCGGGCCGCGCGGTCGCAGCCACCTGCGGCCGGCCCTGGTTCCTGGTGAACCGCTGAGCGGGATTATTCATGGCCACATGTTGTTGACGCACTTGTGCGGATGTCGGCGCCACATGTTGCTCGCGGGCATAGCTCAGTTGTTCCGCGCTCGCTTGCGCCGTCGTTCCGCCCGCGCCACCGTTGTAACTCACACGATTGACCGTCACGTTATGTACCACGGTCCGGTTGTAGGTATTGTGGATATAGCTGACATTCACGTTGCTCACGGCGCGGTTGTAATAAAAAGCACCGCTGCGCCAGTAGCCGCCCACGTAGCCCACACCAATATAGCCATAGCCGTAATTGATGCCGCCATAAAACCCGACGCGCGCCCCCCAGTACCCCGGACGCCACCAGTACATGCCGCCGTTCCAAGCCCAGTAGCCCGGAGTCCACAGCAACCCGATAGCGGGTGCCATTACCCATGCGCCCGGCACCCAGTAGTACCCGAATGCGCCCCAAGCCCAGTAACCGGGGGTCCAGAGGTATCCGGGTCCCGGCGTGAAGGGCTGAGGATACATCGGCAGCGGCGGCGGGCCGACCTGCACCGAGATTCCCACGCTCACCTGGGCTGAAGCCGGAGCAGGCACCACCAGCAGCGGTGCGCCCAGTATTGCACTGACAAATATCACGACGAGCAGACGTTTCATGGCGATGCCTCTCGGGAACCTTGGGGAAGCAAACGCCGCCCAGCCGTTAGCGTTGACAGCCCGGCAACACGGCTCGCCGGGGTTTGCCCTGTACTGATAGACTCCCGGCCCGCATGCCGCCGCCGCCGCGCCCATCGGCCAATCCCTTCTTCGGCACGTCCAATTCCGGCAATTCTGGTGCGCACGCATGGCGGCGGGCTTTGCCTATCCGCTGCTGATTGTGGTGATCGGCATCGGCAAGGCTTTCGAGACGCCGGTACGCCAGGCGCTTGTCCCGAGCCTTGTGGAACCACCCATCCTGCCGCGCGCACTGGCTGCGAGCGCTTCAGCCGGATTGATGACCGTCAGGGTGGGACCCGCGCTCGGCGGCTTTCTCTATATCGCTGGCCCCGGTGCGGTGTATGCGCTCTCGGCTGCACTGTGTGTGATCGCGGCGATCCTTTTCGGGCGCATGCACAGCGCCCCACGCCTTGTGACGCGCGAGCCGCGCACGCTCAAGACGGTATTCGCGGGTATCGCCTACATCCGCCGCAAACCGGTCATCTTGGGTGCGATCTCGCTCGATCTCTTCGCGGTGCTGCTCGGCGGCGCGACCGCACTCTTGCCCGCGCTCGCGCGCGACATCCTGCATACCGGGCCTTGCGGACACCGGCTCCTGCGCGCGGCCCCTGCGGTTGGCGCGCTCACCATGTCGCTCTGGCTCGCACACCGCGCGCGTCACCGCCACGTAGGCAAACTTATGTTCACGGCGGTTGCCGGCTTCGGGGTCGCGACGCTGGTGTTCGCGCTTTCCACGTCGTTGCTCCTGTCATTCGGGATGCTCTGTCTGCTCGGCGCCTTCGACATGGTAAGCGTCGTGATCCGCAGCACCCTCGTGCAACTCGACACCCCCGATGCCATGCGCGCGCTCGTGAGCGCCGTCAATGCGATGTTCATCACCACGTCCAATCAGCTCGGCGAATTCGAATCCGGTGTGACCGCTTCCTGGTTTGGCACCATACCCGCGGTGGTGATCGGCGGCCTCGGCACGCTCGCTGTGGTGGGTTTATGGATGTGGTGGTTTCCGGCGTTACGCAAACGTGAGCGTCTGGAGGCGACACTGAACTCATGATCGGATTCGCAGACAACGCGAGGCCACGCTCAGAACGTGGCCTCGTGCAATGACAGCGCGTCCGAGTCCGCTTAACGCGTCCGGATATGCGGATGGCCCGACCCGCGTGAACCGGATTTCCGCACGGCCGGCCGCGGCTCGGCACGCGGCTCCCCCTGAACGCTGGGTACGCGCTGCAATACCTGCGGCCGGAACGGCGGCTGGCGAGACCCCTGCCAAGTTCCCTGGTTTATACGCGCCGGCTGCCAGTGCGCACCCGCATCGGACCCGTCAGCATGCAAGGCCGGAGGACGCACGACGAACGGGGACGCATAGGTCGGCGCTGGCGCAGGCCGCGGAATTGATACCCGTGCAGGCATTAGACGACGGGGTTCATCAAGGCGAGCCGAAGGATATTCCGCTTGCTCGAAGTTCCGTTGCTCTTGCACCTGCTGTGCGTAAGGTGTGGAATCCGGCAACCGCGGTTGCTGGTTCCCGGCCTGGCCTCGACGGACATCCTGAAACTGCGGTTGGCGGATCGACTGACCCTGCTCCACTGGACGCACCACGTAGCCAGCTCGGCCCGCGGGTACATGCGCTGCATCCGCACGCGGGAATTCGCCCGGCCGTGACGTCGCCGCTACCTCGGGCCGACCGTGGTTAACGGCGAAGCGTTGCGCTGGAAGCACAAGCGCCAGGCGCTGCTGACGCTGCTGCCACGGCGTCCACGCATAGTGCCGGCGACGCGCGTAACGCCACTGTGCACGCGTGGGCTGGAGCTGAATTCCGCCTGCGCCGCCGTTGTAACTCACGCGAATCGCGGGCGGCTGGCCAAGAATGGCCGTGCCACGGTAGGTGTTATAGATGTAGCTCACCTCGACGTTGGTGACCGTGCGGTTGTACCAGAAAGCGCCGCCCTGCCAGTAACCGCCGACGTACCCGCTACCGGGGTAGCCATAACCATAGTCGACACCACCATAAAAACCGATGTTGGGGCCCCAGTAACCAGGCTGCCACCACCAGTCGCCAGCATCGAAGGCCCAGTAACCGGGAGTCCATAGCACACCCAGCATGGGCGCCCATACCCAGGTGCCCGGCACCCAGTAGTAGCCCCAAGGACCGTAAGCCCAGTAACCCGGCGTCCAGAGGTAGCCCGGGCCCGGGCACGGCGGCTGCGGATACCAAGGCAACGGGGGCGGAGCGTAATTGACCTCGACACTGAGCCAGGCTTGCGCGGAAGCCGCGGTTGGCAGACTCATCAGGAGTGCGGCCAGCGCCGCGACGATAGCGCCAATCGGAAGTATCCTTTTCATTGTGCATCCTCCTCTGCGAAGGCCTACAGGAATAAACGCACGACCACAAAAAGAGTTTAGTCGCGGATCGCGGGTGCAACATGAACATTTGGCAATCTTCGGCCAGGCGTTACAGTTTGTAACACACCGACCGCAGGCGGCGGCGCCTACTCGTCGCGCAAGCGGTGCGCGAACTGACGCGATGCCTTCAACGCACGTCGCCGGGCAGACGGCCGCTCCCGGTTGCAACGGTCAGCGCCCGAAGTGCGTTGACTGATTTTCCAGGCTCGCTGGGATTGGGCTGCTACAGACTTGCGGCTCATTCGGCCCGCAGCACGATTACGCGGTCTTTGATAACCACCAGTGCGCGCCGTGGCACCAGCAAGTCTCATCCGGTGATGTATTCCGGCATAACGATCGCACCCCACGGAAATCTCCACGCTTGAAGGCTTCGGTCAGCCGTGCAGCCACCGTGTCATCGCGGGCCCCGACGCAAGGGATAAACATCGCGGGTGCGACAAAGCGTGCGGCAAATCTGTCACCCTCGTCTTGCGTGATCAGCAACATGCCGCCCGCCCCCGCCGCTCCGGTAAGCGGGAACAGCAAGCGGCCGCCGGCCCGCAGCGCATCCAGCCAAAGGTCGAGCGGGCCGGTAGCACCGGCATTCACGTAGATCACGTCGCTCTGCGGCATCTCGCCGCTCGCTCCGGAGCGCGGGAAAATCGTTACCGTCCGGTACGCGCGCAAATTCTCGCGTGCGCGCTCGGCAAGCTCCTGGTCAATTTCAAACCCGTATAGACGGCCCGAGGCGTCCAGCAATTCCGCTATCACGGCAGTGTAGTAACCGGAACCGGTACCGATGTGGACAACGCTCTCGCCGGGTCGGATCTGGAGCGACCCCAGACAACGCGCGTGCAAGGAAGGCTGCCCGTTGTTGATACGGTCCACGGACTTCAGCGCGATCACGATGTCCTGGTACACCAACGCGGGATCGGCCGAAGGGGTCTGTAGATAACCCTGGGGCGTAAATACCTGCCACGGACCCGGTCCCAGGAATGTCTCGCGCGGCACCTGCGCAAACGCGCGCACCAATTCAGGATCGCGCCCGCGCGTGCCCGCGTGGGAAGCGACGAACTCAGCGTAGAAAGACCGCCGTGTGGCCAACGAACCCGTTACGATGCTGCGCTTGGACACGACCACGCTCCAGGATTCCAGGAACCAAACATCAGGCCAAACAGAGCCCGGCCGCATACTGCCGGATTCCGGCGGCCATTGGTTTTGCCCGTGTCCTCAATGAGCTTCATTCATGACTACAAACTGCGCCCGTCGAAATGTCGGACTTCGAGTGCGCCGATATCAACGCCTTCGAGACACCGAACGTTGATCGCCGCCATTTGATTGCCTTTGTCATCGGCTCCCATGCCAAACGGCGCACAGCCACACTCGGGGCAGAAATAATGGCGGATCTTGTGTTTGTTGAAGGTATAGAACTTCATGGCTGACTCGGGTGTTTTGAGTTTGAGCTGGTTGCGTGGCACAAACCACAACAAGTGCCCGCGCCGCTGGCAAATCGAACAATTACACACTGTCACCGGACCCGGCTCGACCTCGACTTCATAGCTGATCTTTCCGCAGTGACAGCTACCCTGATAAATCATGACTCGCACTCCGATGGGGGTAATCGCGCAAACATCTTAAACCGGAAGCGGCAAATACCCGTGCGACAGCGCGTTGCGAACTGGGATCAATATCTCCAACCAGCTAAGCGCGGCGAGCTTCCCGCTAGTCGGCGCCGGCAACAAAGCTACCCCGTTGCGTGGACAGCGTTGGCGACATTTTCATTGTGATTCCTCGCGACGGCGCCCAACACCCCTGCGGACCGAGGTCCGCAATCAGCGGCCGAATGGCCGGCACCCGTTTGCCTTAAAGAAAAGCCCCTTCCCGGTCACCCGGGAAGAGACTTTACAAATCCTGACTCAGGCTTAGAAGCTGAAGCTCAGGAAATTCAAGAACAGGTAGGTCAGGGCCAGGTTAGTGGCGTTGATGGTGCCGATGCCGGCACCGTTGTCGTATCCGGGAAGACCCTGGTAGAACCAGTTGTCACCCGCGGTAATGTCGTTGAACGGCGTGTACTTGCCGTAGCCGACCACCGGCTGCAGCGTATAGATCACGGGGTTCAGGAATCCCACGCGCGAACCGGACGCTTGATCGACGAGCGCGGTGATGCCGTTCAACTGCGGCCCCACGAAGCTCGTGCCGCCGAAACCGGTCGCCGCGCAACCGGGATTCGCCGGTTCCGGGAAATCCGTGCAGTCCACCACGACGTAGCCGGTCTGTGGATCGGCGTTCAGCGAGAGGTCCGGAAGGTTGCGGCCGGCACCCCCCCCGGGCAGGGTCAGCACCGTCTGCGGAGGAGTGCCGCTCACACTGAGCTCCGTACAAGCCGAGGCGGTCTCGCAAATCAGGCTCTGGTTCGGTTGTGTCTGGGTGATACCGGAGACCGATTGCTGGTAGTACGGCAAACTCCAGAACGAGCTAACGCCGCCACCGCCACCGGCATAGGCAATACCGCAGCTCACCGGGTTAAGGCCCAAGGCATTGCAGAGCGGCTCGAGGTAGTCCCAACCCCACACCTGCTCCTGCGCGATATTGATGCTGATGACCGAGCTGCCCACTTGATATTGCTGAAGGCCCTTCATCGTGGTGCCACCGGCCGCGGTGATATACGGATCGGACGCCGGATAATCCACGCTCAACTGTGCATTCACGCCCGGTACGTCCCGGTACACATCGAAGGCACCGGAATCGCCGGCCGCCGCGAATACCGACTGCCCCTGCGCGGCCGCCTCCATGAGAGCCTGGTCCGTCTCCTGCATCTGGTCGGTAAAGTCCACGCCACCATTGGCCGCGGCAAAAAAGAGCTCTTCCGCCTGGCCCCAACTGATGGACAGGGTGTCCGCGATGTTGTCCGACACGGCAGCGTAGTAAACATCCACGGCCGCCTGGCCGGTATTCGGCGCAACGTACACGCGGATCCTTGCCTGTGGTGCCAAGCCGCCGGACTGCTCGACGTCGAGCGAGGTTTCATCATCGCCTACACCCGCGGCGACCGGCGTACCGCCGTCCACCATTACTTTGGTAATGCGCTGCGGCTTGACCTTGAGACCGATGTCCTGCCAGTAAGCGTAGGCATCGGCCCGGCGAAAGTTCGCGAAGGTCATGATGCCTACCGTCTGCCCGCGTCCCGTGATGCCGGCGCGGTAAAGCGGATTGACCTGGTAAAAATTCGCCACATCGCCGACGGTGTACTCTTCCGGCACACCCGTCGCGGTGCCGTTCTTGGGCCACACCATGACGGGATATCCGCCGGCTTCGACTCCGGCGGCGCGTGACAGGGTTGCCGGAGCTGCGCGCACAAGCATCGGACGCAGGCGCCCGGCCTCGCTACTCAAGCCCGCGAGCCCAAGTACCAGCTTCGAGAACTCAGCCGGGACCGCACCCTTCCACAGAGGGCGGTGCACCTGTTGTCCGTGTTGGGTGTAATTCTCAAGCTGGGTCGCAAAGGCCGCGTTGAACTGGACCTCGGTGCCGGTCACGGAGATATCGAGGTGATCCGCGTAAATCTTGGTTACCGTGATTCCGTAAGACTGGATAAAGGCGACCAGCCCACGAATCTCGCTCATCGGCGGTGCGAAGTGGCGCCGGAATTGCCGCACCGTCAAAAACCGGTGGTAGGCCGGGGCACCGGGCGTAACCGTTGCCTGGATGAAGTTGGCTAAACCCTGGGGATCGGTAACATTCAAAATCAGCGACGCCGAGATGGTATTCGACGCCGCGGCAGGTGCCGCCGTCTGGGCATTCGCCGACAGAGACAATCCCGAAGCCAATGCGAGCGTGGACAAGCCTGCGATCAAACGCAATCGATTCTTGGAATACATGTGCTTACCCCCGTTAACCAGAAAAAACTTCAACAACCCACTCTAAGCCGCGGGTTGTATGAAGTATTGTTGCCGATCTGTGCACGCATCCGCGGATGCAGATTCGCCACAGGCTGAAAAGACTCAAACGGGATGCAGCGTCTTCGAGAATTCGCCCGATAAATACCGCAATCCGCCTGACTACATAAGGTATAGCAGATAAATCGCGAGTTTATGCCTCGCGGCGAAAAAAGATTTCAGCTCAGGATGTTCCGCCTACGGTCAATCCATCCACCCGCAAGGTGGGCAGACCGACGCCCACCGGCACACTCTGGCCTTCCTTGCCACAGGTGCCGACCCCCTCGTCGAGCTTCAAGTCATCACCGACCATGGATACGCGCGTCAGTACATCCGGGCCGTTGCCGATCAAGGTCGCACCGCGCACTGGCCGCGTAACTTTGCCGTTCTCGATCAAATAGGCTTCGCTCGTCGAAAACACGAACTTGCCGTTGGTGATGTCGACTTGCCCGCCGGCGAAGTTCGCCGCGTAGAGTCCCTTGTCCACCGAAGCGATGATTTCCGCGGGATCGTGTGGGCCGGCCAGCATGTAGGTGTTGGTCATGCGCGGCATGGGCCGGCAGG
>JBOIBB010000210.1:0-17101 GCA_050739335.1 Gammaproteobacteria bacterium
CACGCCGATTTCGGCGGCGAGGTCGAACGGGTGCTGTCCATGGTGGACTCGGTGCTGCTCCTGGTGGACGCCGTGGACGGTCCTATGCCGCAAACCCGCTTCGTGACCCAGAAGGCGTTTGCCCACGGCTTGAAGCCGATCGTGGTCATCAACAAGATCGATCGCGACGGCGCGCGCCCGAGTTGGGCGCTGGACCAGACTTTCGAGCTCTTCGACCGGCTGGGCGCCAGCGACGAACAGCTCGATTTTCCGGTGGTATATGCCTCGGCGCTGCTTGGTTATGCCGGTCTGTCGCTCGAGCACCCGGGCAAGGACATGACCGAGCTCTTCGAGACCATCGTCAAATACACGCCGCCGCCGCCGGTCGATTCCGAGGGCGCGTTTCAGTTGCAGGTGAGCGCACTCGACTATTCGAGTTACGTCGGCGCCATCGGCATCGGCCGCATTGCGCGCGGCTATATTGCTCGCAATAGCCCGGTGGCCGTGATCAACCGCGTGGGCCGGGTGCGCCGCGAACGTGTGCTGCAGCTCTTCGACTTCCTGGGGCTTAACCGCATCGAGGTCGAGCGCGCGAGTGCCGGCGATATCGTAGCGTTTACCGGCGTGGCCGCGCCGCGTATCTCGGACACTCTGTGCGACCCGGAGCATGTCGAGGCGCTGCCGGCCCTAATCGTGGACGAGCCAACGATCAGCATGACCTTCGAGACCAACAGCTCGCCATTTGCTGGGCAGGACGGAAAGTTTCTCACCAGTCGCCAGGTGCGCGAGCGCCTCTACCAGGAAGTGCTGCACAACGTGGCGCTGCGCGTCGAGGATACCGAGAGTCCGGAGAAATTCCGCGTTTCCGGACGTGGCGAGCTGCATCTTTCGATCCTGCTCGAGACCATGCGCCGCGAGGGTTACGAGATCGCGGTGTCGCGCCCGCAGGTGATTTACCACGTGGTCCATGGTGAACGCCAAGAACCGTTTGAGACGCTGGCGGTGGATCTCGAGGAGCGCCACCAGGGCGGTGTCATGCAGGCTTTGGGCGTACGCGGTGCGGATCTCACCAACATGCGGCCCGACGGTCGCGGCCGCGTGCGCTTGGATTACATGATTCCGTCGCGTGGCTTGATCGGTTTGCAGTCGGAGTTCCGCACGCTCACGGCGGGTACCGGCCTCCTGTACCACGTGTTCGATCACTATGGACCAGTGAAGCCCGTAAGCATCAGTCAGCGCGCCAACGGCGCGATGATTTCCAATGCCACGGGTGCCGCGGTGGCCTACGGCTTGTTCAATCTGCAGGAGCGCGGGCGTCTCATGGTGGCGCCCGGCGAGCCGGTGTACGAAGGTGAGATCATCGGGATCCACTCGCGCGACAACGATCTGACCGTAAATCCCACCAAGGCCAAACACCTGACCAATATCCGGGCCGCCGGGCGCGATGAGAATATTCTCTTGACGCCGGCCGTGCGCCTCACGCTCGAGCAGGCGATGGAGTTCATCGAAGACGACGAACTGGTCGAGATCACTCCGCATCATCTCCGCCTGCGCAAGCGCCATCTCACCGACATCGACCGTCGCCGCGCGGCACGCCGCGTCGAGGCCATAGCCTGACGCGCAATGGCCCCGGGCGCGGCCTGACCGGGGCGGGAAGTTCGCACGATGGCGGCTCGGGGACTGCGCATGGCCCAGACAGGCCTGCATGCGCGCGGACCTCTGACGGCTTGCCTGTAGAATAATCCCACTACCCGGTCTCAATTGCCGCCCATGGATCTTTACGCTGAAGCGATCGCACGTTTCCGCACCCTGTTCGATGCGGCGCGCGCGACCGATTTGCCCGAGCCGGCCGCGATGAGTTTGGCCACGGCGAGCACCGACGGCCGGCCTGCAGTGCGCACGGTACTCTTGAAACACGTGGACGAGCGTGGCTTTGTGTTTTACACGAATGCCGGCAGCCGCAAAGGCGAGCAGATCCAGGACAATCCCCGGGCGGCGCTGTGTTTTTACTGGCAACCGCTCGCGCAGCAGGTGCTGGTCGAGGGCGCCGTGGCAGCGGTGAGTGCGGCCGAATCGGACGCTTATTGGGTAACGCGCTTGCGTCAGAGCCAGTTGGGCGCCTGGGCGTCCCGCCAATCGCAGCTCTTGACCGGCCGCACCGAACTCGAAGAGCGCGTGGCCTTCTACGAAAAGAGATTTGCTGACGGTCCCGTGCCGCGGCCGGATTACTGGCACGGATTCCGCGTGGCGCCAGACCTGCTCGAGTTCTGGGTGTCGCGGCCTGGGCGCCTGCATGTGCGTGACCGTTACTACCGCGAGCAGGACGTGTGGAAACACACCCTGATCTATCCATGAGCGCGCTTGCGCGTGCAGCAGCGTACCGGCTTTGCGTGGCGCCGATGATGGATTACACCGACCGTCACTTCCGCTATTTCCTGCGTCTGTTGAGCCGGCATGCGCGGTTGTACACGGAAATGCTCACGACCGGTGCCCTGTTGCACGGCGACGCCCGGCGGTTCCTCGAATTTGATCCGGTCGAACGTCCGCTGGCGCTGCAGCTCGGAGGTTGCGTGCCGTTGGAACTTGCGGCCTGCGCATGGCTCGCGGCCGACTGCGGTTATGACGAAGTGAATCTCAATGTCGGTTGCCCGAGCGATCGCGTGCAGGCGGCGCGCTTCGGTGCCTGTCTCATGAAGGAACCGGAGCTGGTCGCGGACTGCGTGGCGGCCATGCGCGCCGCTAGCCCCTTGCCGGTGACCGTGAAGACACGGCTCGGCGTGGATAACGCGGACAGCTACGGACATCTGCATGGCTTCGTACAGACGGTGGCGGCGGCGGGCTGCGAGGTCTTCATCCTGCATGCGCGCAAGGCCTGGCTGAAGGGTTTGAGTCCGAAAGAAAATCGTGAGATTCCACCGTTGTATTACGATCGGGTGCAGCAGGTGAAACGGGATTTCCCGGAGCTCACCATCGTGGTGAACGGAGGTATCAAGGCACTCGCTGCCATGGAGGCGCAGCTCGCGATCTGCGACGGTGTGATGATCGGACGCGAGGCAGTCGCCAATCCCTATCTGTTTGCCGAGGTGGACCGGCGGTTCTTCGATGCGCAGGCGCCGGTGCCAACGCGAGTACAGGTGCTCGAAGCCTGGCTGCCTTACTTGCAGCGTGAGCTTGCGCGTGGCACGGGGCTCGCGCGCATGACGCGCCACGCGCTCGGTTTGTTCCAAGGCTGTGCGGGCGCGCGCCGCTGGCGGCGTCAGCTGAGCGAAGCCGCCGCGCGGCCCGGTGCTGGCATCGAAGCCGTACGCGTGCCGCTGGAGTTGCAGCAGGCAGCGTAGAGGAACTGCGGCGTACAGCGTGCTGAGTGAAGCGTTCACCCAAGCACCGCACCCGGAACGCAGCACTTGCTTCTTTCTGTACAATGCGCGCTCCAGAAGCACGCCAACCGATGAGCAAGCCTTCCACACGCGGTTCCATGTCTTCCACAAAAAAGCCAACTCAGGCCCAGCGCGCCGACCGCTACGCACTCTATCAACGCGCGGTGCAGGACCCGGCGTGGGAAATGGCATTCGTGGAGCGCGTGTTCCGTGAGCGGCGCAAGCGCGCGCCACGGGTGCTGCGTGAAGATTTCTGCGGCACGGCACTGGCCGCCTGTGAATGGGTACGGCGCAAGCGTACGCATATCGCCGTGGGCGTGGACCTAAATCACGCAGTGCTCGTCTGGGCGCGGCAGCACAATCTCGCGAAGCTTGCACCCTCGGCCCGCAGACGCTTGCGGCTGGTCGAGGGCGACGTACTGCGCGCGCGCACCCGGCGCGCCGATCTGGTGTTGGCCTGCAATTTCAGTTACTGGGTTTTCAAGCAGCGCCGCATCCTACGACGTTATTTCCGGCGCGTGCGAGCCGGCCTCGCACGTGATGGGCTGTTTCTGCTCGACGCTTATGGCGGCTACGATGCTTTCCGTGAGATGCGGGAACGCCAGGACTTTGGTGCCTTCACTTATATTTGGGAGCAGGAGGAATACGAACCGGTCAGCGGCCACACATACTGTCATATCCACTTTTCCTTTCCCGACGGCTCGCGCTTGCGGCGCGCTTTTTCCTACGACTGGCGGCTCTGGACGCTGCCGGAATTGCGCGAGCTTCTGGGCGAAGCGGGGTTCTCGAGAGTGAGTGTGTATATGGAAGGCACGGATCCGAAAACCGGTGATGGCAATGGTGAGTTTCGTCCGGCCGTGCGTGGCGAGGCCGACCCCGCGTGGATCGCCTATCTGGTGGCCGAGCCCTGACTCACCGAAGGTGTGCGGCCGCTCAGCGGTCCGCGCTGTCCTTGAGGACTCCGGCGAGATGCTGTAGCTGTACCAAGTGGCGGGCGGCCGCGCCGGAATCGGGCGCGAGTTCCAGCATCGCCTGCTGCGAGACGATTTGCTCCTGCAGTTGTGCGAGGAGGCGCGGAAACAGGTAGCTCGCGCGGGCGGCTTGCCGTTCGCCACTCGGGAGCTTCTGCCAGGCGTTCAGGAACGCGCTGACACTGGTGCTGCTCCAATCGTTGGAATCGGCAAAGCTGTGCAACAACTGCGCGCCGGCAAGGCTGTGCGCGACGCGCACCCCGGCGGTTTCGGCATGCGAGCGCGCGCCGAAATGCAGTGCCGCACCGATGGCAATGCCAATGACCACCACGATTGGCAGCGCCACCAGCCAACCTAGCTTGCGGCTTTGAACTTTGCGCGGTGCGCGCTCGCCATATTCGATTTTGAGTGTACCGGCGCACACCGCATCGATCATGTGGCGGCGCTGCTTGCGGTATTCCTCAAGGCTCAGTTCGCCGCCTGCATAACGGCGTGCCAGCTCGCGGATCGGCGAAGCTTTCATTGGTCGAGATTACGGCCGACCCGGAAGCCGATGAGCGGGTCAGCCGCCCCGTTGCTGGAACGCACCAGGTCCACACTGCAGAGCGATAGCGGGTCGTGGTAGCTGCCGCCTACCGCCTCGAGACCGTCCGATCCGAGTACCCACTCCTGCACGTTGCCTACGTAGTTCACCAGTCCCCAGGCGTTCGGCCGCCCGGTCTGGATATTGACCAGCGCCATGCCCTTGATGATCTGGCCAGCGAGTGTCACCTGGCAATTGAAGTCACGGCTGGTGTTGGTGTCGGCGACGCTCGCCGCGTAGCGGTACTGGGCATACGAGGGAATGAAGTAGCGTTCGTGGCTCGTGCTGGAAAGCCAAGCGACGTACGCCTGCACTTCACTGAACGGGAGACCGCGCGCCGGCAAATCGCCTGCGCCCGGGAGTGGTTTGCAGCTTCGAGTCGCTGCGCAGTAGTCGTTCACCTCGCCGGTCGAGACTGCATATTTGCCGATCGCAAAGGGCTGTTTGAACGCGCCACCCGCAGGTACCACCACGAGCGCCGGCCCGCGCAGGTTGTTGCCAAGCAGGTCGTAACATTCCGCACGCCCCTGCTGACCGTAGCCGGCGAGGCCGGCGGTGCAGGGCTTGCCGCCGTTGGGACTCTGAATTGCGGGTTGCGTCACCGCGAAATTGCGCTGGTACTCCGCCTGATAAGCCGGGTTGTCATTCCACAGCCGCATGGCCTCGACGAGGTAGGCTTTAGCCTGTTGCGCGTCGCCCGCCCGCATGAAACCCTGATACGCCGCGAAATAGCGGCCGGCATCGGCCTGCGCGGCCGCGAGCTGCGTGGCGAATTGCTGCAGCTCGGCATTGCCCGGCATGCTTTTCTCCCCTTGCTCGAGATCCTCCTGCGCCTTGCTCAAGGTATTTTGCGCGAGCGCCGCGCGGCCCGGTGCGGCGAACGGCGAAATCTTGGGCGGCGGCGGCAGTATCATGTTGCGCAGAATAAGACTTTGCGGGAAGGCAGTTTGCGCGGCACCGAGCAACTGGTTGGCGAGCAACAGGTTGCCGGTCTTGAGTTCTTCGATGTGCTGGGCGAGCCGCCGGTAGAGGCTGTCGCGCAACTGGTTCTGCTCGCCGGGTTCAAGCTGCTGGACCTTTGCGAGTTGACTCTTGAGCTTGTCCATGTCGGCAGGCTGCAGCTTGTTCACCATCGCCACCAGATCATTTTGCGCAGCGGCGAGCGTGTATTTCTGCAACGCCTCCTGCAGTGCCGGCAACGGGGCGTATTGCAGGCCGCCGTTGTCGAGCGCAATGGCACCGTGGAAGTCGCCGCTCGCGGCCCGCGCCTGGGCGAGACTCAGGTAGGCGTTGGCGTAGGCCTGGGGCGCCACGCTGCCAAAGAACTTGTCGTTCGGTGGTAGCTGCTTCTGCAGACTCGCGTAAATTTTGCGCGCATCGTCGATCTGGCCGGCATTCAACTGGACTTGAAATTGGTTTTCGAGCGCCACCACCTGTGCGGTGCGCAGCCGCTCGGCCTGCAACTGCGCGAACCGCTGACGCGCCTGGTCAAGAGCCTGATCGGCTTCCGCCAAGGCCGCAGCATGTGGCGCGTAGGGCGTACCGGCAGTGAGTACCGTGGCCGCTGCGTCGAAACGATTCTGTCGGGTAAGTTGCCGCGCAAGTTCCACATAACTTGCGGCGACCGCCGTGCGGAGCTGGCCGAACTCTCTGAGATCGGCGGGCTGCGAGAGAGCCGCCACTTCGCGGCTGAGCGTGGCAACCTGATTGTTCCAGTCAGGGCTATAGCTCGGCTTCGCGAGCAAGCGCTCGAGTGCCGTGCGCTCGGCCTGCAGCTTGGCTGCGTACAGTGCCGGGTTAGGCGGCTGGTAGCCAACCCGGGATTCGGCTTCGGACAGATCGCCACGGCGCGCGAACACGACGTCGAGGCCGAGTACGGGCGCGTATTCAAACAGAGATTGTTCCGCGGCGGTCCATTGTTTTGCAGTCGCGTCTGCGCGGAGCGCGGTTTGCAGTGCCGCGCTGAGCCCGGGGACCAGTTTGGCGAGCACCGGATCCGCCGGGTCGAGCCGGTGCAACTCGAGGAGATCGGCGCGCACGGCAGTGTAATCGGCGAGCGTTTGCAAGCGCGGTGCTGCCGTTTGCAGGCGCGCTTGCAGTATCGCGATTTCCGGAGCATCACGCTCGCGGCGCAGTTCCCGCCGAACCTGATCGTGCAGATTGAGCAGGTCGGCGTCGTTGGGCGCGTAATTCAGGCCCGCCGTCAACACCTGGCTGGCCGCAGCGTAATCCTTGGCGGCCGCGTCCTTGCGTGCCTGCTGGGTGTACTGATTGATGAGACGCTCGTCGTTCAGGAAGGGACTCGTAGGGTCGGCGCTGCGCAGGGTGCGGATTACGCCCACGATACTCGGCGTGCTGCCTGGCAGAATTTGGCCGGCGGCGAGGCGCGTGTTGAACTCTTTGGTCAACTCCACCAACAGGTTTGCGCGGCGGCTTTCAAGGCTGGCTTTTTCCTGTGCCAGTTCCGCCGAATCGGGAAAGTACCGCGCCGCGCGTGCAATTTCATCCAGCGCCGCGGGATAATTGTATTGACCGTTGCCCTGGTTAACGAAAGCTTCGGCTTGAGATTCGAAATACCGGATGATGCGGTTCTTGCCATTCTCGAGTATGAAGCGCTGCGAGTCGGGGTCAAAGCCGGCGATCTGGCTCAACGCCGAAGGAATGTCGGTGCTTCCGGAGTTGATCTGGGCCAGCATGGCGTTGTTGCGGTGCGCGCGTAAATAGCTCTGCATCGGTTTGTAGCCGAGAGCGGCGATCACCAGAACCAGAACCGCGGCGAACAACGTGTAGCGGAACAACCGGCTTTTCTTGGGGCGCAGTCCTTCCCAGAATTCTTCGACGCTCGGGGTGCGGTTGTCGCGGGTGACCGCGAGCGCGCGGAACAGGGCACGGTTCTGGCGGCGGTTGAGCTTGGCGATGCCCGCCGGGCGCAGGCCCTTTTCCAGGATCTTGGGTGCCGACAGCTTGTTGAACGGATGTTTGCCGGTGAGCAACTCGTAGGCTACGCAGGCGAGCGCGTAGATGTCGTCACGCGGGTCGGGATCCTCGCCATCGAACATTTCGAGCGACGCGTAGGCGGGCGTGAGTGCCCCCAGGCCGCTCGGATCGAACAAGGTGGTGACCCCGCTCGCATCGCGGCGCGTCTTGGAGGCACGCGCAATGCCGAAATCGAGCAGCTTGACGGTGCCGTCTGCGGTGATGAAGGCGTTGCCGGGTTTGAAGTCCGAGTGCACCAGCCCTTTGGAATGCGCATACGCGAGGCCGTCGCACAACTGGCGAATGAGTTTCATGGCCTCGGGCACCGGCAGCCCTCCGGCCGGCAGGCGCTTGATGAAAGACGAGAGCTCTTCGCCTTCCATCAGCTCCATGGTGAGGTAGATGGTGCTGCCGTCGCGGTCGAAGTCGAAGACCGTCGCGATATTGGGATGCGCGAGCCGCTGGGCCTTGCTGGCTTCGCGCTGTAGCGCCATGAATGCCTCCGGGTGCTGGCGGAAATCGCCGGACAGGGTTTTGACCGCGATGTAGGGATTCTTGTCCTTGGCCTCGACTTTGAGCAGATCTCGTGCGCGGAACACCTTGCCCATGCCGCCTTCACCCAGAACGTTCACGAGTTCAAAACGCTGCTTGAGGACTGTGCCTGGGCCGATGCGATCGTGCGCATGACCGCCTTTGCCGTGCGCCTGTCCGCTCTGGTGGCTTGCGGCCACCGAAGTAGCATCGGTGGCGAACGGGTCGTAGTCGCTCGCGCCGCTGCCAGAGCGTTCGGAAACCGCGGTTGAGGTCGGTTCTTGGGTACGTGTGCTGCTGATCAGCAGCGTGGGATCGGCGTCGCCACCCGAGGCCGGAGTCGGGGACGTTTGCGTGACGGTGGCGGCACTACGCGTGGTATCCGGTGTGGTCTCCATCGGCCCGGTGTCCGTGATGGTTTGTGTGCGGGTCACGGCCGTGGTGGTCGGGGCTGCGGCATTTGCCGGCTGCGTGCGCGTAGTCGTGGCCGTGGCAGCGGTGATGGTCTCGGTGTCGCCCGCCGCCGGAGTCGACGTGCCAGTATTGCCGAGACTCGCGTTGACCTGCTTGCGCAGGGCGTTAGCGAGTGGCTGCGAGAGGCCGGCGCGTTGCGCCGTGGTAATGGCAGCCTCGATGGGCGCGGAATCGTTGCCCGGCGTTGCGAAATACTCTTGGAGCCAGGCGCGCAGCGGGGCGAGCGGTGTCTTGCCTTGCAGGAGTTCGTGCAGGAGTGTTTCGAAGTCGCTCATCACGTGCCGCCTGCGGGCTCTCACTCAACCGGAACGGAACTCGACAGCCGCCACGGTCACGTTGTCGTGGGCGCCGCGTTCCAGCGCGAACATGATGAGCCGGTCCAGTGCGTGGATGTCTCCGCCCAGAGTTCGGACGATTTCCGCGTCACTGAGTTCCTTGTACAGGCCGTCGCTGCACAGAAGATAAATGTCGCCTGGCTCGAGTGCAAAGAGTTCCACATCCAGAAACAGGCTGGGCATGGCGCCGATGGCGCGCGTGATACGGTTCGCCTGCGGGTGATTCGCGGCTTCGGCACGCGTTATGAGACCACTCGCCACCAGCTCCTCAATCATCGCGTGGTCCTGAGTGACTTGCTCTATGGCACGGCCGCGAATGCGGTACACGCGACTGTCGCCGGCCCAGACGCAGGCGGCGTGCCGGCCACGCGCGAGCAATGTGACTACCGTACTCCCGATGGTGCGTTCCTTTTCTCGCATGGCGAGCGTCAAGAGCTTGCGGTTGGCTTCGAGCAGACGATCTTCGGCACTGTCGAGCAGATTGCTGAGTTTGCCGTTGGCGGGCAACTGTGCGAGCCGGTTCACTACGATTTGACTGGCGACGTCTCCGGCGGCGTGTCCGCCCATGCCGTCCGCCACGGCCCAGGCGCCGAGATCGGGGCGGTCGAGGAACGCATCTTCGTTGATTTTGCGTACGGCGCCGATATTGGTGATGCCTTGTGAGTCCCAGTGCAGATGCACGGATCCGTTGCTCATCGGCCGGACACCGGATGCCATGACGCCCGTCGCACGGAACGGTCGCTAGCAATCGGCCACGCGTAGGTGCGCGGTCCGCTGAACATGCGAGGATCTCCCTTGATCATTGTCTTGCGACGCCCCGGACTCCCCTGGAGGTCCTTCTGTATAGTTTACAGGGGATTAGGCCTATATCTTACATAATTGTTGCAGGTCCGGGAGGATAACGTTATCTTAGCGCCGAACCGTCGCGGGCTTGGCTGGTTTGGAACGGGGGCGCGGGAATACCAAGATGTCACCGCACGGAGCGCACTTGCGGGGGAATTGTTGATGCGCGCGCTTCGGCTGTTAACGGCACATGTGCTGCTGCGCGCGCTGCCAGGTTTGCTGCTCGCCGTTGCGGTGCACGCAGCGCCACCACCCGTGCCGCCGCCGCTCCCACCGTTGCCGGCCGGAGCCCAGCCTGGCGGCGCGCAACCGGTGGTGCCGCCACCGATATTGCCGCAGCCCGAGACCAACCTGCAGCTCACGGTTCCGCCGGTCACCGAACGTCCGCTCGGCGCGGCCCAGGGCGCGCGCGTGTTCGTCAGGCAATTCGTGGTCACCGGGGTGATCGGCAATCGCCACACGGGCATCGTGCCGGCCGAAGTTCAGGCCGCGGTGGATCGCCGCTTCGCCGCGATACAAAAGCTCATCGATGCCGAGCGCACCCGGCTGCAAAATCTGCAGGCCCAGGGCCCGGAAGGGTTCACGCCGCATGAGCGTGCACAGATCATGCAGTTCATGCAAGGCGCGGTCAAAACCGAGTCGCCGCAAGCACAGCGTCAAGCCTACGAACAGTTCGTGCAGAAGCTGCAGGCGGAACGCCTCAAACGCCTGCAAGGTTTGACCATCGGGCAGCTCCAGGACGTCGCCAACGTAGTCGCCGATTATTATCACCGCCACGGATATTTTCTGGCGCGGGCGGTGATTCCCGCCCAGGAAGTCAACGATGGCATTGTGCACATCCGAGTGCTCGAGGGCCGCCTGATAAAAGTGGTCCCCAAAGGCAACAAGCTTTACTCCGATGCCACGCTTGAGCGCCCGTTTCAGCCGCTGCTCGATAGTCTGGTGACGGTCAAACAATCCGAACGTGCGCTGCTTACCCTGGCGCAATATCCCGGCCTGAGCGCCTTCGGGGTATTCACGCCGGGCGCCTACGTGGGCACCACGGACCTCGACCTGAATGTGGAACAGGAGCGTCGCTACGATGCCAATGTGCGTGTCGACAATGAAGGGACCGAGTTCACGGGCCGCAACCGGCTGATCGGAACCGTCGATTGGAACAATCTCACCGGTGATGCCGACATGTTGCGTGTCACCGCGCTCAAAACCTTTGTGCCGGAAAATACCCTGTTCGGTGACGTACGCTACCAACGTCCGTTTCTCAGCCTCGATAACACACTGGTCGTGGATCTCAGCCGCAATTCCTTCGACGTGAGCGGCTCGGGCGTTGCACCCGGAACAATCGGCGGCATCTCGAAAATTGCCACACTGTCCTTGCAACACGCATTCGAGCGCTCCCGCGATCGGAATCTCACCGGTACGCTGGACTTCAGTCGCAAGCGCGCAGATACCGAATTCGTCGGCACAGTGATCGGACGCGATGATCTGGCGGTGCTGGGCGCGCAACTCGACTACGATTCGATTGATCCCGCCCTCGGCATCATCAGCACCGCGTCGCTGCGTCTGGAGCACGGGCTGGCGGGGATGTTTGGCGTGCCGAGCGACAGCCAACTCGACAACAAGCAGGTGTTGCCGCCCCCAAGCCGCTTCGGCGGCAACGGCCAGCCCGCGCTGCCGGATTTCACGCGCGTGACCGCCAACTACCAATTGTTCAAAAGCCTGCCGCGAAATCAATCGTTGCTGTTGCGGCTGAGCGGCCAGTACACGCCGAGCATGCTCACTTCGCTCGAACAGTTCGTGATCGGTGGCGTAGACAGCGTACGTGCGGTGCCCACGTCGCAGTTTTTGACCGACAAGGGTCTGTTTGGCTCACTCGAGTACAGCGTGCGGGCTCCGGGGTTCGCCGATCACGCGGCGTTTGCCGGATTCACCTGGGGGCAGGTGTTGCGCTTGCGCGTGTTCAGCGATGCGGCCATTGGAATTTTGAACAACGCGGTAAACCCGGCCACCAAACGCGTGGCCGTGGAGGGCAATGGCGTGGCCATCGAGTTCACCTGGCCGGGACGTTTTACCGCCGATCTGCAATGGGCACATCTCAACGGCGGCGCGCGGCCCGGCAACTCGGCGACGGATCCGACGGCGATCCGTGATTCCCATCAGATCTGGGCTGACCTCACCTTCACGTTCTGATTTTTGGCGCGGCACGCGGTGGTGTCAACGGTGTGCGCCAGGGCTTGCTCGTCGAGATGCAAGTGCGTACCCGGGGATTTGCTTGAGATTCAGCAACTTGAGACCTGCTGGTAAAGTTGCCGTTCACGGGGAAGCGGGGTTCTCGGGCGGTGGCATCCAACCTGATAAACTCTATTTGACCATATATCAGCGTTTGGCTGTCTTGGTGCAGAGGGAGCGGGACCGGGGATGTCTTTTGCGGGGAACGCGCTAATGCGGCTCGCGATGCCGCGGAGCAGGACGGGCCGTCTGGCTGCGGCAGCGGGTCTGCTGCTGTGTGGCTCTCTATATATATCTACTGCGGTGGCCACCGGGCCGACCGGCGGACAGATCGTGGCCGGCAAGGGCAAAATCTCGCGGCCCAATTCGAAAACCACGCTGATTCAGCAGCAATCCGACCGCCTGATCATTGACTGGGGCAGTTTCAACGTGCCGGCCGGAACCACGGTGCAATTCGACCAGCCGTCGGTGTCGGCGGCGGCGCTCAATCGTATTCTCAGTCAAAATCCCAGCCAGATCTTCGGCAGCATCATCGCCAACGGCCAGGTGTATCTGCTGAACCCGAACGGCATCCTCTTTGGCGAAACCGCCGTCGTGAATGTCGGTGGTCTGTTTGCCACCGGGCTCAATATCAGCGACAACGATTTCATGAGTGGCAAACTCGATTTTGCCGCGGCTCCGGGGCAGGCGGGCGGCAGCGTCGTCAACCATGGTCTGTTGCAAGCCGTCAACGGCGGTTCCATCAATTTGCTTGGCAGCAGCGTATTCAACGATGGCCTGATCGTAGCCAACCTTGGTCAGGTAAATCTGGCCGCGGGTTCGGCGGTGACCGTGGATTTCGACGGTGACGGCCTGATGCGTTTTGCCGTGAGCGCGCCCGACCTGCACCAAATGGTGGACGCGCAAAGTGGCGCGGCTGTCACCAATGCCGGTCAAATCGTCGCGAACGGCGGCAGCGTGGTGATGACCGGCGCCGTGGCCGAGCAAGTGATCATGCAGGCGGTGAACAACACCGGTCTCGTGCAGGCGCAAGCTATTCAAGATCGCAACGGCCGGATTTATCTCACTGGGAGCGGCGGCAATGTGGTCAACAGCGGCGTGCTGAATGCAAGCGCTACCTCCGGGAATGGCGGTAGCGTAGTCATGCAATCTACGAATGCCAGTGAGCTAGGAGGTAATGGCGAGATAAATGTGTCGTCGGTCGCGGGCAAAGGTGGCACAGTGCAGGTACTCGGCACCTCTGTGAATTTGTTGGATAGCAGCCTGATCACAGCCTCAGGGGGTAGCGGCGGTGGTTATGTGATGGTAGGCGGCGATTTTCACGGTGCGAACCCGAATGTGCAGGACGCGACGACAACTTACGTGGGCCCGAACGCAACCATCAGTGCAGACGCAATTCAATCCGGAGACGGCGGCGAAGTGGCAGTTTGGGCCAATGACACGACACAGTTTTATGGACAGATTTCCGCGCGCGGTGGCGCGAACGGAGGTAACGGCGGATTTGTCGAAACCTCCGGCAAGGGTTTATTGGATTACCACGGCACTGTGAATGCGACTGCGCCGCGCGGCCAGATGGGTACTCTGCTCCTCGACCCAAGCAATATTTATATCGCGTTAAATCAGGTCGATGCCACCGCGGCAGGCATGACCGGAACAAATAACAGTGCCGGCACCGGTAGCGGTGGCAATCCCAATACTTTCGCAGCCTCGGGAGCCATTCAGGATTCACTGTTGACCACCGGGATTCTTGACTCGGCATTGGGAACTGCAAACGTGGTCGTTACCACCAGCAATCCGTCCGGCACCGGCGCCGGCAATATCACAGTGGTTGATCCGATAGCCTGGTCTTCCGCAAATACCCTGACGCTTACCGCGGCAAACAATATTGCCATCAATGCCGGCATCACCACCGGGGTAGCCGGATCGGCGCTCATCCTGAATGCCGCCAGCAATGTTACCCAAAGTGCTGCGGGTATTATTTCGGGCTCCGGGGGATTGACTCAAAACGGTTCTGGGACAGTCACGCTTAGTCAGGCGAATACCTACACAGGTGCGACCACGGTCACCGCCGCTACGCTGACGGAGGGCGTTGCGAATTCGTTGCCGACCGGTACGAATCTGACGGTGAACGCTCCAGCCACCTTGAATCTGGCGGGCTTTGGCCAGACGGTGGCAAGCGTCACGGGATCGGGCACGGTTACGGACAGTGGTGCGGCGGCGAGCTTCACGGTGAATAACGCGAGTACGGACACATTCGCGGGCACCTTGGCGGGCGCCTTGGCACTGACCAAACAGGGCGCCGGCACCCTCACGCTGTCAGGGGCCAACACCTATACAGGCGCGACCACAATCAGTGCTGGCATTCTCGGCATCACGAGCTCGGGGGCTCTGGGCGCTGCGGCGAATACCTCGAGTACCACGGTAGCGAGCGGCGCCGCGCTGCAGATGTCGAACGGCATTACCACGACCAACGCGGGCACCTTGATTCTTAATGGGATCGGGACCGGCCGAGGGGCGCTGGTCAGCCTTGCCGGAAACAACACTTGGAACAGCAACGTGACGCTCGGCTCCAACGCAACGATTTACAACGCTGCGGCGGGCGCCACGCTCTACATCGGCAATTCCTCCGGCACCAACCTGTTTACCATCGGCAGCAATACCGTCACCGTTGCCGGCCCCGGCAACACCTGGTTTTACTCGAATGCCGGCGTGTCGGGAGATACCGGCGGGCTGGTGATGAACGGAACCGGGACCCTCACGCTTTACGGGTATAACACTTTCTATACCGGACCCACCAACGTCAACAGCGGCACCCTGGCACTGGTGGTCGGACCGTTCTCGTCAGGATGGTATGGCATCAATGGCCCGCTCACGATCGGCACCGGAACGGGCACGGCCGCGACCGTCACTATTCAATCAAGCAGCTATGCCAACCAGATTTCGCCGAGTTCCGCAGTCACCATCAAGTCGGACGGTACCCTGAACGTGGGCGCATCCACCAGCATGGGTGCGTTGACTCTGAACGGCGGTCGGATGAACATATCGGCTGGTATAACTGTGACTGTCACCGGTAATCTCATTTCCAACACCAACAGCGCCCATGCGAGCGCACTGATCTCGGGCGGCGCACTCGCGCTCAGCACCGGCAACATCAACGTGGCTCGCGATGCAACCTTGGCGAGCGACCTGACCATCTCGAGTGCGATTGGCGGCACCAGCATCACCAAGACCGGCAATGGCATACTGACATTTTCAGGAGCCAATACTTATACCGGCATCACCACGATCAGCGCGGGCACCCTGTCGGTGCAGAATGCCTCAGCGCTGGGGAGTGTGGCGGCAGGCACCACGGTGGCCTCGGGGGCGACGCTGAATATCAATAACGTGGCGGTAGGTGCCGAGGCGGTGACGCTGAACGGCACGGGCGTAGGCGGGCTTGGAGCGTTGACCGGAACTGGGACGGCGTCACTCGCTGGCTCAGTGAGCTTGGGGT
Source organism: Gammaproteobacteria bacterium (assembly GCA_050739335.1). GTDB lineage: Bacteria > Pseudomonadota > Gammaproteobacteria > Natronospirales > REEB76 > REEB76. The sequence goes on from JBOIBB010000210.1 coordinate 15,789, forward strand.
CTGCCAGTACCATCGGCGGCACCGGTGCCCTGACCTTGAGTGGATCGGTCGCAGGCAGCGGCAATGCCTTAACGCTGGTAGGGGCAGGTACCGATACCTTCACGGGCACGGTCGCGGCCGGAACGTTGGACCTGAACAAAGCTGCCGGTGGCAATGTGACGTTTTCCAACAACGTGGCGATCGGTGCGGGAGGGGTGAGCACCTCAGAGAACAATTTCAACATCGCCTTCAACGGCGCAACCAACAGCTTTACCGGCGCGGCGGCGTTCTCGAACAATGGTGCTGGTTCGACAGTCGCTTTGGTCAGCGGCGCGGGCACCAGCACGTTCAGCGGCGGAGTGAACACCAGTGCCGGGCCGACGACGACCGACATCGGCGGCGCGCTGGCGACGAGCGGCACGCCCTTGAAACTGGGTGCGACCATGCTCACCACGGCAACCACATTGAACGCGGGATCGGGCAATATCACTTTCAACAGCACGCTGGATGGCGACTTTCCGCTTGCGGCAAACAGCAGCGGCACCACGACGTTTAACGGGGCCGTCGGCGGCAGCACGGCGCTTGTGAGTCTCGCGGTCAGCGGCGCCAGTGCGATCAACACGAGTCTCATCAATACGATGGGCACGCAGATTTATGGCGGCGCGGTGGCGCTCGGTGTGGCAAGCACCAATCTGACGGCGAGCACCGTCACGTTCAATGGCGCACTGGACGGGGCCGACATACTGAGCATCAACGGCAACGGTATATTTAACGGTCAGGTGGGCGGCAGCACGCCGCTCGCGAGTCTGATAGTGAACGGCGCGACCATGATTAATGCAGCCGGGCTCAGCACCGGAGGCGCCCAGAATTACAACGGCTCGGTCAGCTTTGGCAGGACCTCTGCGCTTACCACTGGCGGCGGTATCGGCGCCAACATCAACTTTGGTTCTAGCGTCACGGGTGGCGTCAACAATTTAACCCTGAACGCGGGGGCAGGTGGAGCGGTTACCCAGGCCGGGGCTTTCACCGACAGCGGCGTGGTAACCCTGACCGGTGGCACGGTCACGCTCGGCAATGCTGGAAATGATTTTGGCACCGTGGTCATTGCCAACGGCGGCATCACCGGCAACGTGCAGGTGTCGGATCAAAATTCGCTCACACTCGGCGCGGTCAGTCTCAAAGGCGGCAGCGCCACGGTTAACACCGGATCCGGCTTGGTGTTGACCGGGCCGCTCAACGATACTTCCGGCAGTGGCAGCGCGATCCTGACGCTCAACGTGGATACCAACAATATCGGCGCCAGTGCTGATTTCAGTGCGCTGACCAATTCCAGT